>NZ_JAJQKY010000007.1:0-274673 GCF_021213715.1 Pseudomonas sp. CP-1
CAGCTTGGAGTCTTCACGCGCCTTGAGCATGCCCGGCAGGAAGAAAGCAGTCAGGATCGCGATGACCCCCAGCACGATGGCCAGCTCGATCAGGGTGAAGCCCTTCTGGCGCACACGCTTGGTATTACGTTCGATCATTGATCTATTCCTTTCTCTGTGTTTTTCCTGGGATGGACCTGGCGGTTACAGCTGTGGCACCAACGATGAAGTGCTCGCTTCGCGGATGGGGCGAATACCCGCTTTCTCATGTCGATTCTTCGGTGCGCCAACTCGATCCGAGAGGTAGGGCCGTAGCTCTTTTTCGAGCTGCTCGAACCCGATCACACCTTCGAACACTAGGCGCAAACCATCGTCCCAGAGGTCCTTGAAGGTCCCTTCTGCGATTTGGGAGCGTCTCAGCAAACTGGGGGAGATTCCATTCAAAATGGCCTCCTGAATTTCCGGCGTAAGCTCGAGTACCTCGATGACACCGCGCCGCCCTTTCAATCCGCCAGATTGGTGCGATCCGTTGTTACACACCTGACAGCCTTTGGGGTTTGCTCGATAGAGCTTGAGATCGCCGTTGCTGCCAAACACCGGGTTCGAGCCATACAAGGCGAATCGCTTCTCATCAGACCGGAAGAGGTATTCGACTTTGCAGCTTTTGCAGAGGCTGCGGACCAAACGCTGGGCCATGATGGCTTGCGTGTTGGTTGCGATAATGTCTGTCGGAATATCCATCCTGCCGAGGCGATCCAGCGACTCGTGGGCATTGTTTGTGTGCAAGGTGGTCAAGACCAGGTGACCAGTTTGGCCGGCTTTGAAAGCGTACTCGGCGGTTTCGTTGTCGCGGATCTCGCCAAGTAAGATCACGTCGGGGTCTTGTCGTAGCAACGCTCGGAGAGCGGTAGCAAACGACAAGTGCTTACCGCATTCGGTATGCGACATGCCCTCATGCTGGATCTCCACCGGCTCTTCGATGGTGTGGTAGTTCCGGTTCGGGTCCTGGCCATAGATGTCCAGAAGCATCGCATTGAGAGTTGTGGTCTTACCTGAGCCAGTAGGGCCTGTAACGATGATCAAGCCATTGGGGGCCTCACCCAACCGACGGAGCAGCGCCTTGTTTTCGGCTGACATGCCCAGTCTGTCCAGGTTGGCCAAACTCGTGTCGTTGCCCAATAGACGAACCACGACCTTGGGGGTACTCTCCGAGCCCTTGGTGACAGGAAGCGTGCTAACCCGCAGGTTGATTTTCTTATGGGTCGAGACCGCGAAATCAAACTTCCCATCCTGGGCTGCGTTCAGTTCCAGGGTAAGGCCGCAGTTGTTCTCGATGATCACTCGGCAAATGGCCTCGTGAATTTTGGACGTGTAGAGCTTGCGAGTCAGAAGTTCGCCGTCGATTCGCAACCGGACTTGAACCTGATCACCTTGTGTAGGCTGAAGGTGGATATCCGAGGCATTGAGTTTTGCCGCCTCGCGCACCAGGTCTTCAACTCGCTGTGTCGCGCGGGCCTTTAGCTGCTCGCTGTCATGGACCGCGCTATCGTCATCTTCAGTTTCGATCGCCTTGATCGCTTCCAAGCGGGTCAGGCTCACCACACCAACCTTCGGCTGGTGGATGTTGTTGGTCCTGGCGAACCCTGTGGCACGCTCGTGCATCCGTTTGTGGAACGGATTGGCCATGAAGATGGTGTTACCGTAAATGAACCATGGCTCCCCTTCAGGGCCCTGAGTAATCGAGAGCCCTTCCTCCAGCTCGAAGAACACTTCACGGCCGAGCGCCTTGCCGATCGCATGGGCAACTGCTTCGTCGTCCTTGCAGACGCGGAGGATGTCGGGAACAACCTGCTCGATGACTTCGGATACTGGCTGCGTATCTGCTTGCTGTTGCGTGATTTTCCCCGCCTCAACCAGATTCCGCAGGATCTTTCGTTGAATCCCCTGGATGTTATTGCTCATGGTCAGTCGTCCGCATAGCGTTTGGATTTGGTCCAATCGATTACCAGTTCCCGAGTGCCGTCAGGACCTTTGAAAACTGCCTTGTCGAGCCCAAATCGCTGCAGTGTGTAGTCGTTGACCTTTTCGCCATTGCGTACGATTCGGCGCCCTTGGCTGGTCATTACTACGATCGAGTCAGCCCGAACCTCGAGGAGCGCCAGAAAGTGTTTGGCCTTGTCTTCATCGTCGTCGGGGACGTTTTTCTGAGAGGAGCCAGGCTGGACTGGACCGCCTGGAGCAGCCTGTCCATTTGGTCCGCTCATCCCTAACGTAGGCTGGTCGAGCATGAACGGTGCGGCATTGGGGATGACTGGGTTTTGACCGAACGGGAGGTCAGCTTTATCGGGTTTAGTGCCTGCCTTGCGCACCTCTTTACCCAGAGTTGCGATATCTGTTACACCCAGTGGAGAGCCACTTTCGTCCACAATGAAGCCGGCATCCGACATTTTCTTGTAGGAGTCAGCCATTTCAGCCTGAAGTTTCAGCTGATCGCGCTTGTACTCCATGTCTCCAATCTTCCGACTGCGGTCACGATGAGTGTCTGCATCGTCCGCATCTGCAAGAGCATAGATAGGGAGCACAAATTGAGCTGCCATAAGAGTGCCGATGACAAGATTTTTCATAATCAGGTACCCACGACTACAAAGTTAAGTTTCATCACTCCGTTCGCAATGGAGTAATCGTAGAGATATAGGGGAATTTCCTTTTGAAGCGACCGCACACTTGATATCACTACCTGCGGATCGCCTATTACTTGGCCCGGCCAGCCTTTTAGCGGGCCTGAATAAGTATTCCCCATCTCCGAAGAATTGTTCGCGTCGAAGGTTTCGAACTTGAGCCCATCGAGTTCAAATGATGCAGTAGCCTTTTTCCAAGAGGTCACGAGTTTCGGAAGCTTTTCTAGCTCCGTATACCGCTGAACGTCTTGTCTTGAAGTTTCAATTACTGCATCGATCTGATCGAAGTCTCTTGGGAGAGTGCGGCTCTCCCCCATGGTCATGCTGAATCGAACGGCGCCAACTGCCACGGCTGCAATGACAATCAACATCAGATTCGAAAAGCCAAAGGTTGAAATAGACAGTTTTGAGCGCTTGATAATCATTGGTTGTCGCTCCCGCCAATTTCCGAAGGGTCAATTCGAATGACGTAATTCAGGTGGGGAGTGAATTCCGAAACTATGCCTCGGACTTTCTCAGCCGGATCGAATGGCAAGTATTTGCTCGTTACAAATTGGTGCAGCGTCGTGAACCCGACATGAGTTTCACCATCAGGTGAAGTTTCAAGGTTGTTATCGTAAGCAACCAGCTCACTGATCTTGCCGAGCTCAGCAGAGTTGTCCGGCCACTTATCCAGTCGTTCACGCAGTAGCTCGCCAATCTTGGTGTCTAACTCGTCTCTTTGAATTTGCTTGGTTTTATAGACCGCCATATCAGCGTTATACAGCGTGTACATGCCGTAGTTATATACAAGTGTGGCGATCAGCATCAGGCCGCAGATGCTTGCGACCATATACCAGCGTTTGGTTTGATCGTGCCTTTGCTTTTCGAATAGTTCTTGTCGGGTATATGCCGGACTGGTGGGTAACACCAGATCAAGATTATCAAGACTAATGCGAGAAGCATTTGAGAGGTCGTAGTCCATCCACTCAGGGATGAAATTATCTACAAACTCAGAAGAGCTCAGGATGCTCGAAGGCTTATGGACATCCGTACTAGAGTCCAACCGCAGATAAAGCCCGCGGTCAGGACCCATGGGGAAAATAATAACCTCGTTCCCCAGAGGAACGAGGTTGTTGGCGAACAGGAGCTGCCAGAGTCCATACACGTTAATGCCCGGGTACGACTCTCGCATCGACTTTAGTTCATCTTCGTCGATGTAGATCGCTGGCCGGCCGTCTTCGCGTGGCCCCTCAATGATGGTATACACCTCCGACTCGCGGGAGCTGCTGAGCGCCTGCGAGCCGATGGAGTCACGGCAGATGATGACCTCTTCGCCACCAATCTGGATTGGTACGCCAAGAAGCAACTGATTCATTAGAGAGCACCCTCCACCAATGTGGGGGTGACAACCAGGACCAGCTCACGTCTGTCGAGTTGATTGTTGATGTCCTGGGTAAGAGGGTTCAGCACTGCTTTGGTGACCAGATTCTGCCAAGGCAAATGGCGGAGAGCCTGGTTCATCTTTTTGGTGATGAGACCGCCAAGGTGTACTGCGCGACCAGAACTTGTGATCAGTTGTGTGCTGAACTCCTTGAGATTCACACGAGGAGTTTCGAACTGGAAATCACCGATGGCGATCGTGTCGTTGCCACTCAGGTTCGATATCACCGGCCAGATATCAACCAGGAGCTGGTCGTTATCGAGCACCCGCACAGTCACGCTAAGGGTCACGCCGACTTTCAAGCGGCCCAATTTCGGGGTAACGGTTACGTTGCCCGACTCATCTTGGGATTGCTCGACGTCAACAATGTAGGTGAGTTCTTCGCCCGCATAGATTTGGGCCGGGACACCATTCCGGACCGTAATGTTGGGCTGGTCGGTGAGCTCAACTCGACCGAAGGTTTCCAGGAATCGGATCAGAACATCGGCTTTGACATGCTCAGATTCGTAGGTTCCTTGGACATTCCAGAAAGGGTCGGTGGTTTCAGTCTTCGTGTTGAAGAAATGAAGTCCCAGCGGGTTACCGTTTACTGTGCTCTTAACAAGCAGATCCCAGTCGATCCCTTTCTGCTTGTCGTTGTTGAGGATGACGTCGTAGGCCTCAACTTGCACGTTCACAATTTTGGTGGCTTCGCCGATCGCTCGCTTGAGGAAGCGGTCGAGGATTTTCATTTTCGAGGGCTTGCCGCCGGCGGTGATAATGCCAACGGAGCGAATCCCCTCGATGTAGGGCTCAATTTCTTCGCTCGAGGTCAGGAGACCGAAATCTGCTGGCGAGGGCGCATCGAAGTTCAAACCGCTCGTCATGCCATTATTGTTGCTGCTGCCGTTGCTGTTTCCACCGACAGCCGCACTCGATGCACCTGCAGAACCCTGCGTGCGACCACGGCTACCTTTATCAGACTCTTTCTCGGCACCGATAATCGTCCGAGCGCCTTCCATCACTTTCAGCCACTCATCTTCAGAGAGTTGCAGACCGATGGTTGTGCCAGTCGAGACGTTGGAGTCTTGTTGGTTGTTGGAATCGTCGTCGCCTGCTTTAGCACCCCGAGTCTGAGTGGATGCGATGACGTTGTTGACGTTCCGAGTCGACGCAAAAGTGGCAAGGTTCCACTCGCGGGTTTCGAAGTCGCTAACGATTACACGCTTTCCTACGATCTCGATGTTCAGGTCTCGGGTCCCTTCGATGTATTCGATGAAATCTGCAAGGGTCATCCCAGCAGCAGCTACATCGATTGGATCGTTAAGGTTGACTTTGCCCTTCGGAATGATCGCGTACCCAGGCAGCGTGTCTTGCAGCACGCTTCGAAGCGGCTTGCTCTGTGCCGTTAGGAAAATCGGCCGGGCTTTCGCAATATCTTCAGTCCTGATCTCGCGTACGAAAGTGTTACCCCGGGCAGCCTGAAGAGCATCTTTCGCTTCGGGTCGCAGGGGGGCATTTTTCGCTTCTTCGGAAATGTCGAAGCTGCTGGTACATCCCAACAGGCCGGTGGCAACCAGCAGAGCCAGGGCAATGGATTTCATCTTCATGGGTGTGGCTGCCTTAGTTCGGGCGGTCGGTGATCAGGATCATGGGAGACGGATTTCCCTGTTCGTCAGTCAGGTCCCAGAAATACTGGTAGCGAACACGGGCGTCCCGGACGGAAGCCGTGAGCTTGCGCAGGGCGATGTCACGGGCGTCAGTGGAAATGAACTCGTAGCGGCGGGTCTCAAGCTCAGGCTTGTTGTAGAAGGCTGTTTTCACACGCCATCCGACCGGCATGATCCCTTCCACAATCTCCTTCAGAGTTGCCCCTTGGTATTCGGCCTCAACCGGTTCGTTGATCACCACGGTCGGGTCTACCCGCTCCAGGGTCACTCGTTTGCGAGCAGCCGTTTCGATCATCTCCGCGTTGTTCTCGGCCAGCATGAGAAGCTGTTTGCTTTCTGTGCGGATCTGTTCGATGTCCGTGAGCTGTGCGACCTGTACCTGATCAGCCTTCGACTGCGCCGCTCGGTTCAGTTCCAGGGCTTTACGAATCTCGGCCTCTTGCGCCAGCAGATCCTGCTTACGCTTTGCAGCAGCCTCGATCGCCGTCTTCTGCGCAGCGATGAGATTGCGTTCTGCTTCGCTACGTGCGGCAGTCAGGGCCTGGCGGTTTCGTTCCAGGTCTTCGAGAGTTTTCCTGTATTGCCGTTCGGTCTCTGTTTCTTCTACCGAGGCAACGGGGTTATCGATCGACAGGTCGATCATTGCCGCAGGTGCTGAAGGCGTTTGCGTAGACCGCTTGTAGTCGATGGGCTGCATCACCTGCTGCGCCCTGCCGGCTTCATAAGTGCGATCGAACGGTGAGAGAGTTTCGCTCCGCGCGAGGTGAGAATCATCAAAGGCGGAAGCGTAGGCGCCCTGGCTCAGGAGGCTGACGCCCAGGATGAGGATCGATTTTTTCACTGCGGAGTCCCATAGAGGCTTCTGTTACCTCAATAGTGGGAAGGCAGTGCTCCAAATCCGGGGTTTGGTTGGAAAATCTTTTTTAAAACCTGCATCGTGATCTTGTGTTCACCACGTTGAGATAGTCATGTCCGCTTCTACACCAAAGGTCAAAGCCTCATCTGGGGTTGTTGCCCTGATCGTCATGATTGCAGTTGTCATCCTGGGCTATGCGGCCTACTTAGAATCCACGCATAAGGCATTGGACTTCCAGGCTGAAGCCCTGTCGCCCCACTTCTACATGTTCAAGCCTCATGCAGTGGTTCAGCTCATCGCATCTGGTGGTTACGTAGGGACGCTGGTTGCAGTCCTGGTAGAAGTGCTGCACTGCATTTTCGCGGCCGCTATGGTCTACACCATTGCCAGGGTTGCAGCTTCCAGGTATTTCCGACCGCGGAACACTTCGACTGAAGCCACTGCGGTGAGCGACGATCCCTTCGAGTACGAATGCTCTATTCCAGGATCGACCATGATGATCCTGCTCAGGAACAACAAGGACCCTCGAACCGGAGAGGAAATTGGAGGGGTAACAGACCTCAACCCCTACAACCAACGCTTCTTCCGATGCAACCGAAAACAGGTAGCTCTGAGCCGGGAGCCGTCGACGCCCATTGAACACCTCGAACTGGCCGTGCATGAGTTACTAGCTGCTCATCCCACAGTCCCAGCCAGTGTCGGCGCTCACCATGCCGATGCCACGTTACGCGAGCATTCCCTCGCCATCGCCAAGGAGGTCTTGTCCTATCTGAAGCGCCAGAATGTGCAGGAACCTCTCGCTTATCTCGCTGGGCTGTCTCATGACTTGGATAAGTTATTGGCATATGCCGAGAAGGCGCCTGGCCAGTGGGTTAAGAACAAGGACGCAACACACCACAACACTTACAGCGCTTACATCGTGCGTCAGATGCCGGAGTTCGCGAAGCTCCAGCCGGAGGATCAGAACGTACTCACCCTTGCGCTGCGCTACTACCACCATCCTGCAATGCTTCCGGTTTCTTCTGGCCCGCGCGTTGAGAAGTTGGTCCAAGCGCTGAGACACGCTGACGGTTTCGTGATCCGTGCAGAGAAGCAAGATGGTATTCGCGCAGCCAAGGAAAGCTCCCAGACTGAGGAACTGATCAGGGAGGCCATCCTGAAATTTGTCGGCGAAGCCAACATCAACAAGTTCCGGGCGACTGGAGAAGCAGAGGGTTGGACGAAGGACGCCATGGAGTTCGTCATCATTCCGATGTCACGAATCCTTGAGTCGATCGGCTCACATTTGCCGCTGGAGTTGAGCCGTCAGCTTCAGATGGGAGTTGATACCCGTACCTTCACCCACCCTGCTATTCCGGTGATGCTGGAGACCCTCGAGGGTATGGGGCTTTTGCTCCATAGCTACAATCATCATGACAGCCCATCGGGCCTGTTTGATGTGAAGATTGGGGTGATCAACTTCAATGCTTGCGTATTGCTAGACAAGGAAACCCTGCAAGAGCTCCTACCCGGGGTTGTCGACCGTTGGGGTATGGCGAACTACAAAATTCAAGTTCGTCGCCCCACTCGAGATGGTGGCGCAGAAGAGGAATCGGGCGGTGATTGACCGCCCGATTTAGCATGCGAAACTCAAATCACTTGATGCTGCTCATTCGGTCCCGAGAATGCGAAGGGCAGCCTCAGTGCGAATAGTCCTCTCCGCTCTGTCTTCATGGCCGAGGTTGTTCCAGCAGGCATACGCCTCCGGATAATGCGCCTGCCGTTCCGAGAGTCGGCACATAGTGACCTTGTACTCGTCTCCCGAAAGGTATTCTTTTGCGAACTGAGCCAGCGTCTGGTCCCTCCCGGTTTCCCAGAGGAGAGAAATCACAGTGTCGATTGCGATTTTCCTGCTCTCTCCGTTGAGCCCCCAGAACTGGATTTTCAGATCGCCCTTGTCCGTTCTATAGACGTACTTGGAGAGGAGCTGCTCTGCCTCCTGGTACTGCCCTCGTTGAACAGCCTGCTGAGCCCCGAGTATAAGGCTGCGGTCCTGAATGTCCGCCGCGGTGACCGGGAGTATGGTTTTGCCACCAGTGCACCCAGTCAGGGTTAGGCAAAGAAGCAGAGCATATTTCTTCATCCCTACTACTCCTTAAAGTGGGTTACTAGAGTGAAGGCGTCCCCTGCGCTGAAGAGTACGTTCTGCCGGTTCTGCAGTTGCTTCAGAAGCGAAGGCTTGACCCCGAACATCCGACTTACTTCACCGTAAGTCGTCTCGGGGGTCTTGAGAAGGAAGTAGGTTGAGACGTTTTTCAGGAGGTCCGGAGTGACCTGGTCTGGCTGCTGAACCCCAGCCCAAACACCCACACCGTAACCGCGTCCCTCGGTCGCAATTCGGTTCACTGGACTCAGAGGCGAGGACGAAATTTGTTTGACGTGCTTCCCTTCGTCCGCGATCAGGATGTGGCTTGGGTACTCGGGATTGAAGAGACCAGACCTTCGAGTATCCATAACTCCCATTGCAAAGACACGACTTGCCACAATACGCATGATGATCTGCTGGTGTTCAGACGAGATATCGGTCAGGACGTATCGGTTGATTTTGCCCGCCTGTGATTTTGAAGGGTTACCAGTGAATAGACGGGATTTCACCATGCCCTGGATGATGCTGCGCAAGCCAAAAAGGGAATCCTTGGACCAGAACTCCCAGAACGTTCCGTTGCCAGTGGACTTGTTCTGCAGCGCCTGGAAATCCAGATGCTTTTTGGCGTAGCCATGCAGGACTCCTTCCAAGTCATCAAGGATCTCGTTGACCTTGTCCTCGATCTCTAATGGATCTTTGCCATCCGCCTTCATTTTGACGATGGCCTTCTCTGCCTTCGACTTGGCCTGGCCATAGGCTTTCATGATGTCGGATACCGACCCCGAATCCATGCTGGCCGAGATGGAGTTGAACACGAGATCGATCTCATCAAGGACCTGATCTAAGGTCGGGGAAGGTCTGATCCAGGACTCAATGTCGTCCTGGGAAATTCCGGCTTTGCGGTAAACCTCGTTCAGAATCTCTTCGAGGTAGTCCAATTGCCGCTTGCCGGTATTCGGTGCAAAAACCTTCACCAACTGCTTCATACCTTCGACTGTCATCAGTACCCCACCCCCCTCTTTCGTCCTCGGGACTTGGAGTGGGTTGAGGGAGCTGCCGCCCTCGAAGTAGTTGAACGTGATGTCGTTGAAGTCTTCCGGCCGAACCAGGTGGCTGAGACCAGCCTTTTCGAAACTCTCGTAGGAGAAGTCGCCTTTGATGTCCAGGACGTGGAATGTCATGCCACGGCTGTAGACACGCGCAAGTAGATTTTGAATCGTATGGGATTTGCCTGCGCCGCTTGCCCCTTCGAAGAGGACGTTAAAGTTGCTGGACTTTGCCAGCACCCAGTCCACGGTTTGGCCGCGGCTGTCGCTCCCGATCCTGATGGGATCATAGTGAGTGAGTCCGGCAATGGCCTGACTCAGCGCTGTAGGTTGGGATGGTGCAGCTTGATACATTTGATTCCCTCGAGGAATTTCAGGTCCGAGGCGATGCCCTCAGGCAGGGCAGAGTCTTGGGAAAGCCGGTGATATGGAAACTTGCATGAGGAGCACTCGAGCTCTTCTTCCTGAAGCTTCACGGAATTGCCAGTGGTGTCGGCGATAACAGCGATGGCCTCATCTCCACCACACTCGCACTCGACGGCAAGCCCTCCTTTACTGAGCTTTACGGGACGATCGTCGAACGTACCCTTTACCTTTGCGGCAGGCGTAGCGTTCGGTGCCAGAGTGAATAGCCACTCCTGCCAGTCTTCGTCATGCAACTTCCCGATCTCTTCGCCCTTCTGCTTGACGTCTATTGCGTGCAGGATGTGTGCGAGCTCGTGAGGGATTGCTTCGTCCACCATCGTCTGCATGTCCTGCTGCAGATACAGGGGCTGAATGCGGAGTACAGCTATGCCGTGCGCCTCCCCACTGATCATCATCACATCCAAAGCGGATGAAGTTGGGTCAGTCATTGAGGGGTCGAAACGAAGGTCCAGCCAGATCCTTTCAGCTGGGAAGTCGACGTTGGTCAGCAGCCGGTTAATTTCCTTCGCAGCGAAGAGCTCGCGTGGGTATTCGGCGTTGTGCTGTTTGATGCGGGCGAAAATGGGGATTTGGGCATTCATACCCCAATAGTGGGAGTTGAGTGCCCTATTCCGCCTCTAGGTCCGAGTTAGGAGTTTTTGAACATGTCAGCGATGCGGTTCCACTCCGTAAATTCCCCGGCGTTCCCGTCCTTGATTAACCGGTCCATCTGAGCGATAGGAGCAGAGTCCTGGATGAATTCGATGACATCTCTCGAGCCTTTCCAGCGTTGCATCCCAACGGCGTAGATTGCCTTTCTGCAACGCTCCAGCCTCACTGGATCTGGTTCATCCTCAGCCACACCACGATCATCGTCTTGCGTTCGCTGGGGGGCGGCTACGTTGTCCGATTTCGCATGCGAAACTGGGAAGGGAATGCTTGTCAGGTCGGTAGAGCTTGTATGCGCTTTCAGCAGCTCGAGGATCGCCACATCAGTGAATGTTGGATAGATCAGCTTGGCGTAACCAAGGCAGTAAAATTGCAGATGGATCACATCGTCATCCGATAGCCCAACCTGGATGGTCAGCGTACCTACTGCTTCCGAGTCGAACTCTGTTGCAGTAAGCATCCGGGCGAACTGGCCGTCCTGAAGAGTGAAGCCCTGGAGTCGTTTTGGAGATGCGCTCGCACGAACTATTTCGTATTCCAACCGCGGCTGCTGGTCAGAGAGCCAACGGTATAACTCACGTACCGCGCCGAGCCCAAGGTTGAGACTGAGCTTGTCCGGGTCGTCATTTAGTAGGTACCTGCCCTTCGCTTTATGGGAGAACGTGAGACGGAGTGCTGTGTGCACACTAATCGCCTCGCCGGCGGCATTCACGTCGTTTCGGATGTAGATCGCAGCGTTGAGAGCGTTATTGCTAAACACCTGGTGAGCAGCCAGGTACTTCCCCTTGGCCGGCATCTTCGGGTTGGCGGGTGTATACACCCAGCCAGAATCTGACGGCCGCCCTTTAAGATACTGTGTGTGCTCGGCCTTGAAGTCGATCAGCATGAAGCCCCCCTTTTCATGAAACGCCGGCGGTGGAACGCGATGAGGAACAGCGCACCAGCAATCCAGACCGAATGGGCGACTCCGCAAAGCATGTAGAACAGTTCTCGAACCAAATGATGGACCCGGGTGGCGCCCGCGCTATCAATCACGATTCGTGCCTCTCCCTTGTCCAGGTAATAGAGCACAGCTGCGACGCCATCATCCGAGAGGTCGTTGAACACACCGAAACCATGTCCTTGCGGGAATGGCTTGGGGTGAGCCCTGAAAAAGGAATCAACCCCCTTCAATTGCTCCCTAAGTTCGGGTTTGAAGGCCCCATCCTCGAATGCGGTGCCCCGCCAGCAGGTCACTTTTGCTTGCTCACATTTGGGGGCGAAAGACTCTGCAGAGGCTTCAACCAGGTTGTAGTTCGTCCAAGCGAGATCCTTTGCCCAGAGAGGAAGAACACGGTTCACGAGGACGAGGTGGAAAACGGCAGTGGTGAGACAAACACTGATCAGAGCTACCAAGATCAGGGTACGGTCCATTGTTCTCCACCGAGAGCGGGAAACCCTGATCGCCAGGCCGAAGATACCCAATGCCGCGACTCCTGCGGTGATGAACTGAGGATTTGTACCTTCATTCAGCAGTAGGTCGGCCAGGTCGAAAGTCAATTCCAGTTTTACGAATGTCCAGGCGAGCAAAAGCGCTCCGCAAGTGCCGGCGGCACGCAGAGTTGGTCGGATGGATAGGAAGGCTGCGAGGAATGAAACGAAGTAGATTAGGGTGTGATCGAGGTCAGCAAGATCGAGCATGGTAGGGCTTCCAAATGGGATGCCCTAGAGGTTACCGGCAAGGACTTGGCCTTCCAGTGAAAACGGGGGGCTGAGCGCCAGGGGGCTGATTCTCAGCCCCCTTCAGCGTGACCAGGTCCACGCGCGCCCTTGGCCGCTCCGATCTGCCGCGGAAATTACCGCAACAGCCGAACGCAGGCATCGAAGTCCCACAGCGAAGTGAGTACGTCGACTTTCTGGACGCCGCCCATAAAAGCTTTGAAGAAGGAATCATCGGCAAAGAGAACCAGCACGTGGTTCCCCGGATTCGCCATCTCGTCCGCAGGACTGAAAGCGTAATAACCCATGCCAGGAAACAGCCCCTGCAGCTTCCGGTTCCAGCGCTCGATGTGATCGCGAACGAGTTCAAGCGGCATTGAGTCTGGAAACATCAACTTGGGCGCTGTGTGGCGGGCTATGTTGCCTTCCACCCCTTTGGGGAAATGGCTCTCGAGTGTGAGCCCAGAATTCCCGAAGGATTTCAGCAGGTCGTAGGCTCTGTTCGATACACCGTTCATGATTCACCTCTCGATTTCGGTAAAGGGCGGACGCCACCTCCAAACGCCCTCGTCGAGGATGCTTGGAGGTGACGTCCGCCCTCCCCTAAGGGAGAGGCGGTGTCACTTCAGGCTTAGAACATCCGCAGCACTGCGGTAACCAATCCTTCGACGGTTACTCCCACGGACCAGCCGATACCAGCCATGAACAGATACCAGCCGAGAGCGCGAGCGCTACGACTGGATGCGTCATGGTCGGTGTACATATGGAAGAATTCGCGGTCACCGAGGTTGGCTTCGCCAACAATCAGTTCCGCTTCCTCTTCCTTCTTGGAGATCCCCAGGGCCAACTTAGCGTCGTAATCGATCGCCATGGCATCCCGGGGCAAAGGACGACCTTCGTTTGCTCCCATTGCCCACAGAACCACAAAGTGGCCGTTTGCAGGGTTGAAGATCTTCACCAGCTTTTTACGGCTGACGATCCCTGTTTTCTTGTTCTCCGATTTGATGTGCTGCCAGCCCAACCGAACAATCGACTGGCCTGCATCCTCCCGAGGGAGGCTGAAGACTTTGCCGAATGTCACGCCGTTTACAGGTGGTCGCGCGGCGAAGTGCTCCTGGACCGGCCTCGGGTCAAAGACCTTCACCAGTTTCCAGACAGCACCAGCCAGTTTCAGAACAACCACATCGGCAACAGCAGTCAGCTTTGCTTTCAGAACATGAGTCATGATGTTTCTCCTCTGGGAGCCGGAGCCCAGTTCGCACACTCGAGGGTGGCTGAATGAATTTTCAGGCCCCGCCGGCGCAGGGGTCTGTTCGCAGTGAGTTACTCGTCGCAATCAAAGTCGTCGTTTTCCATCTCTCGCATGAGCGAGTCGGAAACCGGTTTCTCTTCTTTTGCTTTCCGTGCCGCTGCACGCTTCTCCCGCATCTGGTCCCGTTTGGTCAACCTGCGGATCGTTTCCCCCGTTCGGGAGTTATCGATGAAGTCGTGCTGCGTCATGACCTGCAGGAAGGCCTGCAGGCATGCATACGGATCTTCATCCTCCTCCATCATGCGCAGCCGGATGGCGAGCACATGGACGGAGTTGATGATGAGCCAGCAGCAGGGGTCAGTGAACACCGGTTCAAGAGCATCCCTCGCGGAGGTCAGCACGAACTGGCGATTGAGTTCCCAGATCATCGAGCCTCGTTTTCCGAAAACTCGACTCCCCTTGAACGGCTTGCCTACTCGGCGGTACTGGTATCCGAGCTCGTCGGTTTGCCACTTGCCATCTTTGATGACCGGTGCCATTCCGAGAGCCTTCTCCAGGCGCTCGATCGTGGAATTGTCTGAACGGGTATCCGACGTCGAGAGTGCATCCGACAAATCATCATCCTCATCCAACTCTTTCACGCCAGGCAAATAACCGGAGGAGGACCAGAGGGCCTTCCTGTCGATTACCAGCCTAGTTGGGGCCTTTCGAACTGCTTTGGGTTTCTCAACTGCGGTTGATTGATTGATGGCTACTCCAAACAAATCCACCGGTGCATCCGCCTCCGAGGAGGGTTGAATGGGGTTGGATAGGATGGGTTCACCAAAGAGATCGACTTGCATAGTGCGCTCCATAGGGCGCACCACTCCCCTGACGGGGTGTGGTGGCCCGTCAGGGGTGGGAGGGAGGTATTGCTTAGAGGAACAGCGCGAAGTTCTGCGACAGAGCCGGTTTCGGCTCCTCATGCACAACAGGCGTGGACTCAACCGCGTCCGGGACCGTGGTTTCGTCCTCTTCGTCAGTAGCTTGTGCCACAACAACCGGAGTTGCGGTGGTTTGAGCTACAGCTGCTGCAGGTGCAGCAGCGCCAGCCTGTACAGTGCTCGCAACCGACGTTGCAGGCATGGACGCCGCGGCCGCCGAAGCGGTCGAAGCAGGCTGGTTCAAAGTTGCTTGCTGGGCTTGCCCAAGATTGGCTTGAGCAGTCGCAGGAGCTTGCTGAGTGATGTTGCTCAAAGCAGCAGTGGTTGCTACCTGGATCAGGGGTTGGCCATTCTTCAAGCGGTCCCAAACGATGGTCTGGTCACGCAGAGACTTCAGGCATTCCCGCAGATTTTGGAATTCACCACCAGTAAGGAAACCGTTAGCCGGCACCTTGTCCATTTCGCTTTTCAGGGCGTCATGGAGGGGACGGATAAGCGGGTGAATGAAAGCCAGGGAATTCAGCTTCACACACATCGCTTGAGCACGACGGACAGTTCGGGGGTTAACCTTCACTTCGCCCGATTGGCTCCCGGTTGTCTTCTTGTCGAGGGTTTCCAGGATCTCCATGGACTCTTTGCAGACGTGTTGAATGACTGCTCCGAGGACACCCTCCCGCAAAGCAACAACGCTGTCGCGTTGTGCTTCATACAGGTCCGCATCGAACTCGCCATCCTCCATTGTTACCGGAGTGACGACAAACTCGAATTTGAACCGTGCGGCTACCTCTTCCCAAGTTGGTTGGCGCTTACGAAGGTGTTCGGCCAGCAGCATTACCTGGGCAGAGTCGGCACCTTTCGCAATTGCCTTCTGGCTCATCTCTAGCAGGTGCTTGTCGCACATTGCCTGATAGCCAGGTTCATCTTTAGCGAGTTGCTGAGCCCACTCCTCCTTGATCTTGTTCAGCTCGCGGATCTTGATGACCGCTTCGCTGCGGCTCATCACCGCCCCAATGGAGCACATGATGGAGCCGTCTTGCTTCAGGAGGGTTTCGCCGTTTTCACGGAGCCGGGCGTAGTTACGGAGAAAGTCTTTCGGGAAGATCTTCTCAGTCACCAGCTTCCGGATCTCATCGTGCAACTCTTCAACCTTGATATTCAGCACGTCGAGGTCGATCTGACGATCGGCCGCCATCGCGGAAACCAGCAGGTTGATTACTACTACTTTGTTGTCATTTGCAGCGCTGATTACTTGAGTCATCGGTATTTCCTCGCACCCGCCGCGCACGGGGCATTGAGATGAACACCCGGGCGCGGAGCCGGGTGGTTTGAGATCAATGACCTCGAACAAACACCCGGCAGTGAGCCGGATGTTTGGTCCAGCTCACTGAGCAAGGAAGGCCCCCGTGGGGGCCACTGTTACAGCAGACGTAGAATCGTGCCCTCTCCCAGCGGAGTGCGTTGGGAATAGCCGTACTCTGTTTTGTCCAGCACATAGCTGTAGGTTGCACGCATCCAGCTGAAGCTCAAGACGAGGGTGTTGCCCTCATCCCGGACCCGAAGATCGCGCGCGAATGTTCCTACCTCCTCGATGTAGCCCTGGAGTTCGGCTTGGGTAAGACGAACTCCTGTGGACTCGCGACGAAAGTGCAAAACGCTGTCTACTGACCGTCCGTAGACTTGAGTTTGAGTTGCCATTGAATTGCCCTCCCCCGTCGCGCACGGGGTGATCATTGAGAACACCCGGGCGCGAGCCGGATGGTTTTCCAGCTCGTTGGAGAGAGGGAGGCCGCCCCGAAGGGCGGCATCAGTGGTTACATCAGCAGCTGCTTGGCTTGCTCCAGAAGAGCTGGACCAACGTCATCTGCGGTTGCAGCAACGGCGTACGGGATACCCGCCTCTTCCAGCCAGTCCTTTCGGACCTCATTGCCGATGAGGAGGTACACCACCTTGATTCCAGCGTCGACCGCTAACGCAGTCTGTTCTGTAGCCAGGGTCGCACACGACGGAGCACCATCCGTGAGGACAAACATCAGCTTCCTCTGTGCCGGATGGCTTGCCAGGCGTTGGGCTGCTTGGAAAACCGCCTCACCAATCGGGGTGTGATTCCCGCCGGTGATGCTGTCCAGACCGCCAATGCGGTCAACCGCGTTTTGATGGGAGTCCCCGAAGGTCCTCACCACCGTGTTGAGATGGCCAGTTTTTGGAGCAAAGCCCAAGAACTCGCGTGGAGTGTCGATCCTGTGGAACACCTTCTCCATGATCAGCAGGCTCTGCTGGATGGATTTGGCAACTGTCTGCACCTCGTACTCTTTTTCATTGATAGCTTCCCCAGCAGCAATGGCCTTGGCTTTCGCCTTCGCCAACGTCGCGAGAACGCTAGGATCAACCCAGCTTGTCGAGCTGGAAAGATCTGCAAGAACAGAGACCGCTGCGGTAGGGAGTACCGTTTCCTCTTTACGTTCGAAGATACGGCTGTCTCCCATACCTGCACGGTAGAGGTGAGATTGTCCGAGCGAACCGCGGCGCGTCGAGTAGACGTCCGCTTCTTCTCGGTTTAACAGGTAGGCCTGCAGTTTCGTGGCCAGTACATTGACCTTGCGGTCTAGCGCATCAGCCAGTTCACGTGCATGTTCCTTGTCAGCAGGGCAAACAAGCATCCCTTCGACCAGGTCCTTGACCGTTCCAGCCCCCAGTGAGGGTTGGTTCTCCACATCGCTCGGTTCAACTTCGAAAGCTGGAACCGGAGCAGCATCCTGATAGTCCGGGTTGGTACCGTTCTGGATGCTAGTCGCGAGTTGCTGAATCACTTTGTCCATATCCAGGACTTCGGAATCGTCACCACCATTGCTGCTGAGCATTTGCTCGATCAACTCGGCGAGGTCGACCCCGTTTTGCCCTTGGCTGTCGCCTTGGGCATTCTCGGATTGGTTATTGGCATCAGCGTCATCCTCGCCCGGCGCACCTTGGCCATCAGCCTTGGAGTCGGACTCGTCTTCAGCTTTACCGTCATCGCTACCCTGACCACCGGTGTCACCGTTGGTAGGTTCTTGATCATCTTTCTGGCCCTGGCCTTGGCCGTTGTCAGAGGTCTGATCGTCTTCCTGATTACTCTCATCATCCCCTTGCGAGGATTGCTGATCGTCCTGGTCATCCCCTTCGTCACCTTCCGAATTGTCGTCTTCAGGCTCCTCTTGGGGCTGCTCATCCTGCTGGTCACGCTGCTGCTTCAGCATTTCGATCAGCCGAAGGGTGAGATCGCCGGCGTCTTGAGTGGAACGAACGCTCGGGTACTCAGCCAGAAGGATGGTTTCCAGGTTTTCGCGCACCTGGTCGGCATGCTCACCGAAGTGGGCATCGAAGTTTTTCCGAACAGCCGCTAGAGGCTGCTGGTACTCACTCCACCGACGGCTGCGAAGGAAGCACAAGGTGTAGCTTGCAAATGCTTCTTGGGGGCTTTGGCTTCCGTCCCGGAACATGCCGCGATCGAACATGATCGCTGCTCCCTGACGGAAGAAACGCTCAGAACGTCGAGAAGACCGAGTTTGAGCGTATTCCATATACACGTCGTCGACAGCGTTCAGCAGCAGGCCCGCGAAGGCACCATGCTCCATGCTGAACTCCTGAAAAAACGGCACATCGCTGTGCATGATGTGGCCGACTTCGTGGTAACCCCAACGCTTGAACAGGATCAAGTCTTCCTCTGTCAAATTCGCCGGCAGAGACGGCAGGTACGCGACCTTACCGTCGGTGCACGGTCTGACATTCGGACGAATCACGAACTTGATCTTGGAGTTTCTTGCCAGAACACGAAGGAAGGAAATCCAACCGTCCTGGAACTGTTTCGCGGTACGTTGCAGCTTACTCATGATCAGACTCCCTTCCGGATTGCGTAGGCTTTCTGGGCGTGCTCATTGGCCTTCTCTCGCAGCACACGAAGTGCTTGAGTGGGGACCTTAAAGCGGGTGTAGATCACTTGGTCTGCAACGTACGTGGCCCGTTTCAGGTACATCCGAGCGGCAACCCGGTGGTACTTGAGCAGGACTTTGTCTTTTGCTGCTTTGATTGCTTTCTGAATCAGGTTCATGGGTATTTCCTCGCACCCGCCGCGCACGGGGCATCGAGATGAACACCCGGGCGCGGAGCCGGGTGGTTTGAGATCAATGACCTCGAACAACAACCCGGCTGTGAGCCGGATTGTTGGTCCAGCTCACTGAGCGGAGTGACTGCCCCCGAAGGGGCAGTCCGCATGGATCAGCAGGTTTCCCCGCGGATCAATTTTGCTTCCAAGTCATGACGCAGGACTTGGTGGCGATGGCTTAAAAACTGATCTTTGGCCCGCACTTGGTAGGCGGGGTTTTGGATCTCGTTTGCACGGCCTTGAACCTTTTGGGCGAGGCGCGCCGCCTTACGGCGGTAATGCGCACTCATCAAACGGTGGTAGGCATGCAGCACAACGCCAATCCAGAACTTATCCAGAGCAGCATCCAGTTTCGCGATTGCGATTTTCATGGTCTTACCTCTCACCCGCCGCGCACGGGCAATGTAGAAAAAAGCCCGGGCGCGGTGCCGGGCTCGTTAGAACAAACCCGGCATGAGCCGGATTTGTCCAGCTCACAAGGAGGGAGGCCCATGGGGCCTAGTTATAGGAACAGGGACATACCGATGTTGGTGGGCACCGAAACCTTGGTCCTGGAGCCACCTAGTAGACTGGCATCTTCAAGCACCTTCAGAAGGCCAGGGAACGTCTTGTACCAGTCCATTTCTTGAACGGACTGGCGTTGGAACGGTCGCTGGAAATCGAGGGTGTAGTCAGAGTCACTCGTTACCGAGAACTCGGCTCCGGCTTTGTTGAGCTCGGCAAGAAAAGCCCGTGCACAGACATCCAAAACCGACTCTTGGGTTCTAAATCGCCATAACCCCTTCCCGCTTGGCAGCAGGTTGGTGCTGTCGATAAAGCCCCTTTCCTCGAAAATTTCTCGCCCCTTCGGGGACATGGTTTCCCAGTCCCGTACCGAGGCGATGCCTTTACGAATCGAAGCCCCGTTCAAAGCGACTTCAAACTCATTGCCTACCATCCTGAAAGCTAGGGGATGACCCGCATCGATGAGCACCCGAACTACATTCTCTAAGTGGGCAAGCCCCTCATTGAACTGCTCTGCAGTGCAGCTTTTGACACGGACATAGATTCCCCGGCTTAGGAGGTCAAACTCAGCGACTATCGACTGGGCTGCATCGAGTTCCACGGGGGAATGATCGATTGGCTGCGACGAATAGCCGTTGCTTCGAGCGTCGGCAACCTGGGCACAAACATGCTCCCAGGCTTCCTCCGCTGTTCCGCAGAGCAACTCCTTCTTACCGGAAACACCTCGCATGACTGAACCTTCCCACACTGTCACGAGGAACGTATTCACGTCCCCACGTACAGCGATGAAACGTCCCGAATCGTTCGTCAGGTAGAACATCACCTACCTCCTTACGCTATCTGAGCCGCATTGCTAACCGCAGCTTTCGTCAGCGCATCCAGCTGGTCCGCCACCGAGGTGGTGTACTCTTCCGGAAGTACGAGGTCGCGATCGAAGGTTTCATCGAAGAGTTCGCGGGCCAGAGCCTGGTCCGCTTCTTCGAGGTTGCCGTAGATAGCGTCGACGAAGGATTCATCCAGATCATCATACAGAGCCATTTTGGTAACCCAGCGTTTGAGCTCACGGAAGGAGATGTTGTCGAACGCCTCCTCCTGCGAAAACGCAACACGGAACCGGAACGCGAACTCAACCATCAGTTGGATGTTGAGATCATCCACTCCAGTGTTCAGACCATGCAGAGCAGCCATCTCTTTCTCAGCCGACATGAAGTTGGCCTTGAAGGAGGTGAAGCGGCTACGTACTGCAGCGTTCTGTCCCTTCGTGCCGGCATACCGGGGATCACGCGAGGACTTACCACCAGTGTTATCGGTTGCGAACAGCCGGAACGACGGGTGACGAACGATGTTCATCCCACCTTCGAGGCCGAGGAGTTCCCTCGGGTCCAGTTCAGGGTCAATCCCGTGGTGTTTCAGCGTCACGACCTCATCACCTTGGAGGATGTCGTTCAGACTGAGAAGCACGCCGGGATTCAGGCTGCAGATTTCGTCGATGGTGCAGCTCAGCCCATGGCGATAGGCATAACTCAGCACACCATCAACACTTTTCACACCGTCCTTCCCAAGGGTACGGAACCCTACCAGGTAACCTTCATCAACACCGGGGCCGGCATTGATTGCGATTGACGGACGGTTAAGACGGCCATTGATCTGGTTGATGAGGGAGGACTTACCGGTCCCCTTCTCGCCTACCAGCATGATGGAGTCTTTCGTCGCCATGCTCAGGAGAACCCGGCGAACCAGGCTCTCATTGAACACGTAATTGCTGTCGACACTCGGCGAAAGCGGATGACGCTCTGCCGGTACCGGGATCGGTTTCTCAAAACCCTTCAGAGGGGTAGAGAAGCCGAACAGCTCGTGGACCATTACCGGCTCGAACTTCTGGCTGGTGACAGCTTGGATGTGAGCGGCTTTGATCTCTTCGACGGTGATGTTCTTCTTGGCTACGTTGTTCATTTGTATTTCCTCGCACCCGCCGCGCACGGGGCATTGAGATGTACACCCGGGCGCGGAGCCGGGTGTTGTGAGATCGGTGACCTCGAGCAAACACCCAGCACTGAGCTGGATGTTTGGTCCAGCTCACAGAGCAAGGAGAGGCCCCTAAGGGGCCCGTTATTAGACGGCTACGCGGTCGTACATGGGGATCGCATCCGAGTCGTAAAACCCGAACATGATCATCCCAGCGCACAGTCGCTCTTCTGCGAGTCCGATTCTCCGAGCCAGCTCGGGAACCGAGAGATGCAGATCGATTTGCAGGTTGTTCAGCACGGCCCAGAAGGAGCGTGCTGGCAATACCTGGACCTCAATGACCGGCAGGATGCCAACCATCACGATCTCTTCGATTTGCTCTGACTGAGGAACGTCGTAGACGGCTCCATGAACGAACCCCTTCTTCCACTCGTCGTAGGAGATGGTGTCGGGAGTTTCAGGGTTGTCAGATAAGGTCCGGCCTCGTAGCGCAGCCTGACGGCCTTGCTCCCAGCTGGTTGCCCCGAAATAGACTTCCTGGATGATCCCGAACAGTTCGTTGTCGCTGTATTGGCGTTGTTGCATTGCTAAAAGCTCCTACCCGCTGCAGACGGGAGAATTGAAGAGTTCACTCCCGCCTGCAGGTCGGGAGGGTCCGACCTGGCTTAGCCTGGTTGGTCGTCGTAGAGGCGTGCGATGTCGTCCCAGTTGCCTGGTTCTTTCGCTACCAACCAGCCCATTGCCCATGCCCTGCCCTCTTGGGACATGGATGGGTACGGATTGGATTGGTTGGAGTTGCCCGAACGATATGCTTCTTTGCCTTGTTGAAACGCCTTCATTGAATGCTCCTTCCCGAAATCCGGGTGATGGCCACCCGAAACCCGATCACCGGGCCGGTTTTCCGATGTGCTTCATTTCCGCATGACAGGCCGCGAGGGCCAGATCCAGGGCAAACCTCGTAGCGAGGAAAGCCATCCCCAGTGGGGTGTGGAGAAGAATCGGTTTGAGCAATTTTCGAATTATGTTCGTTGTCCGCAGCACGTAATCGGCAATGATCACCGACCAATACATCATCGGAACAATTGCTTTTGGTGCTGGTATATCTCCCCCGCAGCCAACATACAGGGCGAACCCGACTGATAGCTTTAGGTTAGAAACGAACTTGGATTTTTTGGTTTTCATGGTATTCACCTTCTAGTTTAGTTAGTTCATGGTTTTTCTCCTGTCCTAACCCCAGAGGTGATCATCCCTAAGGGGAATTTCACCCCCAGGGTATGTCCATGGAATTTATGGCGTGCTGCTTCGTGTACCAGCTACGTCGCCACCGGCACGCCGGCGCTCAACGTAATCACAACCCCAGTAAATTGCGAATGCAAGAAACAGGATTCCGAGAGTCACACTGAAAGACATGGTCGCATCCTCGCGATGAGTAATAAGAGATTCTTTCGATCCTCTACTCACCTAGGGGCTACGTGCACGCTTCTTTGCCCGACGCGATTTACGTTTTACCGTGCGCGTCGGCTTCATTTTAGGACGCTTCTTCCGTCCCTGAGCCGTTGAGTTCAACGTAATGAGTGCAGTCATCAATATGGAAACCACAAAGACTATGCGAAGTTCATTAGTAGACCATCCTACGAACAGGGAGGAGGCAGAAGCACCCATGATGGACGCGATGATCACGACCATCAGGTTTTTTATGTAGCTCATGTTGCCTCCAAAGTTACGCCGTCGCGTGTTATGTGAAACACGACCAGGGCGTCCCGCCGGAAGTGTTGAACTTCCGGCCCGAAAGGGCTGGAAATTAGCCCTCCGGTTGGAGGAATAGCGGTGGCATATCGTCAGTATCCAGAGAGAAGTCGAGCATGCCCTGCTTACGCAGTTCAACTCGGTCCTTAACTCTGGCTTCTAACTTGGCTTTGATTTCATCTCGAAGCTCATTGTGTTTCCACTTGGGCATCGAGCGGGACCACGAACCGAGGTAATGCGCACCGTGGAAGTCGCTCCGAATCCTCGGAGACAGCAACCTGTGCGTTAGTACCTGCTTATTCGAGCCCCATACCACATTGATGCCTTCCTCCCCGTCGGAGCTCATGATGAGTTCAGAGGAGTTGGCAATAAGCTGTAAACGCTCGTGGTACGACACCCTCCCAAACTCTTCAGCTAGTAAGGCGCCTTCGGCCAAGTAATTCCGCATCAGGAAATCACCAATCTTACGACTGGCGAGATCCTCAGCTTCCTTGTCACGGCGAATTCGTACAGCACGTTGAGCGTAGCGCTCCATTCGATAAGACTCACGCATGTAGCCTCCTCGAGGGCGCACCAGCCCCGTAGGGCTGTTTTGCCCCACAGGGTTGTTTAAATTCAGATTAGGTCTGCAAGTGTCAGACCTGCTTTAACGCTGTATCCCGACAAGCAACCTTCGAGGCATAGCCCCGCCATGTCACACCGTTTGGAGTGACTATCGCAGGGTGAGTCGTAGGCCATATGAGGGGCACGGAAAAACTCACCTGCGCGAAGCCGTTTGGCAACTACGCGGGCATATTCCACTGCTTCCTCAATGTCGGCCGCCGTCCGTTTTACCCAGTGGACTGGATGCCAGATGGCGTTCACAACTGATTTGGAGTCCGGTTTCGTGATGTTGGGCTTCTGCCCTGAGGCATAACCACAAAGCTTTGGCTCTCTGATTCCCAACTGCTGGCATGCTAATTTCACTGCCAGCCAGTAGTAGGTCAGCTGATACCCGTATCGGGAAAACAACTCACCCTCAGGCTGTGCAGCGGTTTTCCAGTCCAAGATCACGACGTCGCCAACATCAGCCAACATCTCCCCTTTCGGGTTGAATATTGGTTTTGTGCATTCACCGACAAAGTCGATTACTAGCGTGATGAAGGTACGCTCAGCGATTTTCAACTTGAACTGTCCTTCAATAATCAGTGGCTTGAGGCCAAGATTACGGAAGTAAGACGGAAAGCCTGCAGCTAATTGTTTACCAAGAACCTCTGCTGTTTCCCGAGACTTAGACTTGGCCATGCTTATCAACTTTCCGTCGGATAAACCTTCGAACTTGTTAATAAACTGAGTGGCCATTTCCTCCTCTGGAATGTATCCCTTGACGAACCCTTCGATCACCCAATGCAAGGCTGAGCCGAACAGTAGGTTGAGCGGGGTTGCCTCGGGTTTTACACGAGCTCGGTAGTACCCCAGCAGCCGAGTGCAAACCATGGATTTCATGATCTGCGTTGGAGACAGCGTTATGTCTACTTCATCCGGGAGTGGATTGAAGATGTAATGCGGATTCACGAACGAAGTCATGCGATCACCTTTTCTAGGCGCACACGACTACCCGAGGGCAATCTTGTCGCCCTCGTGGGTTCTTGAATGGTTTAGAAGTCTACGACTTCAGATTCTTTTTCAGGTTGGTCATCCTCTCCGCGGAAAAAACGCCCTTGCGCAATTTCCAATTGCTCACCTTCCGGCTGTTGCCACAAGGATGGAGCTTCGAGAAGTTCAACTTGGCCTGTCATGGTGTTTCCTCCTATATCCCCGCTGCACCGGGAATAAGCTCGCGAAGAGATCCCGTGCAGGGGTAAGCATTGAAGCTGGAGGGTGCCTTTGACTGGTTAGCGTGCGAACACACATACCGAAATGGCGGGGAGATACACGTTCCTGGAACACGTCTACCTTGCAGGAGCAAAGGACATGCCTGGTATCTCGAGATTGTGGACTGATCAGACGATCGTCCAGTCTGTTCCAACAATGTCTGTGCTCATCTAACTCGAATTCGAGTATCGAGTCGCACCCCAGAAAACCTCGGTGAATTCACCAACGTAGTCTGGGTTTGCTCTTTCGGAGAAAGGCAAATGGGACAGACACTTTTTAGCCGAGCACATCCTAGTAGTCAAGATGTCCAAGGTCGAAACAAAGCTACTCTGGGTTTAGCATGCGCAAAAAAAACCCCAGACCAGCAAAAGCTGGACCGGGGTTTCTTGAGCGCTCACGCACAGGCACTGAGCAAGCCATCTGCGTTGACTGGCTTGAAGCCCATGAAGATCCCACCTTCGCATGCTTTCGCACGCAGGAGGTGGAAGCGTTGCGGCAATGGCTGTCCAACGACCTTCTCAACCACGATGATATCTTCCCAATCCTGGCCCTTGGCTCCAGGAGTGTGAATCACATCGGGCAGCATGAAGGCCACCTCGAACCCTTTACGCATCAGCTCAATAAAGAGCTTCCACGCAAAGGTTTGTCCATCGCCATATTTCCCACGTGCTTCGTTGTATGGGTCGTTATCAGACCAGATAACTACCCTATCGAATTCAGCACGATCGACAAACAACGTCGCCAGAGTGGTGCAGGCATGCGCTACTCGAACAGACTCGCCTGTTGCCAGGTGGATTGCCCATCCTTTCTCTACGCCTTCGGTCACATGCAGCGTCCTGCAACCTTCAACGTTTGCTACTCGGATTGACGCTCCTTTGAAGCCAGACAACGGGGAATCAATTTTCTTCACCTTCGAGACACCTTCCAGCTTATGACCATCCGGAGTCAGGTAGATCTTGTGGAAATTCACCACTCGACCAGTCCTGCTCCGAAACGCCGACACGATGGCCGGGAACCGACCGATGAGCTCCTTCACAACCTGACCATCTTTCTTACGGGTTTCGTAATACTCGAGGGCCGGGTGGAATTTCACGTCACCAAGGTTGCTGTTAAGCGGGATACCGCGGTGTTGAAAGTACAAACGGCCAGGAAGAGCATCCGGGTGGGTTAGCGAGATCAAGCCTTCTGCAGTCTTGATGTGCTTCGCCTTCCGCTTCTGCTCATCCTCCGGACTTATGCCAGCCCGTGAATTGACCACTACAGGAGTGACCTTACGGGTATAGCTTTTGCCGTTTGTTAGTGCATCTCTGACTTTGAACATTACGTCGGTGAAGTTGCGACCGACGCCGTCCAGGATCAGAAGCTCTACTGGGTCCCGGCCACCGTCCTGCAAGCAGGAGCAGATAGCGCGGTCTTCGTAGCCCGGCTTGTTTGAGAATCTGAAATCACTCTTCCCTCCCCCATTCCGGTGACGGTGTGGGAAAGGGCAGTCGACCAGATGTCCATGGTTCTTGAGTGCAGCATCGAACGAGCTAGTCAAACGTGGGATCACGTTAAGCCAACCGCCGTTGCTCTTCACCAGCTCCAGGACTTCCTCAGACAGTTTCGGACGATTGTCGTCTTGACGATCCATAGCTACCTCCAATTGCAAGGCAGCCACGTCCCCTTAGGGATGGCTTGCCCTAAGGGTGGGAATTGCGCGAGCGCGAGTTTTTAAAGAACCCAGCTCCAGAATTCTGGGACTGGAATCTTCTCCAGACATCCGTGCGGAATTTCGCATGCGAAAGCTGGGGGAAAGATCACCTCCAACGCTAAGGAGGCCCCCAGCTGAAATCAAGGACATGAAGTCTACAAATGCAGAAAGGCCCGGTGCATCGCTGCGCCGGGCCTTTCGTCTCATCTGTCTAGGGCACCTCTAATACAGCCTGCAAAGGTTGTATTAGGGGTGCCCTTGACTAAGTCATAGGGCACGAGATCAGCATTCAACTCCAGCAGCTTCAAAGGAAGCACATCTGTCGTGTTGGACCTTCGTCATTGTGTTTCGCGCATCATCTCCCTGAAAAAGGAAGAGAGCAGCAGAAAGCGCAAAGGCAAAGGTGAGTGCATATTTCATGTCGTGGTCCTCAATGTGAATTGAGACGACCACTACCCTCCCGAAGGCGATGTGGATCGCCCTAGGGGTCGAGTGAGATTTGCTTAGAAAACACTCTGCGACGGAATAGCGAATGATGAGGCCAAGGGGGCACACACCAAACACCAAACCGAGCGAATGTCACCACAACGCAGCAACCAGCTCAGCAAAATTGGCGAATGGGCGTGTTCACACCAAAACGCAAAATCGCAGAGTGAAGTCCTTTACGAACTCACGCGACACTGACTTGTTAAAGAACGTGAAGCAGGTAGATCACGATGATCAAGATGCAATGCACCTGGAACATCGCAAAACGATGAACCAAGTGAAAAGCACCAGGTTCACCTTGAAGCGAGATGATCAGAACGGCGACTGAATACAGTCACTGAACCAATCTCCCACCACAACCCTTGAATTCAAAGGCGGGGGCGGGTTGTGATCAGCTATCAGTGAGTTCACCAACAGCGGGAGATCACGAGAAAACGCCTTCACGATAGGTCGCCCTACCCCGCCATTCAAGTACGCCGTGTCCCAAAATGAAAAAGGGCGCCTCAATTGCTTGAAGCGCCCTATTCCCCTACTGAAGATTTAGTTCAGCCATCGGTCTCCATCGCTGCGACGCTGACGATATCGATCTGATCCACCTTTATCTGCTTGGGCTGTTGTGATCCGCCGATCATCAGCATGCACCATGCCTTGGAAGGATCTTCGCTGACGCGATCATTCATCAAATACCCGGACGCTACCGCACTGTCCAGTGCAACCTTGATACCGATTACCTGACGCTCCGCAGTAATCGGTATGTATCCCTTACCATTCTTCTTCGAAGAACTATTCGGCGCAGCGGCCGGCCCCTGTTCCTGCGAAGGGGTGGTTACAACTGCTGGCGTATTTGTCTCGCCCTGGCCCTGGGCTTTTGACTGCCCCTCGGGTTTAGCATGCGAAACTGGGGACTGGTCGGTCTGACCAGGAGGGTTCGCCTGAGAAGAATTACCACCCTTCCCTACCCCATCTTGAGCTGGATGCCCGACTTTTCCAGCTTGGTGTTCAGTTTGCGGTTCTTGTGCCGGAGGAGCTTTCGTGGGCACTGTCTTGCCTTTTGCTGCTCTGACCGCATCACGTACTTGCTGCCTGCTGATGGAGCCTTCCGCTTTTGCCCTTTCAATGAATGCAGTGAACGTCTCGGGCTGAAGGTTCTTCAGTTGCTTCATTTCCCGTAAGACTTCGCTGTCGCTCGTAATGCCTCCTTTGATCAGGTCAACCAGTTCCTCGGGAAGGTCTGCGAGTCCCAAATGAATGGAGATGTAGGTCTCGCTTTTCCCCATGTAGGTAGCCAAGTCCTGGTTGGACAGGGGCTCCCCAGCAGCCTTAGCTTCAGCTTTGGCTTCAGCCAAGGCTTGACCAACCTCATAGGGGTTGAGATTTTGCCGCTGCTCGTTTTCGATCAGCTGCGAGAGGATCTCCTTGGCCGGCGTGCGTTTCTTGCCGTCAACGATAGCTTTCAGCTTAAAGCCTGGGCGAAGTACCGCAGCGGCATAGCGACGACCGCCTTTCTTCAAGGGGTACTTCTGAGTTTCAGGATTCATCGGACCAACGATGATGGGGGTTTGCTGCCCTTCGTCATCGTAGCTAGCTGCCAGTTCCTCGATCTCCTTGAAGTCTTTCCTCACCTGAGGTTTGACTTCGATCTGATCTACGCTGAGGAGAATAATCTGATTCTCCTGTGCGGCCCGGCCAAGGTCCATCAGGTCATTCAGTCGAGTCAAACTCCCTAGGTCTAATGTCTTAGCCATTAGATTGCCCCCACTTTCTTAGCGCGCGATTGGCTCTTTTTCTTTACCGGCTTTTTCTTCCGAGGCACCTTCGGTGCGATCACCACAGGCGTGATTTCTACGCCTGCTCGGTGCGCCATTTCCTCCATCAGCCTGATCATTTCTACGCCGGTCTCACGCTCAGCACCATTGGTTCGCATGCTCCAAACGGGCTTGCATTGGCGCAGCGCGGTATCAATTGCCCCTCGGATCGAGAGACTGTTTTGAAGAATTTTGGGACCAACTACTTTTCGCAGGTCCTCCAACGACTCGCGGTGAGCGTTCACGCGAGTGTTGTATTTGTTGCAGATGATCCCAGTAGGAGTGATCTGAGTGCCGAACAACGGCCCGACCATATCGAACGTCTCGATTAGAGAAATCACGCCATCTACAGCGAACGCCGCCAGCTCCACAGGTACAAAGATGTGATCCGATACCACAGATGCCGCAATCATCCGCACCCCATTGGTAGGTGGGGTGTCGATTACGATGTAATCGTAATCCTCTGCCAACTTTTGGATGTGCTTGGCAAAGGGACCTACCGCCGACAAGCCAATCTGCTCTACTGAACTCAACTCATCGTCTTTGTTCAGGGCATAAATCAAGTCGGCGCCGAGTGCCGTCTGGAGGGGCTTGAGATCAGGCAGTTCTTCTTTGAAGAGATGCGCGCTGCGGAGCCCTCCATTGCGGGAATCAGGCGCGAGTCGACTGGAGAAGTTGCCTTGGCTGTCCAGGTCGATACCCAGCACGCGGTATCCCTGCTCTACCAAGTAAACCAGCCAATGGAAATCGATCGTCGTTTTGCCTACGCCGCCCTTCTGGTTAGTAACAGCATGGACGTCGGCGAGCAGTTTTCTCTTCTTGAACGGGATTGCGGCCATGTGAGGCTCCTTGTCTGCAATGGAGTCCACTCTAACCGCATTGCAGTCCATTTCAAGTCAAAACACCTGCTTTGCAGCTTTTTTTCATGGCGGCGACCGCATTGCGAAATCTAAAAACAAAAAGGGGCGAATCCCCTCGCCCCTTCTCACTGAGTTTCGCATGCTAAACCGGCGTTACATCGGCACCTCTTGCGGGTGCACGGTCGCATGATTGGTATTGGTCGTGCGGTTTAAATACTCGACGCGCTTCGCTGCAGCGAGCTTGTCGTAAAAGCGCCCCATGTAAAGGTAGTACGTGCTCCCTTTGTGTACCGGTTCGAAATCCTTGATCCCGTAAGCTTCCAGGTAGCGCTGGAACTTCTGCCAGCTACCTTCATCCTTATAAACGTAGAGGACGTCGTAGATCACACGTGACTTTGGGGATACTACGATCGGTGCTGGGGACTGTACTGAAGATGTCACAGGGCCGCCGGCAAGCACCGCGCTACCAGCATCTGAGCCCCTCTGAATCACAACCGGAGATATCTTAGGCTCGAACTTGGCCACAGTTACTACTGGTGCCTGCTTGGATGCGATAGCCAGAGGCTTCGCATCTTGTTTGACCGGCTTGTCGTCAACCTTGGCGTAGGTGGTTGGCTTTTCACCATAGGAGCCTGCGTAGACCGCTCGACCAGTGACGACCGGGGCCACGACTGTAGCCTTTTTGATTTCAGCGCCGGCCGTCAAGGCCGCTACCTCTGTCCGGGCTTTGGCGGTGATTTCAGTTTTCTCACGCGCGAGTCGTGCTTTGATTTCGGCGATTCGGCTCTCTGTTAAGCTCCCGATCTCAGGCGAAGGCTGATCCGTAATTGCTGCTGTTACCGCCACAGGTGTCTGCAGCTGACGGGAGAGATCAGCCAATCGTTCATGCTCTTTCTGAGCCGCTGCCAATTTCGTCTCAAGCTGGGAGAGTTGCCCTTTCAGCTCACTAATCTGGTTATTGATTTCAACAACCGCATTTGCTGCTCGCCGTTCAGCGTCCGCGTTAGCTACCGCCATTGCAAAGCGTTGCTTCTCAAGAGTGCGGGAGCTTTCCGCCTTTTGTTCCGCAAGCTGAGCTTTCAGTTTCGCCAGATCGGCCTGCTTGGCTGCATCAGCAGCTTTCAACTGCTCAATCTCAGCCATTGCTCGATTCTCAGCCTCGAGTAATGCGCGGTCACGGTCATTCTCAATGATGGACTGGCGTATGGCCGCCTTTGAATTCTCTTCAGCAACCCGGGCCTGTGAGGCCTGGGTTGCCGCTTGGAACTCTTCAATCCGGCTCGACTCAGTTGAGGGAGCTTTACCCGAGCCTAGATCCTGTTCGTAGGCTGTTGTAGAAAGCGACGCCTCCAAGGCCTGCTTTTGCTTTTCGAGCGAATCAATCTGATCCTTGAACTCGTTCAGGCGGCGCATGTAGAGAATCTGCGATTCGGTGTACTTCTGGCTACCGAGACCATCCTGGATACGTTGATCGTACTGGGATTGAGGCTCGATGGAAGCTAGCTCCACCGGCTCATGGGTGGAGGTACAACCGGCTAACACTGCCGTCAGAGCGATAGCCAGCAGAGTTGGCACCGGGAATGGTCGGTTTAGCATGCGAAATTATACCTTCGGCCTCTGGCTACCCGCAGGATGGTCGGCAAGGTTCGGCAGGGCCATAACAATGGCTTCTGTCGTAATAATGGAAACGGAGTGCCCAAATTCGAGGGTAGGGGCTAACACTCGTCGACTTTGATGCCTAGCCGCTCCAGAAGCCCTGCGAATTGATCGTCACCTGTCATGAGAAAGCCCATCTGCCAATTGCCACTCGGTGTCTTCTGAATCACACAGGGATACCCCGTGTGATCGGATACCAGCCGGGTCAGACGTGCGATGTCGGCGTCTTGCTTGGGCAAGTTGACCTTTGGCTTAGGCTTGTTGAGGTGCTTGGCAACCTCATCTTCGATCTTCTTAACGCTCCACCCCAGCCTTACGGCTTTCGTCGCGACTTCACGTTGGATGCCTTTCGAGTCGAGTGAGCACAGCGGGCGAGCCTGAGTCGCCGTGAGTTTGCCGTGGATCAGGAAGTCCTTGGCAGTGATGTCCAAGGTGAGCAACCGCAGGTAGTTGGAGACGTGCGACCTGCTTTTACCCAGCTCCTTGCCTATTTGCTCGTGGGAGAGACCGGTTTCTTGTATGTCTGCATAGGCTTGAGCTTCTTCGATCGGGTTGAGTTGCACCCGGAGAACGTTCTCTACAGCAGAAATGAAACGGGCCTGGTTATCCGTGTAGTGCCCGATCCGACAATGCAGGCGGGGGATCATCTTGAGTTGCGCCGCGCGCCAACGTCGTTCGCCGGAAATGATGAAGTAGCCGCCCTGAGCCCGGGGACATAGCACCACCGGGGTTACATTCCCCCCGGCCTTGACCATGCTGTCACCTAGCTCTTCCAGCTCTGCAAGAGTGAAGTTCCGACGGGTTTGCCAGATGCCAGGCTGCATGAGATCAACATCGACGTCTCGGTGCTCAACAGGTACTAGGTTGATACCCAGGCAATGGGACTCTGTGGGGTTGATTCCGGTCTCTGATTGATACACGTGAAACCCTCGTGCGTTCGTGAAACATGATACACGAGGGATAACGGATTGGCCGCAAAAATCAACGCCCTAATGAGCTGGCCACCTGAATCGTTGCATCTTCGATTAGTCCCCAAGGCCGCCCTGCAGGACGTAAGCAGATCACCAGGCCAGGAGACTCGCCTCTGGAAGTGTAGGGTAGGGGGTGAGCAATGTGGGATGGATCATCGTCCGGCAAGAACCCATTCGAAACAAGTGCATCAATAACCGGTTTGCAGGCCGCGGTAACACTTTCTGGGTCGAGCAAGCTGCTCTCACCTGTGATGTATACCTCCTCGACCAACAAAGGATAGGTCGCAATGGCTATCCATTCCTCGAGAACAGCCTTGTAGGTGTATCGAAGGGCCTCCACTCGTTTCAGCCATGTGTTCTTCAGGCGGGTGGCCTTGGCGTCGTGGACGCGGAGCATGGTGTTGAGAGAGACCAGCTTCGCCCCGGGGAAGCAAATGGTCAGTACCCTGGATGTAGATTCCAGGCTAATCCTGTCTTTCCTCCCATCCATATTGGCGGTTTGGACTTTTTCGAGGCGCTGGACGGCCTTGCTCGGCTTTTTATCAGCAGGGGAGGGCGGGGTAGATGTTGGCTCGCTTTGGAGCTGCCTTGCAATCCGCTCCAGAAATTTGGGATCACTGGCGAATGCAGCCCGGTGGTTTGACTTACGCATAGGTCCTCCAGAAACAAGGGAGGACCATAACCGTGCATTGAGATATGACCAGTTTTTACCTGCTTGAGGTCGGTAAGGGCAGGTACGTCCAGAAGAGGGCACCTCCTGAACATTATTAGGGCATGAATCAGGAGTTGTTCCATGTCCAATATTCGATCTGTCTGCATCGTCGACGACTCCCCCGGAATGCGGAAGATGGGGGCCGGCTTTCTGCAGAAAGCTGATATCGAGGTTCACCTCGCAAAGGATGGGTACGAGGCCCTGCGTGTTATTCGCGAGGCTAGGCCTGATGCGTGCTTCATCGACATCGAAATGCCTAACCTGGACGGATTGAAGCTTGCCTCAATCCTACGAGCTTCGACTCAATTCAAGCACCTACCCATCGCCATGCTTTCCAGTGCGAGTTCACCTTTCGACATACAGAAAGGGCTCTTGGCAGGCGCAGATCTCTACCTGACCAAGCCGTTCACAGGCGACAAGATCGCGAAAGCACTCATTGATATGGAAGCGATTATCGATGAGCAGTGATATCTCCAGCGGTCGTTACAAGTGCATTGGGTATCGGATCGGCGATACCTACTGCTTGAGCCCTTCATTGGCGGTAAACGCCATCACTCAGGTTCCTGTTAGTCCCACGCAAGTGCCCGGAACGAAGCCCTGGTTGCTCGGGGCAACCAAGCTGGATGGAGACATCATTCCTTTCGTGAACATAGCTCGGTTCCTCTCGATCCCTCAGACCATGTCCAGGGCAGAACACAGTAACCCAGTGGCTTTGATCGTCCGGGGCGGAGCTGATGTGGGTGACGTAGGCGTCATCGTAGATCAAGTGGTTGGGTTCATCCCTTCGGGCAACCTCACTGACGCCCCAAATGCCAATTTGAAGATCCCACCCGGGTTAGGTGCTTGCCTAGTCGGAGTCGTAACAGGCGACGCCCGGACGTGGGCTGTCATCGACATTCAGGCGCTAATTGCCGATCCCAAAATGCAAACGATTGACCTCACATGAGACAGGACCGCATGAGCAACAATTTTTCCTTCGTTCCCCTTACCGCGGTCCTGCTGATCGCAACTGGCAGCGCGGCTGCATGGACTGGATACAGCTTCCTTAAAGACACTCGGGCTGATTCCTTTTATGTGGCTGAAACCTACGAACTGAAGTCCGCCGCTATGCAAACCATCTACTTGGCAGACAAAGCAGCGGCTGATGGTGCATATGCAAGCCAGCTCGTCGAGGCGGAAAGTCAGGTAGAGCGCGCCCTGATGCATCTTCGGAATGGAGACCCAATCAAGGGTATTCCCGGCGCACCGGAATCGGTACTGCGTAGCCTGGAGTCCCTGAGTGCTTCCTGGGATGGCATTGCCCCCTCGATCGCCAAACTGATCAGTGGACAGTCTGGGACCGAAGCCTTCAGCCGATCCGCCAAGGAGGCGAAGACGGCCGTTGTGAAAGTGATTGAGAGTGGCCGCTCGGCTGAAGCGCTGCTATCTAAGCTGAATGCTACTTCCCAGCAGAAGAGCCAGCTGGCTCAGGCCCTCACTGAGCTGGAAGCTGACGTAGCGGGAGTCACTGCTACTACAGTGGTCGATGCCACCGGGCTGCAAGGCGCAGAGGCAGGGGTTAGCAAGTATTTAGGCGCGCTCACCGCATTCGGGAATTCGTTGCCTCGTGACAAGGCGATGATGGATGAGTTGATCAAAAGCTACCGAAGCGCTCAATCCGCTCAGAGCCTGATCAGCCAGGCAAGCGGCCTTTCCGCCAACTCGGCCCAGAATCTTCCGCATGCTAAAGAAATCTGGCAGGCACGGGACAAGATCGCGTCTTCGACAGATACCTTGATCGCTTCGGTGAAGGCTTTGCCGGATGCACGAGCCATCAACCCAACTCTCGTGGCAGTCCTGGGTGCTCTAACTATCGGCCTCGCGATCCTGAGTGTCCTCTTGGTGGCTCGTGTATCTGCTTCTCGGGCTCAGGCGGTTGAAACCCGCGGCAGCACGATTGAGGGTAGTCAGCGTGAACGGTCCAAGGAGCTGAGTCTCCTTTTGACTGAAATTGAGCGAGTAGGGCGGGGAGAGTTGGACCTTACCCTGACAGATGATCGCGATTCCACCAAAGAGATCGCGAAACTGCTCAACCAGGTATTCGCGCGGTTCCATGAGATTTTCACCGAAACCAGCCAGACCGTAATGGGGCTTGCTGCGGCGACGGAACAAACCATCACCACAGCTCGCAATGTTGACCGCAATCGTGACGAGCAATTCCGGGCGATCGAGCACATCAGCTCTCTGATCGCAGACATGAATACCTTCATCAATCTGATCCAGCAGCTCATGGGTGATACCCAGCGCGTTGCCAACAGCGTGGCTAACAAAGTCCACGCCGGCAGTGAGTCTGTGAATGGTGTGCACGAAGGTATTTTGGTCCAGACCCAGCACCTGAACTCTATCCAGCATCGAAACAAGCATCTGATCGAACGGTTCCAGATGCTGGAAAGGATCAGTGAGTTCGTAAAAGAGGTTGCGACAAAGTCCGAGCTGGTTGCTTACAACGCCTACCTGGTATCGGACCAAGTCGAGGGCAATACCGAGCTGTCCCGTGCGATGGCTAAGAGCGGTGAAGCGGTCCAGGACCTCAGCACCCAGTCGAAAGCTGTGGTGAGCGAGATTGGGCAACTGCTCAAGGACATGAATGAAGCTGCTCGCGATACCCAGACCGCTGTTGACATATCACTGAGCGAAATGCAGGGCCTGCTGACCCGCTCCAATGCGGCGCTCGCTTCCCTGAAAGACATTCAGAGCATTACTGAGAGCCTCACCACGAGTGTTGACGACGTCAATCAGCGGACCAATAGCCTCATTTCTCAGTCGTCCGAGGTATCCGAGACGATGAGCTCTATTCGTCACTACGCTTCCGAAAACTCGGCTGCGAGCGAGCAGACTGCATCTGCAATGAACAACCTGAATCGCCAAGCTCAGAACCTGCACAGTGGCATTCAAGACTTCTACAGCAAGCAACGCGAACGCGCATGAATACAGTCGATGATCTGATTCTCGATGAGGGGATGGCCAACTCTTGGATGAAGATCATCGAGGAGCGCTTTGCCATCGAAATTGACGAGCACCGGCGTGTTGCCTTTGCGAGGGCCCTTACCAGTTTCGCATGCGAAACTGGTGAGACCCTCGAAAGCCTGTTCAAGCTGTTCGTGTCTGGGCGTTTGGAGGAAGCGCAGAGATTCCAGATTCTGCACCTGGCGACCAATCACGAAACTCGGTTTTTCCGATATCCCCCATCGTTATCTGCTATCCGTGACGCCTGTGCTGATATTCGTAGACCTCCCAGAGTCTTGTCAGTCGGTTGCTCAACAGGTGAAGAGCCCTACAGCATCGCATGCACATTGCTTCGCGCTGGACATGCAGCATTTCATGTGCATGGCACCGATGTGTCCCAGCCATGTATCGATAAAGCGCGGCAGGGGATCTACCGCGGGCACCCCGAGATACGACTCGATGTCGCTGCACCACAAGGCCAGCATGAGGTCAGGTTTCACGCCTGGATACGAGACATGGTCACCTTTGAGCAGCACAACATTCTTGCTGAGCGTCCGGTGAACTTCACCGCTCCTGACGTGATCATCACCCAAAACATGCTGATCTATTACCGCGTCGAAACGCGGCACCTAATACTGCAGAAGCTGGCGGCCATGTTGCCGATTGGGGGGTACTTACTGACCGGCCCCGCAGAGGACGGTAACTGGAATCCGCTGGGGTTGAAGCGACTCCCTAACCACCTTCTCAATCTCTTTGTAAGGGTTGCTTAGCAATGCCCAAGAATGTCCACGCGGCACATCTTTCCTGGATTCGGCCCCCGATCATCAAGAGCGTCGAGATCGCCAAGGCGTCTATCGACACCTACTTCAAAAAACATGCTGATCTACAGAATCCTCCTCAAGGGGCACAGGCTGAATGGTTTGCCAACCAGAAGAAGGCGATGGCCGATGCATTCCGCAACGTCAGTGAACACGTAGAGTTGATTCACTCTGCGCTGACTGTCTGCGATAGCCCCGGAGGCTCGGCTTTATCGGTTGAAATGCGGGTAGTCTGCACCAGTGTCCAAGAAAAACTCCTCGAAGAGGAGAAGGTGGCCCCCGCAATTCTCGCCATGATGTCCGGCATGATCATGCTGCCAAACTATCTCAAGATGGTCATTGATGGAGCCCCTGATGCTCCTGGCATCCTCTCCAGGCAGATCAATGAAATCCGTGAGGTCAGGGGCGTTCCCTTGCTTGTCGAGGACAGCCTCCCCCCTAGCATGCTCTCATTCGAGTTTGTTGATCCTCCCCGCAAGATTCATAACGTTGACGATGCCCGGCAGCAGGAGGTCTTCTCGACCTCATCTCGTCGCTTCCAGACAGCCTTCAGTTCCTACATTGGGACCCAGAACAAAGGGGCGCTGGCGGACATGCGCCAGGTCCTCCGAGAACTCCAGGAAGTTTCTCATAAGCCGGAAGTGGGCGATTTCTGGTGGGTTGGTGAGTGTCTACTCGAGGCACTTGCCATCGGGGGCCTTCGTAGTGGCGGTAACACCGTCTCCCAGGTCCGCATGCTCTCTGTCGCGGTTCAGAAAATCGGTCTAGGTGGTGAAGAAGCCGCCCTGGAAGTCCTGGGTATCGATCGCTTCAAGTCGTTGCTCTACGTACTGAGCCTAAGTTCAAAAAGCACGCCTAGCATCGAAGCCGCGTTGAGGGTGTTCAATGTCGGGAAGTCAGTCGACACCGACTCGTTGGCAAAGCTTCAGAGCAAGCTCGAATCTACTGAGGCTACAACCATTGCTGACGTCGTCCTGGAGCTGAAGCCTCTTCTGGATGCAGCCATGGTCTCTCTGGGGCGGGCCCTGGGGGCACGCTCTGACGACATCTTCAGTGTCCAGCTGTCTGCATATAGCGCGGCGATGCGTTCAGTAGCGAACGTGTTCTACATGGTGGGCGAGGATGAGCTTGCTGGGGTTGCCAACAAGTCCATCGCACTCGTGGCTGGCAAGGAAGGTATTTCTGCCATCGCTGTCGAGGTGGTAGACGATTTGAAGTCTTACATCCTTTACCTCGACGAACGCATCAATCTCATCAACGAAAATGACGCGACAAAGGCACTGAACATTGAGGGTGTCGGCGCTGACGTTTTGGATACTCTCGTTTCGGAGTGTTTGATCGAGGTAGTGAAGACTCGTCGTTCCGTTTCGGTTCACGTTGAAAGTGGCATTGGCCAGGATGAACTCAAGGACGGACTTGCATCCCTCGTCAATACTGCCGCGGCATTGAAGTTTTCGGGAGCCGAACAGGTTGGTGATCTGCTCGGTGCAGTCTGCTCTGGGATGGTAGGTCTCCTAGATAATGCGGAACTCACGTACAGCCCGGAGCTGGATCTGCTGGCGAAAGCCTTGGTGGCGATTGAGATGTACCTCGAAGCCATCAAATCCAAACTTGAACCTGATCCCGAAAACCTGACGAAGGCAGCTGAAGCTCTCCGCGAACTCGGGATAGATTTCACGGAGGTGGCTCCGGTAACCACCAACGAACTTTTGATTAAATTTGAGGCAGCCCAGGAAGAGGTACGCGAAGACGATGATCCGTTCCTCACCGAGCTTTTCGAGCTGAGGAGCGTCTTCGAAGATAGCTTCACGAGCCTCGACCTGCGTAGTCGTTCGTCCATTGAGCAACTCTACAAGGCTGCAGACCGCCTCTCAATGGCCGCCCGTATGCACGGTCATGAGTCGTTCGGAAAGATCGCCAGTGGTGTTGCTGCCTTCAGCAAAGGCGTAACAAACCGAGCCCTCAAAGAGGATTTCGACCATGCGGAGGAGCATGACTTGCTGCGCTCCGGCGTGGAGATGTGCCTCCGCTGCATGGATGAATACTCTCTCAGGAACAAGGTCTCCTTGTTTGTGAAAGATGTGGCCGATGCACTCATGGCAAAAGCTGATCCGGAAATGCAGTTGGCATACACGTCTCATCCAGAGATACCGGCATCGTCTACTAACGCAACTCATCAGCCTGCAGTCCAGAACAAGCTCGAGCAAGTCGTTGCCGAGCCGGATGCAGTGATACTGGCCCATGAGCAAGAACGGGAAATGCCCGAGGGCGTCGATCCGGTCCTGATCGATATCTTCCGTCAGGAGTTCACCGAGCAATACGCAGCAATGAGTGCGTATCTCAAAAGCGGGCGAAAAGACGTCAACGAAGCGTTTTGCCGTGTCGCTCATACCCTTCATGGAATTTCGTCCAGTGCTGATTGCCTCCCGCTTGCAAGTGCATTTGCAGCCCTAGAGACTCGCCTGTTCCAGTTGAGAAGTGATGAGGCCGAACTGCTCCAGGGTGATGTAGAAGCCCTCCTGGATTTCCTGGCAGATGCTGAACGTTTCCAGCAAGCTTTCCCATGGAAGACTGAAACTCCCGCACTTCACTCCTGGCTAGAGGTTGTCCAGGCATTGGGGTGCGGAGCGGAAGAGGCTGAGTACGTTGAGGTCGCTCAGGTCACTCCAGTTTCGCATGCTAAACCGGAACCGGATGCTCCGCAGGAAAGTCATCAGCCGGAAAATTTGAACCCAGTTTCGCATGCTAAACCGGGAAACTCTGAAAGCGATGATGTACAAGAGTCCACCACCAAGCATGCGCAGCAGCCTTCTGCCCCGCCGGCGATTGAATACAACCCGGAGATGGCTGAGTTCTATATTGAAGAAGCCGAGGAAGTTCTCCCTCAGCTTCAGCTGAACGTAGACCGCTGGATGGGCCAGATGGATGACCATGACCTGGTTACCACCATCAAGCGGCAGATGCATACTCTGAAGGGCGCTGCAGCGATGGCAGAGGCAGCTTCGATCAGAGAGATTACCCATTACATGGAAAGCCTCTTCGAGAGTCTTTCCCTGTCCATCATTCCTGCATCAGATGACTGCGCCAGGCTGGTCGAGTATGTGTTGGTCGCATTGGATCAAATGACTAGCGCGATGCGTCGCGCTGTCGGGTACGAAGTTCCCTCGGCCCTGATCCGTTGCGTTGAAGCTGCAGTCCAGCATAATCGAGTGGATCTTGGCCTTCTTGCTCAAGAGCCCTGCACAGCCGGCGAGGTCCTCCTTCAAGATATCCAGCTAGAGAAGGTGGCCACCCAAGATGCCAGGGCCGAAACCCTAGAAGCTTGTGAAGCACAATCTATCGCAGAGCTTGAAGAAGAAACGCCTAAGACTGAAGAGTTCGAGCAAGGCATCGTCCATCCTCAGGGTGAGGAAAACTCATTGGCGGAGGAAGAGTCAGGACACAAAAAGACTCGTCGCAGGTCTCGAGGAAAAGGTGGTGCAAAACGACACGCGGCCCGTATGGCAGCTCACGCTCAACCCGCTCAGGAAGACAGTCTGGTGGTGTCCTCGGAGCCGGAAGACTCAGTCGAGGTCGAGAGTCCAGCTTTGCCCGCCGTCCCGGAAGCTACCCCCGAAGAGTCTGGCAAGTCAGTGCCGGCACCTGTAGCAATTCCCGAACTCGTTGAAGTCCCACCGTCAATTTCTTCCGTTACTGCACAAGAGCAGGAAGTACACCATGAGCCAGAGCGGCAAAGCAGAACTCTTCGCGACTCGGTCGAAGGCATAACCTCTAAATCTGCCCCAACCAAGCCTGTCAGCAGCTCGGTGATTCGCGAGATTCTGGCGAAAGCCCATGACTCCATCCACGGTGTCGGCAGCAAACGTCGAAGCGGTGGTTCGGAAAAAATCAAAGTGGATCAGCGACTACTGGACACTGCAGTCGAGCAGTCCAGCGAGCTGACCGCAGCCCGATATCGCCAACAGGCGCTGCATGCCGAGTTGATGATGATCGTAACCATCATTCGGGAGAAGCTCGAGGCGCAACAGTTGAACCACATGAAGTTCACCAGCGCCCTGCGTCTTCATACAAACCAACCCGTTCCAACCGCCTTGGCCCATCAATCGGCAGGTGATTTTCAGCTTGAGCGATTCAATGATCTTTCAGCTCTCAATGTGACCATGGGTGCTCAACTGGCCCAGACCATCCAAGACGTCGAGGAAATGTTCGCACAGGGCAAGCTGATCAAAGACTCCTACCGTCAACAGGCGGGGCTCATCAGCAGCCTGCAACGAGATCTTCTCGATAGCCGCCTGGTACCGTTCCAAAACATTCGTCCAGCCCTGACCAATCTCATCGAGCGTGAGTCTTCAAAGCTAGGGAAGAAAGTAGACACCGTCTTCACAGGTGGCGACGTAATCGTGGATAAAGTCATGCTCGATGCTGTGCGTGATCCACTGGTCCACCTACTCAACAATGCTCTCGACCATGGTATCGAGCCTGAAGCACAGCGGATTGCTCAAGGGAAATCCGCGCATGGCAGCTTGGAGGTAAACGTCTGCCGGCGAGCTAAGAACATCGTCATCACTGTCAAGGACGATGGCAAAGGCATCGATACCACGATGATCAAGGCTAAGGCACTGGAGAAGGGCATCATCAAGCCGGATGATCAACTGACCGAATCGGATCTCCTGAGACTCATCACTCACAATGGGTTCTCTACTGCAGCAAAAGTCTCTCAGCTGTCCGGCCGCGGTGTTGGTATGGACATTGTCGCTACGACGGTAGAAAGCATGGGCGGCCGACTGGTAATTGAGAGCAAGGTCGGCTGTGGTACGACCTTCACTCTGGAAATGCCGTTCACTATCGGCTCGAACCGAGCTCTCATCTGCCGTACGGGCAGTCAATGGTTTGCGATCCCCAGCTACACCATGTACCAGATCATCCAGTGCTCCCGTGCCGATCTGGAAAAACAGAGGTTGGAGAAGGGGAAAGCGGTACTTCATCACGAAGGAAAGTCCTTCGAGGTTGTGCATCTGGCCGACCTACTTGCGATGCCTGAGATGCGTTCCACTCACGATTTAGACCAGGAGGTCCTGGTCATTCTGTGTCAGCAAGGCGAAACTGCTATTGGTATTGAGGTCGACAGCACTGATTCAATGCCCGAGATCCACATCAGGAAGTTGGACGGCATCCTTTCCAAAGTGCGCGGGATCATTGGCGAGACAGAGATGCAAGACGGTTCGCCGGTCTTCGTCATCGATGTCATGGAACTGGTGAGGCTCAACCTCAAGCGGACAGACACCGGCTTCAAGGTTCGGCAAAACCGCGTTAAGTCTGTGAAGCGAGATCTAAAACCGGTCTGCCTCGTCGTTGACGATGCTACGAGTTATCGCAAGCTGTTGCAGAAGCACTTCGAGGCTCGTGGGTATACGGTCATTACTGCCCGCGACGGTCAGGACGCAATGGACATGCTCCCTCTCGAGAGACTCCCCGAGATCGTCATGGTGGATATGGAAATGCCTCGAATGACTGGCTTGGAGCTCACAAAGGCACTGCGGGCTCGGGCTGAGTTCAATGAGGTACCAATCATCATGCTCACCACTCGCACAAATCTCGAGGACGAGGCCCTGCGAGCTGGCGTAAACGTCTATCTGAACAAGCCGTGCGACAGCATCGCGCTCGATAACGCGATTGCAGAAGTTCGCCCAGAACAAGCATTGCAAGGGTCCGCAGCATGAGAGTCGGTATCATTTCAACTAGCAACGTCCAAGTGGCTCTCATCCAAGAGGTTCTCTCGCCAGTTGTCGGAGAACTCACGGTCTATGACATGAGCCACGTGGAGAATGGAGACCTGTCAGCGACTGGCGTTCACGCACTGATCGTCGACTTCAGCGACGAGGCGATTCTCAACTCCGAAGATGTCCTCGAAATGCTGGGTCGAGATGAGCCTGTCTGTGTGCTCAACGAACGTGAGCTGTATTCGATGAGCGCTGCAGAACGTCAGGCCTGGTGCAACAAGCTTGTCGATGAGCTTAAGCGAAGCATCCCCGACCTTGCAGAAAGCCTTGATGCGAGGAAAGCCGAGATTGAATCCCGAAACGCGAACGACACCTGGGTGATTGGCTGTAGCTCTGGCGGGCCTCAAGCTATCCGTGATTTTCTTGGCGAGTTACCAACGTTGCCAGTCAGTATTTTCTTGGTGCAGCACCTCACAGAAGCTGCATTCAACACCTATGTCCAGCGCGTACGCGAATGTACCTCGCGGTGGGAGGTGGTCGCGGCCGAGCATGGCGCCAAGCTTAAGGCCGGTACCATCTTCGTTGTCCCCCGTGACACCACAGTTGAAGTACGAAGCGGGATGATCCAACTCCGGCCGGTCAAGCCAAACACCTACAGCCCGTCGATTAACAGCGTGATTCGGTCTGTGTTCAGTTCGATTGCAGGGAAGCTTGGAGTGATCATCCTCACCGGCATGGGGGACGACGGTGCCTCGGGAATTCGTGATCTGAAAGGAAAGGCGAAGATCGTTATGGCCCAGGATGGGGAGTCCAGCCAGGCCCGTTCGATGCCTGATGCTGCTAGGGAAACCGGGGCTGTATCCTTCTCGGGTAAACCGGCCGAGCTTGCCCGACATATGTACCGGATGTACGGCATCGGGAATCACTGACCACAAAACAGAAGGCCGCCCCAATTGGCGGCCTTTTCAGTTGGTCTATGCAACCTCTTGATCGTCATCACCAGGAGAGTCGGTGATCACCGCAACACCGGTGATCTTCTGGCTGCGGAGCTTCGCCTCGATCTCATCGCTGACCGCGGAATTCTCCTGCAGATACTGGCAGGCATTCGCCTTGCCTTGGCCGATCTTCTGACCTGCGTAGCTGTACCAAGCCCCCGACTTCTCGATCAAGCCACCAGCTACCCCAAGATCAACAATCTCACCGAGCTTGTTGATCCCCTTCCCATAGAGGATTTGGAATTCAGCCTGGCGGAATGGTGGAGAGACTTTGTTCTTCACCACCTTCACCCGGGTTTCGTTCCCGATCTGCTCATCGCCATCTTTCACCGATCCGGTACGACGAATGTCCAGGCGCACAGAGGCATAGAACTTCAGGGCGTTACCACCGGTGGTGGTTTCCGGGTTGCCAAACATCACGCCGATCTTCATGCGGATCTGGTTGATGAAGATGACCAGGCAGTTGGCGTTCTTGATGTTGCCGGTGATCTTGCGCAGCGCCTGGGACATCAGGCGGGCCGCAAGGCCGACGTGGGCATCGCCCATCTCGCCTTCGATCTCGGCCTTGGGCACCAGCGCCGCCACGGAGTCGACGATGATCACGTCCACCGCGTTGGAACGCACCAGCATGTCGGTAATTTCCAGGGCCTGCTCGCCAGTGTCCGGCTGCGAGACCAGCAGGTCGTCAACGTTGACGCCCAGCTTGCCGGCGTAATCGGGGTCCAGCGCGTGCTCGGCGTCGACGAAGGCGCAGGTGGCGCCCTGCCGCTGGGCTTCGGCGATGACCGACAGGGTCAGGGTGGTCTTGCCCGAGGATTCCGGGCCGTAGATCTCTACGATCCGACCTTTCGGCAGGCCCCCGATGCCCAAGGCGATATCCAACCCCATGGAGCCGGTTGGGATTGCCGGAATGGTCTGGCGCTCGTGGTCGCCCATGCGCATTACAGCGCCCTTGCCGAATTGTTTTTCGATCTGGCCCAGAGCCGCCTGAAGGGCCTTGTTACGTTGCTCATTCATGGAATTTCTCCGTTCTGTGGACGCGGGATGCGTGAGATCAATTTCGGCCGGTTTCAGATGTGCCAGAACCCAAGACTTGTCGAATTGCTTTGGCTTGATCACCAAGGCATTTGCCGAGTGATTGATTGAGCAGCTCAAGAGCTCCAGGGTTTGCCCGGTTGATCAGATCGCGCAAAAAGTCCTCCTGCAGATCTTCATCTGCTGGGAAGGACACTGGATCGAAATCAGCGCGAATAATCGTCGCCACGCCCAGCTTGGTCGTTACCTGGATGGTCTGTGGGTCGAGGCGTGTTGCGAACTGGCGAAGAAGGGGAGAGGTGGTGATTTGGAAGCTGTCCATAGATTGGTCCTCATGTGGCACTTGAGACCAATCTATGGATATCTGGATGTGGCAGAAGCACCTCAACCGCAGATTGTTGGGGAGCAAACCCCCATGATCTCTTCGTACTCCTTGCAGCAGACCACAGGAGTCCACCACACGAAGGCATACAGCTCCTCAAGGGAGACGGGGTATAGCCTCATGGCTGTGTCCAGGAGAGCGCTGCCGGCCTTAAAGCCGACGGTTGGCCAGGGTTGAGTTTGCTGCAGCTTCCCAACAGAGAGTGCCGCGCTGAAGGGGAAGGTGCCGATTGTGAAGCCGCTGAGGTGGATTGCTCGGTAAGCGGCAATCCCGGCAGCGATCGCCGCGTTGTCGTTATGGGAAGCCATTTGTCGGGGATATAGACCACCCCACTGTCCGATGCAGATTTCCATTCCAGGAATGGAGAATGAGCCAGTGAGCGGATTGCAAATTACTCCCGCAATGGCTTCTGCTGCTGCAATGTCCCGACATCCGGTGTTCCATGTCGGGTCGAACTCGGTGCTGTAGAGCAGCTTCGGGAAGCAGTTCGGCAGGGCTGAATTGAACGCACTGACGCCCTTTGACACGATAGGGTTGGCCACTGCTCCGCACATGTCGAATTTAGAGGTCAGGGAAAAGTTAGTGGTGCGCGCAGCATCAACACCACAAAGCTTGCACGACTGATAGCCCATTGCGATGTCGATCGCCCAGTCCGGCAATTGCCAGATACGGACTGCCATCGAAGTGTAATCGTTGTTGTCCGTTCCCACACTGAGTGGGCCACCAATGGGTTGGCCGAGTACCGTATCTCCCCCGCCTTTGATCACCTCCACCAACGCTACTGGCTGGTAATGAGAGACGATCAGATGGTCTGGGCAGAAATGGCAGCAAGGCCCGAAAATTTTGTACTCGAGGGTGATGGGGTCGATGAAAAGAAGAGTGGCGATGCTGGCACTCATCGCGGCTGCTTCCTGAGTTTTCACCCCAAACCCAATGGCGGCTGCAGCGCTAGCTGCAGCCGACATCTTCACGAAGCGTCGACGGGAGACTTCCAATTCATTCACCTACAGAACAAGGGTTTGGTCTAATAGTGGGTTGGGAGTGCCCCTCAGTTGAGGTTCCAGCACATACCCGGGAAGCCCACACTGACCATCGGCATGCTTCCGTCAGAGTCAAACTGGTCATCGCCGTCTGGCGACATCACGTTCACCGTCGGCTCTCCGTCCTGGATGTCGACCATCACCATTACATGCTCTAGGTCGGTACCAGGTTTACGACCCGTGATGTAGACCGCTTCCCGGGATACGTAGGCAGTGAGTCGAGCTCGGAGCCTGTCAGCCCCGAATTGTCCTGCCGCAGGTGCCAGAGCAACCATGGCCCCAGAGACGTTCAAGGCCATGTCATGGCGAACCTCAAATTCAAGATTCCCTACCCGGGCCTGGCCTCTGGTGCTCCATGCCTCTCCGCGGAATTCATAGGAGCAGTAGCCAGACTCACCAAAAGTCACTGGCTGGTTGAGTCGAGCTTTGAACTGCTCCAGCGCCAGCTTTTCCACTTCCTCTGGATGGCAGTGACTGGGCACACGCACCTTCACCGTTCCGTTGAGGTTTACCGGTACCTCGATTGTCTGAAACGCATCGTCGTTGTCACGCATAGAACTACTCCTGTGGCTGATGATGCGCATTTTGGAGATGTTCAGGTGTGCCACCAGCGTGACCGAAAAAGAGGCACCCTCGAGACACTATTAGGACAAGGAAAATGAGGATAGAAACGTGGAATCTCAGATTTTGGGCGTCATCGGATCAGTGCTTCTTCTCGGTGCCATAGCCGCCCTATGGATCGGTCGACTGAATAGTGCCGCGGGGAAGGCTTCAGCTGGCGAAGAAGCGCATAGCAGTAACCACCATCTGGACGAAACACTTCCAGCAAAGCCGAAAATCAACATGGTTCCCCATGTATCTGCTACGCCGATTCAGACTTCACCTACAGAGCCTGAACGGGTGATCGAACTGGCGAAAGCGGAAGTACGTGTGGAAGAGCCCGTACTCGTCACCAGGCCGGAGGTGGATTGTGATGATGCAGCTATGAACCTCCAGCTAGCAGACCAGCTACTGATTGTCGGTGACTTCGAAGGTGTGGCCGAGTACGCCAAGCTCGTCCTTGAGATGGATACCGCATCGGTAAGGCAACGCGATCGAGCTCAGATCCTATTGAGACGAGAGATGGCTCGTTGAAATTTCATTACCGTTACTGCCGCTCGTACATGCCGATCAACTCGAAACGCAACGAATCCTTCATCATCCGTCACATCAAAGCCTGGTGAGCTGCGCCATACGCAGTTCTTCTTCGACACCTGGATCAGACTTGCTCCCACGACTAGGCAGAACTGATCTTCGGCCACCGCGTAACTGTGGGCCAATCGCACATTGGATTCCGGCATTTTCAGAGTGAAGTGGACATCGCCATCATCCATCAAGTCAGCGCCGATGAAGGTGCCAAGAACTCCAAAAGCCTCGATCTCAGCACCGTACAGAGGCAGGCTCAAATTACTCATTCCAAAATCTCCAGCAGACATTCTGCGTGCTCACTTTCTCTCAGCTTTTTCAGGGCCTCACATTCGATCTGACGTACCCGCTCCTTCGAAACACCCATGATCTCGGAGAGGGTCGCAAGAGTCTGGGCTTCCGCTCCTCCAATTCCATAGCGTGCAACCACTACCTGCAGTTCCCGCTGGTTGAGAACGTCCCCGAGCACCTCAGTTATGTAGCCGGCGGCATCCTCCTCCATCACCTCCTCAACAAAGCTGTTGTTCGAGTCCGCGAGCAGATCGTGCATCCCCTCCGCCTCTGAACTGCCACTCTCCTGGAAGGTGGAGTCAATAGACATGGGCTTTCCTACACCCACGAAGTAGAGGAGATTCTCGACGTCATCCATCGAGAGTCCACAAACCTTGCTCAGGTGCTTTTTGGATGCATTCGGTTGCTCCTTCAGAGCAGCTGTAAGCTTGCTCAAGGCTCCATGTGATCCTTCGGGCAAACGGATCAGCTCCTGTTGGGTGAGGTCACGCAGGATCGTTTGACGAATCCAAGTCATGCCCAGGGTCGAAAATTTGAAGCCCATCTCCGGTGCGTACCGGTAGATGCTTCTCACGAGGCCCAGTTGAGCTGCCGAACGGACTTGCTCGAGGTCTGTGGCAAAGCGATACCCAGAAACGATCTGGTCAACCAGGCGCATATTCGCATTGGCAAAGAACCCTACGGTCTCGTGAACAACCCGCTCGGCAGAGTTGAATCCCTCCAAGGCGGCCAGCAGTTGCTCGGCCGGCATATCTGCAGTCGACGCCGCAGAAAGGATGTCCCGCTGCTTTTCAACGATCTCTTGGCGCAGCCGGCGCAACTCTCTCTGAGGATATAGTTTCAACTCGTAGCCCCCAGAGAGCATCAGACCAGGCATCAGCTTGGGTGACGTCCACTTCCCGTTGATGATTCTTGCGACCTTGGAACGAGAAAGGCGAACTTCCTCTGAGATGTACTTCACCAAGCCTTTGCAGAGGCTGGACAGGTCCTTGCACTTGGTTCGGAATTCTCCGGCCGCGCGGTTCAGGATGATGTCGTAGGGCAGGATCTCCAGAACCTTCTTCTGGATTTCGTCTCGGACAGCTGCCACGAACAGATTGTCCTCGAAGCCGGGGAGAGCGAACGCTTTCAGTTCCGCAATCAGGGTCTGGATGGTGTTCAGTTTCTTGCGAAGAATGGATGCAAACTCACTGTCAGGAATTGAGCCCGCGCGAACCCATGCTCCGTCCTGGAAGATCAGTGCGGCGGCCTTATCGACGCTATCGTTCTCCCCAATGGAGTTCCAAATGTCGGTCACCAGCCCTTGGAGAATGCTGGTGTCGCTCGATATTGCTTTCAGCAGGCTGAGTTGGCCAAGAATGATGCGGTAGCCCAGGGACTGTTCCTGGCTCAGAGAAAGCAAAGCCTTGGGGCCTTCCAAAGAAGGCAGGGCCGGGAGTGAGTTAGGCAACAGGAAGCCCTTACGGGCCTCCTGGTTGACTATGCGGCAATCGAGCTTAGTGTTGGTGCCTTCAGTCAGGTTAGAGCGGTCGGTGTGGCTCATTTCTTGCCCCTTCAGAGGTCCGCCTTACAGGCGAACCGGCATGAGTACGAATTTCTGATGGGGGCAGTCTTTGGCCTTGATGAGCGTGCCAGAAGCAGGGCCGGAATAAAAAAGCTGCAGGTCGGTGCTGGATACAGCTTTAAAAGCTTCCTGTGCGTAGCGACTGTTGAACCCAACATCGAAAGGGGCCGCATCGAAGTCACACGGCAGCAGGTCTTCGGCTTCTGAAAGGGCATCATTCGATACAGAGACGACCTCGACCGTTTGTTGGCCAAACTTGAGGCGGACTGCCTGGGACTTAGCATCTGAGAGGAGACTGACACGAGCAACAGCGCTCGTGATCGCATCACGGTTCAAGTTGATCAGTTGACCAGTCTCTGCACGCTCAATGAGAGCGCAGTAGTTAGGAAAGGCCCCGTCGACAAGGCGGGAGGTCATGGTCCCATTGACTGCGGTAAAACTGACCAGATTGCCAGAGTGGGTTATGGTGACGTAGCCGTGGCTGGCAAAGCTGGCAACGTCCTCAAGGCAGGCGACAGGCAGAATGAACTTCATGGATGAGCTTTTCTCGATCTGGAGTTCTACCATGCCCATTCTGTGTCCGTCGGTGCCCACGAGCGTCAGCTTCCCTTCCGAGGCCTCGAACAGCAGCCCGTTCAGGTACTGACGCACATCGTTCCGCGCAACGCAAAATGCGATACCTCGGATGCCGTCCCTCAAGGAATGCGACTCGATAGTCAGTGCCGTTTGGACCTGGCCATCGGAATGCAAAGCCTTGGGGAAAGAGGACGCAGGTAGGGTGGCGATGCTGAATCGTGAACGTCCACAGGTGACAGTGGCTTTCTCCTCGCCCACGGATACAGTCACATCACGATCTACGGGAAGAGAGGAAACGATCTGTTCGAATTTGGATGCCGAGATGCAGACGGAGCCCGCTTCACGAACGATCAGGCTTGGGTCCTGCAGGTGAAGGCTCATCTGCTGGTGGCCATTGTTCGCCGTTACATTGAGGTGGCCATCCTGAACATCGATCAGGAAATTGCCGTTGATATCGCCGGCCTTCTTAGATGCGACACGACCGCACTGTTTGAGAATGGCAGCTAAAGGTGCAGCCTGGACAGTGAACTTCATGGGAGTCTCCTTCTGAAAGATGCTCCCATTTACGGCGATGCGCGGCTGTGCCAGAACCTGTACAGCATGTCCTTTCTGGCTGAAAAACGTCCATACGTGTAGAGGCCAGCTACGGACTGGAATACAGAGAGTTATCCGCCGAGTTATGCACAATTCCTGGGGAAAAAGGTCTAGTGCGAATCGCGGAGGAAGTCAGCTAACCGGCTTGCGACCTCGGTGCGATTGGCTTTGAAACTTGCCTTTTGGGTGAAGCGAGATGCGTCGACCAGCATAGAAGTGACCATCGCCCGATTCCCGGTGTTTCGGTAGTACCGCGCCACCACCAGATAAGCCCGCAAACGTGCCGAATCAGAGCTGAACTGGTAGAAGTCATCGGGTATGGGGCGGTACCCATCGATGACCTGGCCGACAAGATTGAACAGCTTCAGGTTGTCCGCAGACCTCACCCCTGGAATCCCATCAGCGGCCCTGACCAGGAAATCCCGAGCATCGAGTTTTAACCCCTGCGCCAGATAGGTGATTGCCATTTCTGTAGCTGGTTCAACCCCTGTCTCTGGGTCTTTGGCGAAAAAAGCAAGAAGGTGGTTCTGGAGAGCCGAGGATCGCTCCAGATCGCCCTGAGCGAGTAACACCTGCAGGCGAAGAAGCAAAGCATCCATGTAAGCTCGCTCATCGTCTTTGCTTAATACATCCAGGGCTTGACCAAGGGCTTTGTCATCCTTTGCCTCGGAAGAGATCTGCACGATCAGCGAAAGGGCATAGGTACGGGCGTCCTTACCATCGATCTGTTGGGCGGCGGATAGTGCATTCCGAAATCGGCCCTGCTGAGCTTCTTGGACTGCTGCGGAGGCTTCTTCCCAGTAGAACCCTTTGGCAGTGCAGGAAAACGCCTCTACTGAGGATTGAAGCGATTTCAGAGCCTCTGGGAACTGAGCTCCTGCAATTCGAACCGCAGCAGCTGCTCTCCACATAGCGTCATCACGAACCGCTCCGCTAGGAGCTTTCTGTAGGTGGGCCGAAATCAGGTCCGTGAGACATACCTTGTCAGCAGTTTTGTAACAGTACGCAGCGGGCCTATCCGTCACCCAACGAGGTTGTTCAACCGCGCACCCTCCCATGAGAATGGGGAACAGTATGACTCCCAGATTCCACACCTTCACGCTGGCAGCTCGACCTGGTGGGCAACAAGACCAGTTTCGCATGCTAAATCGTATGCTGCTTGAGCAAAGGAAGCTTGGCCATTGGTGCCCAGAAGAAAGACATGGGTGGCCTGGCTGATCGCGTTCTTCGCAAACTCTCCTGCACTTTGAACCCGAGGAAGAAACCGCAGCGGAATGTAGCGTCGTGCCGCATAAGCAGCGGATCGCATGGATACCCCGCCATCAGCCGAGACGATGACTTCGTCAGGCTGTCGCACGTTGAAGATGTGATCAAGGACCTCGTCGAAAGCAGAACTCTTCAAGGCATCAGGCGAGTCGTCCCCGGCGAGCAAGACTTTTCGCAATGGATCGCCAGAATGAAGCCGCTCGTATATCTCTTGAATCGCCTCATTCACCAGGCCCACAGGGCACTCACATCCTGGATGTGTTATGAGCGGCGCCATTGCATCTTTGTGCTGTACCAGTTGCATCCAGAGCCCTGCGCGGACCATTGGTGCTTTGATCTCATCCCAGTCCGGTCGGCGGACACCTTGGGTGATTCCTGCTGTTTCGAGGATGAAGTCATCGCGGTCCTCGATACTCAGAATGTATCGACGGTAGCCCTCGTCCAAACCGCGGAATTTCTCTGCCTCAATGAAGTGCATGAGGGAGAGATAGGTCTCCACCTGCCGTCCGTCGCTGCACATATAACCTTGAAACGGTCTGTGCTCGTATGGGTCGAAGACTGGCGGTGTTTCAAAATCCATCATTGATCATCCCCTTCAAACGATGAAGTCGTTCCCGAAAGCCTTGGACACCTGCTGCCGTCGGGTACTGCTGACACATATCCTCCGCTCGTTCCATGAGCTGTTCCAGCCGAAACGAACCGCTGAAATCTCCCCGGACTCTCTGATCCACATGCCGCAGCCATACTCCTCGGTCGCTAGGCGATAAGGCATCAGGCAGGTATCTACCAAGCATCCGGTTACCGAGATCCCGAAGTCGGCGGTCAGTGCCAGTTAAGAGGAGGTCCTGCCAGGATTTGAACCCCGAAGAATGCAGCTGGCGCATTAGGTCGAGGTCAGTTGAAGGGAAATCACCCGCCCACATTCGGTGGTCAACGTCTGCGGGCTGAGCGTTTAGCTGCAGCACCGGTTCATCCCGCAATCTGCCCACCAGGTGTTTCGCTGATGTCAGGCGCTGGATGTTCGCCTTCACTGCGGAGACATTGATGCCCAGGCGCTTAGCATCATCCGGTTGAATTGCGCTCAGCGGGGCCACGAAGGGGATTCGGGACATACTGATGTGGAAAAGCGGCGCGGAGCGGTCCCCTTTGTTTGCCCTAGACAAATGCTGTAGTGACTCCGTGGAGTCTGAGCATAAGCTTGAAAGGTCAGCCTCTAAGTCCACCATGCAAATCAGGTCGGGATAACTCACGTCAGCTGCTACTGGCATAGCGAGGATTGCTCCACGATTATCGGGGAGCGTGGGATGTACCATCACCACAGGCTTCACACTCCGCAGGTCCCAGACTTCCCCCCCATCAAGGCCCAAGAGTGCCTTGATCTGGGACGGTGAGCTGACTGTGACGGCGTGGCGGAGAAGCTTTGGGCTCGATTCCGAGATTTTGGAAAGAACCTCTTTGACCCGAAGTGCCCGGTTCTCACTGCCGAATCCCGCATCCCACATGAGAAACTGGTAGAGGCCGCCAGCTCCACCAGTAAGCGTCTCAACATTCCAAGGGCATTCTCCTGGTCGGATCAGGAGGATTGCTCGAAGTAGGACATCCAGATCGAGGAAGTGGGCAGTATCAGGTACGCCCAGGCAGGGGTACGGGAGAAGATTCCGGTAAAACGAAGCTCGAATGAATGGATCGTGCCTTGTCGTTGATCCAAAGGCTATATGGAGAGTGTTCGGTCGGGTGAATTCCGCGAAGACCCTTCTGGCCCACTCTACTTCGCTGCAACCCTGGTCGAACGCCAGTAGGGCCAGGTCACTATTCATCACAACATCAGGATCGAGGAAAACGTCGTCTCGGAGCTTGATATGGGTAGTTGAGAGGTCTACCGATCCTCGGGCTGGATAGACTGCGGAGTCAAAGCGAATAACCTGGCCCTCGGTTGGAGAGCGCCCGGCAGTGACTGTGTCGTAGAAGTGTATGGTTGGCATGAGTTCTTCACCTGGTTCGCCCTAATAGTGGGGGCCAGGTGCCCCTGAACAGCTGCCATGGTTCAACATCGAGTAGTAGGTTCCGACCAGGGCCTTCGCTGGAATGCTGGAATCTGCTCGATATACTCGGGAGGAGTCAGTTAAAGAGGTGGCACGTGTTGAATGGTGGCGGTTCCATTGCCCTGGTTTGCCTGGATGGCCGAGTGCATATTGCCTCGGTGCAGGCGGATGTGCTTGCGGTGAATTCAGTTGCAATCTGCGGGGATGAACTGGCAGGTTCCCCTGAGATTGCCTATGTGGACATTGGCGACCTGCCCCACCTTCACACGTTCACAATCTGCCCTCGCTGTACTACGGCGTATTTGCGCTCAGGATATCGGGAGCGGGTACTTGCCGCGCTCCCGGATCAGCCTGCCGACGTATCACCACAGGCTGCGCTGGAGGCCATGTATGTCTCCCACAACCAGCTCACACTTTTCTGAGTTTCGATACCTTCCCTTTCTTGCCTGTTGCCTTCGGCTGTTTCGGCGCAGGAGGAGGGAAGGGGTAACTCATCTGCTCTCCTGTGCCCAAGTTCAACACAAGCCAATGCTTGGACGTTTCACCAGTACGCAGTAGCTCCCACACGATGCCCATCCCTGCCGTGGTCACCGCACGGTTCACAAGGCAGTCCTGAGTACGAATGGACTCGGCTGCTGAGCAAGATTTGGTGTGGTCATCTTCCAACGAGGGTATTTCCGGGTAGGCGTCGAGGACATTCGGGAATCGGTCGCGCATGACTTTGTTGATACCACCGAAAACCACCTGACCATGACGGTGTCCATTCCCGAGGTCGAGCCACATGCAGTTATGTTTGACCGCTTCGCAGGCGCCGATGGCCACTCGGGCCGAGGGTAGGTCTACTGCTGAAATGATGAGATCAGCATTGCCGATAGCGTCATCAGTTGCGCGAGAGGGGAAGCGATAGGGGAGTCCCTCCCATTTCATCCCCAGCAGCAGGTTGTATCGATTGGCCAGACTGATTGCTTTGTACTGGCCGAGGTCGCAAGGCCAGAAACGCTGACGTACAAGATTCGGTTCGCGTACAACGGAGTCGTCGATGATGGTGACATGCAGGCCATGCTTGTGCCCGAGCGAAATCATGGCGTGATGGAACTGGGCGAGGCAATCCACTACTTCGCTGCCGTTCCCACCAGCCCCGATGACGACAATTCGTGGCGCGCTCGACAGCCATGAGTCTGGAGTCTTGAAGCTGATGGTTTCCGGGATCAAATTCTGAACGGCTCCCATGACTCAACCCTCCCCATTGATTGCTGCTTTGAGGGTCAGAGGCTTGCCTTTGACTTCCGTGAGCTTGAGGCAACGGTCAGGGAACTTCTTCGCTTGCTTGGCTGAAAGGTCACGGTAGAACTGCACCAACTCGTTGAAGTCCTTGATACCCTTGAGGGGGATAACCCCTCCGCCGTGGGTATTCGTGCTCTCCAAGACAAAACGCTGCCAGATGGGAATGTTCTCGATCAGGATTTCTCGCGGCAGATTGACGTTACCTGAGCAGAATGTGCCGTTGTTATAGGTGTTGCCCAGCGGAGCGAAGTGCAGTTCAGTTTCCGGCGTCGGACGGCTCTTGCCTTTGTAGGCATAGCAGCGCAGTACACCGCCAGCCAAGTAAATGAGGCCGGGGATTGGTGCTTTGATAATCTCGCCACGGAACGGGATTTCCAGCACCTGGGGCGCGGTGTACCACACCAATTTGTTGCGGCCCCGCACCAGCAGGTTCTCAGGCAGGAACTCGATGCTGGGTTCTTCTTCCCGAAGGAGGTCGATCAACACCTCTTTGTCCAGGCTCGAAAAGGCTCGGCCAGCACCAAGGGTGAAGGTTTTCCCACCCTCCAGAGGCAAGACCTCATGGCTGGTGATATCAAGTCGATGGGTTTCGACGTGGCGATGGATGAGCATGGCGCGGCATTCGACTTTTTCACTGAGCATGATCGTTCCTTAGAGAGCTTGGGTAAGGCGGCTGAGCAGCGATACGCACTGCTTGGTTTTGTCCAGTATCGTCACGGTCTGCTGTGCCAGAAGCTCTCCATCCAGTGGAAGCGCCAAATGCAGGTCGCCCACACCGCTCACCCGGTCATCGAATCCGTTGCAGGCTTCATCTTCGAGCGTGCTGTACTCACCATGAATCGTCACAACTAGCGTCTCGAACACACCTACCCCTTCCTCGGCTGAGCCCTGGAGGTCGTGCTCACTGATTGCTCGGCTGCCCTCTACTGCGTACCGATGGCAAAGCTCAAATGCGTCCTTGATCACTTCCAGAACAGGCTTGAACGGGCTGCCAGAGTTGATGGAGTCCTGAACCTGTCCAATCAACTCTTGAATTTCCACTGGGTGGTTGGAGTCCTCCCCATGCGTCAAGGTGAAATGGGTGCGTCGAGTCAGGTTGTCCATTTCTTTCAACTGATACGCGACCCCCTCGATGAAGTCTTCATCGCGGTCGTCACCCTCGATCCCCATTGCCCATGCCTCAAAGGGGAATTGTTCCTCTGGTGTCTCCAGCAGATAGGCGGTCAACTCTTCAGGGGAAGAGTTCTGAATGCGTTCTTTGATCGCACCATATGCATCCGCCAACCCATGATTGTCGTAGCTGTAAACGCCCATGAAGCTGGAAGGCGTGTGGAAATGAACAAGGTAAGTGGACATGGCGTCCAGTGCTTTGAACAGGAAGACTGCTACCTGACGGAATTCCTCGCAATCCTCTGATGGCAAGGTCAACTCGTACCGGTTGAAATACTTGGCGCTGATGATGAACTTCGCCCCCTGAACGCCGAGGTAGAGCCAATCCTTTACATCCGGGCAATCGGCTGTAGCCAGATCAACAAGGCTTTGTTCCACCTTCTGTATGAGGTGGTAGGCGCAGTTGGGGCCTAGGGCGACCAAGTCCTCTACCGACTCAGCAGTGAAGAGTCCTGCTTCGATGCACGCCAGCGTGGTTTGCGCTGCGGGTTGGAGTTCGTACGCTGGGGTTCCAATGAGCTTGGTACGTCGCTTGACTCCAGGAATCAGCCCGACCTTTGAGAACCCAATTCGGGATTCAATGGCCCCGATCACCTCGTTGGTGACCAGGTGCAAGCCATAGTCGTTTGGATAGGCGTTGAGCCAATCCAACTCCTTGTCACTGATCAGGCCGCCTTCATGCGCATCAAGACAGAAGGCAGCATGGCTCTTGCGATCTACAAGGTGGCTGTATTCGCCAAAAGCGCGGCTATGGGCCTCCCGCATGGCCGTGGTGACCTGCGGGAGAGCCAGAGGGCTCAGCGCGGAACTTGGGAATTGATAGTTCCGGGAGAAGCTGGAGAGTTCAAGAGCGCCCATAGCCGCCTCAACTGTTCGTTGGATAGATCGTGGTCGGGGTTGGTCGGGACGGAGCGGGCGGAGGAATCTCCGTCCGCCCACGCCATGAGGGTGGAGAGGGCGTCCTTAACCCTTGTCTCCGAAGCTGGCTTCACGGAATTCATAGACATAGCGGTCGCCCTCAGAGATAGGTTCAACAATCTTGGCGCCTACCAGTCGTGGGAACTGGCGGCTGTAGTGCTTCAGCACGTCGCTCGGCTCCATGCTCGGATCGGGATCGTCCAAGTCGCGCCCGGCATAACGGAACACTCGGTCCAGGGTGACGATTGCGATGCTCATCGTGTCGCTCCTCAGAATCGTTCAGCGAGATTGGCGAAGGGGGCGGGAGCCGCCGCTTGGGACGGAGCTGGGGAGGCGGACGGCTTGGTTGCCGGCTCAGAGCCACTTTCCAGATCGGAATCGTCGCTATCGTCCTCTGCTGCAGCGCTGTTCCCTTTCGCGGCGGTGGGTGCGCTAGGAGCAGGCTTCGATGCTTGCACTGCCGCCTCGCTCAGCTTGCGGATTTCGTCCAGGGCGGACATGCCGTGGTTCACTACTTCCGCATGACTGCGGACACGCTCGAACAGCGCGGTTTCCACTTCTTCCGGGGTGCCCGACAGCATCATCGGCTTGGCGATGGCTGCGCGCAGTTTGATCTCGGCTTCGGAAGCCTTTGCAGGGGTGGGGCCGATGTTTGCACTCAGCACCACTTTCACACGGCCTCCTTCGAGGCCGGAGACGTCGATGTTGATGCGTTTGTTGCTGTCGGTCAGCGCCTGGCTGATAGCGGTGAAGAAGGTGTTCATTTGAGCGGCTCCTTGGTTTCGATGAGGTTATTGTTAGGCCGAGCGACGTGTGCCAGAACCGGCCTGAACAGAAATCTCAAATGCTTCGGGGAGATACCCGGCCCAAGAGAATTCTTTGAATTCCAGTACCGCTTTGATCAGGGTGTCTGTTTTCTCGGTCGAGAGCTTGACGAAAGCCTTGTCGCCGTGGACCTCGTTGTACTTCGCCTCGAATCCCGAGCGCTTGCAGTCCGCGATAATTCCCGCTTTCACCAGAGATTTGAGGTAGTTCTCGCTCATCTGGAAATGTTCAACCGGCTGCATGCCTTCATGTTTGATGTAGGCAATCGACTGACTACCCGGCAGCGACTTCTCGAAAGAGTCGGCGCTATCGTTACGGAAGGTGGTGCAGGAGGCGAGATTGGTCAGCAGCTCCAGCAGCTCTGATTCCTCCAGCTTGGCCAGTTCTACCTCCACATTGCAGCGGCTGCTGTCCAGCATGGCTTCAGGCATGCCCAGCTTCTTCTTGATCCGGTTGGCCAGCTCGTGAGGCAAGCTGCTGCGCATCTCCAGGTACATGCTGACGACGGCGATGGCCAAGGCGAGTCTGCGATTGCCTTGAACTGCCTTGGAACCCATTTGGCCATAGAGGTTGAATGCCTCACGGCGAATGGACTTTTTCAACGCCTGCGGTTGTGCAGGCTTGTCCTTGCTCTTGCCCGCAGCTTGTTTCGATGCCGGAGTGGTGGCCGAGGCAGTTTTGGACAGCGGTTCAGTCGAGCGATTGTTAGCCGGCTCATGGGTGTTTTGCTGCCCAGCCGCTTCTGCGAGTGCGGCCTTGTAGGCTTCACGCATGTCCTTGTTGCAGTTACGGTCGAAGCAGTAGCCTCCTGCAACGGTCCCTTCGTGACCCGCTGTGGTACTCACGACGGCCCCATAGTTGGAGCAGGACAGGCAGGCCGTGATCTGGCTATCACCAACGCCATTCGGCCCTTTCGCTTCCAGTTGGACATAGCCGTCCTTTGGCAGTGTCAGGTCGGTATGCACTACCCCGAACTCGTCACGGGCCTCGATGAGTTTGACCTCGATCAGTTGGCTAGCTTTCTGATTCCAGCAGGTGGCGTTCTGGCATTTGGCACCGGCTACTGAGGTATCGAACAGGTCCACGTAAGCAGCCGAGTTGTGGCGGCATGACGCGCAGTCCTTGGTATCGAAGCGAGCGGACGAGATATCGCGGGCAATCGTAAAGAGACGGTCCTGGGTGTCTTTAACCGTCAGGTTTTGATCGATGATCTTGGCCAGGATGGGCGCCTGCTCGCTTTCCACCAGACGGCACAGCAATTCAGCGTGGCCGATCTTAATTTGACCTTGCAGCAGAGCATCGCGGACTTCCGGGCAGGCGCGGGAAAGCATGATCCGACTATCGAGGCGGGTACGGGACCAGCCAAGCAGCTTCATCACCTCCGCGTGATCGTTGCCACAGTCAGCCAGAACAACAACGGCATGCTGTGCTTCTTCAATCGGGGTCAAATCCGCACGTTGCATGTTCTCGATGGCCGCGATGATCCGTGCTTGAGCCTCAGTGAGGTCACGGATGATCGCTGGGATTGTCAGGAGTTCCAGATCGACGGAAGCCTGCCAGCGGGTGTTGCCTGCGACTACCTCATAGTCGAACTCGGGCTCATCAACCGGGCGGATGATGATCGGCTGCTGTACCCCATGCTGACGGATGCTCTCTTTGATCTGAGAGTAGAGAGCGGTGTTCCGGCCCTTACGGGGATCGACTGTAGGGTTGCGGCGAATGCGGGCAACAGCTACATGCTGCATATCGGCCTGTTCTGCGGAGGCTGCGTCTTGGGTGGGGATGTGCTGAATCACGGCGGTCATGGTGAGTGCCTCTGTGTGTTTGCGATGGGCAAACTTTCAGGGGTATCGGTGTGTGGCAGAACCGGGCCGCAATTATTTTCCGCAGGGCAGGGCCTAGCGGCTTGGGCTTTGATGTCCCCGCTTCCAAACCGATATGGAGGGTTGAACTTATCGGCGGCTGGATGGATTCCGTTGCATGAACTCGGGAAGGGTGACGCCTGAGAACGCTTCCTCATCGAGGAGCGGGAAATCGTCTATTCGCTTCCGGATGTGCTCGCCCCAACGATTTATCGCGGCCATCTGCTTTGGAGTGAGCATCCAGAAACGGTGGAGGTGCGTTTGCATCTGCTCCAGGAACTCGCGTCGATCCTTATTCGTGTGCTGAACCGCCTCCACAAGCCAGTGGTTGAGGCCAATGCAGCGTTTGACGTTGATTGGGCTCAGGACCGATTTGTTGGCCGCCGCGTTACGCATAGCGCCGCCGATCTGCTTGCGGAGATCATCTTCGATCTCTCCGCTTTGTTTGTACTCGTCGTGAGCCAGCTTCAACACCTTCGATACAGCGAACTTGAAGCCGTTCATTGCTTCACATCGGAGGCGAACGTATTGCACTACCTCGTCTATGGGCGGGAGAGGAGGGCGTTGTGGGCTAGAGGTTGGTGAACTTCCAGCCCCTATCTCTGGAGCTGGACTTGCCGGTGTTGGGGCCGATTCGTTGTGCTGCGCTGGTTCGTCAGCCACAACCAGTAGGGCCAGGCGCGATACATCAAGCAGCCGCTCTTCCGGCTGCCCCAGATGCTTCTTAGCGCAGCTGGGGCCAGCGAAAGCTTCGGTACCGACCTCATCGGTGATGACGATGCCCTTTTCACTGTGCAATGGCCGACGACAAAAAGTGCAAATGGCCAGGGGAGGGAGGAAGTCTCTACGCAAATAGCTCCAAGTCATCTCGATTCCCTCCCGTTTAGGTCAGCGCTGCATTTTGAGCAAGACGGTCCATTTGCCGTCTATGACCATTGGCTTGGTCTTGTTGGGCTGCAGCCGAACAGTGTCAGACAAGGCGGTGTTCGTCAGCTTGACCTCCTGATTGGTCCCGCACTTGAGTTTTGCGCCGTCATTGATGGCGCTGAGAGCGGAAACCATCCCCAACACCTCGATCGGCTGTTCAGTTCCTTCGATCGGAAGCGAACGCAGCTTCAGCACCAGTCCCGTCTTGTATTCACCATCACGGCAGATTTCGCGCTTCGTCGCCGGGTCGACAAATGCAGCGTGGTAGCGATGAGAATCACGGATGTCCAGCTCGTGAGCTTGGCCGTCGAACGGCACAATGAACACCTCCGGCTCATTGGTACCCACGATGACAGAGACTTGAGCTTGGCTTGCCTCGGCACTGCCAGCAATTACAAGAAGCAAGGGGAGAAGTCGCTTGATCACTGAGGTCCTCACAGTTTTTCAGCAAAGGTGCGGGTGATGAGACGCCAGGCCGCTTGTTCCATGAACGAGTCATGGTCCAGCTGGTCTTTGGGGGTTGCTTTCAGGTCTTCGGCTGAGACCACCAATACTTCCACCTGGGCAGGTCCCCAGCTGGTAATTGGTGCCAACCCATAGCCATCCTTCAGGATGTTGTAGAGGAATTCCTCCTTGCCTACCGGGTACTCGATGCGGATGAAGCTTGGGTGCAAACTCTCGTAGTAGCCCAGGATGTACTCCAGAAGCTCATTGGCAGTCAGTTTGCTGAACGGGCAAGCCAGTGCTTTACCTTCAAATTGCAGAACCGACTTTGTCGCCGCAGCGAGTTGGGTCATAGGGCCTCCGCAGACACAGTCACCCGAATCGGATCAACTGTCCCGAAGTCATACCGAACGACCTCACCACTCTCGCCGGCAAACCGAATATTCAAGCGATCCAACCGGATCAGTGGATTGGTGCTGCTGTTCAGGTCAGCCTGCGGTACGTACATCCGATCCACCCCGAGGCAGAAGCTGATCGTGTTGTCCGAGATCTGAGGGCTTGCAGCACGGATGAAGAATCCTTCGGGGTAATGGAAAAGTTCGCCTGTTTTCACCAGCCCATTTGTGTCGACACCCAGCAGCCAAGACCGCTCCTTCTGAAAGTCTTTCATGACTACCTGATGCCCATTGTTCGAAGGCAGAACGAAGTCCAGGTCCTGACCGTGGCTCGAATCCGAGCCGCTATGGAGATTCACTTTCAGCCGGAAGCCAGTCATTTGCTTCAGCCCGGTCGGTTGATACGGCTCCCCATCCCGCCAAAATTTGGGGCACTGATCCGAAGGACCATCAGTACGCTCGACAACCTGGACAGTCCCGGAGTGAGCCTTCGATTCGTAACTGTAGGAGGTCTCTTGCAACTCCTTGTTAGCGCAACCCGACAAGGCTACGGCCAGAGCAGCGAGAGGAACGAGCGTGATGATTCGCATAGTGGTCCTTTTCGAGTGCCAGGGCGGAATTGCCCGCTCCTGGATTGTTGGTTTCCGAAACCAGAACGATTTTAACGATCCAGCATATGGATTCACGCCAAAACGCGGGCTTGAAATCCAGGCTTGCTGATTGGCTTGAATGCGGCTGACGGGCTGTCAGAGTCGGAGTTTTCCGTAGAGGAGGGGACATGAGCACTCCGCAAGAAATGGCCTGGCTCACGACGATTTCTGTGCCCACGGTGCAAGCTGGAGAGAAGTATGTGCGCCTTACAGGACTACCCGATAACCGTAGGAAGGACGCTTGGAAGACGATCACGAGTAACCATCCTGGGTTAGCGGATCTCCTTCGGTCACCTGAGCTAAAGGAAGTCGTCGCGTTCTTCGACGCAGACATTTACGTCGATGCGGAGGTGGTGCCTGCTTTGCCGGCGGAGCCACTCAAAGGGCGAAAGCAGGCCGTACCCTAAAACGGTCTTGCCAACTCATCCTTGAGCGCGTTGAAGCGAGCTCGACGTTCTTCAGGGGTCAGTGAAGCCTCCTCCCCATCTTCATTGGGTATGAGATTTCCTATATCGAGCTGAGCTGTAGGCGCGGGAACGTCAGGGAGTGACACCTCTGGAGGACTCTCCCCGAATTGCTTCATCAGCAATTGTATCGCGGCATGTAAGTCCTTCTGTCCTTCGAGACTTTGGCAACCTGCGAGTTGATGACAGAGGTTGTCGATGGATTGCCTGATTTCATCTGGCGATGGCATCTCACTCTGCAGCCATTGCTGAGCTTGACCTAGAGCGTTCATTGGGGCGACACCTGGCTGGGCCGGGCAAGCATTGCTCGGATGTTCTGAATTGCCTTGGCTTTCTCCTCCATGGTCAAAGGTGGAGTTGGTTGAACGTCAGGACAAAGCGGGGACAGATCTATCACCGAGGCCGTCGTCACGGCCGCTTTGTCGGTTTGGGCACCCTGGTGCTCTTCCGGTGCTTGGTACAGATCGAACATTTCACCGCCAGCGTCCACGTACCCTTCAATCAGTGCCTCGAGAGCTGTTCGACCGTCCTGCGGGTCGATCGACTTATCCTTCTGGGTTTTCTTGACCAGCCTCAAATGAGCGTCCTGGATTTCCTCGAGAGTTCGTGGAGCAGAAAGCCAGGTCTTTGCCCGGCTGGTGAGGGAGTTCTGGCTGTTGTTGGGCATGTGGTTCACCTCCTGAATTGGTAGGTGGATTCCCTCATGATGCTGCTTGTGCCAGAACCCTCAAGACAAAGGAAATATAAGGAAAAAGGAAGAATATAGGAGAGACTCGTAAATCCCTTTAGAAACAAGGGGTTGAGCGAAGAATCGTGAGGCAAACCTGCCTAGAATCATGAGCCAATCCTCACTATGCTTGGTCGGCCTCAAGAGAATCGTGGACCAAACCTTCACTGTATAGAATCGAATCGTGGAGCAGACCTGACTATGCCATCCCGAAACGTGGAGGAAACCTGAGTAGCCGAGCGGCTTTATCGACCCTAGCCCTGTAGATAAGTACCCCATAAAACCCCTGAGTGGAGCAAACCTCAGTACAACCGTGGAGTGAACCTGACTACTGGATAAACCGGTTAGGACGGATTATCCCGGTTGAGCGGATCAGGAATCGATCGCTGGAGCAGTGGGGATCGTGGAGTAAACCTCAGTATCTTTCGGTGGGCCCCCACGCTGGGAAATTTATCCGGTTGGTTACTGCATACGTGATGCTGCCGAGAAAGAAGGGGAATCGTGGGCGAAACCTGAGTAGTAGGAGCCTTCATTAGCGCAGGGTATCGAGCTACATACCCGGTACTGGACCGTGGGGTAAGCCTCGGCGCCGCCGGCGGAAGGGGTAAAGGGCATGACTCAAATCGTGGACGAAGGCTGAGTGTATGCCGGAGGCTGACCGGGACCTGAATCATGGACGGAAGCTTCGTGCGCACCGTTGGCCGGGCCGCGGGCCCAGATCCAGATCATGGGCGAAGCCTCGGTGCTGGCGGCGGCCGAGATACAGGTCATGGTCCAGATCGTGGACGAAGCCGCGGTGTACGCCGGGGGCTGGTTGCGGGCCGGGGCCAGAATCATGGACGGAGCCTTCGTGTGCGACGTTGGCCTGGCGCGGGTCCAGGCCAATATCGTGGGGTGAACCTCAGTGTGTCCCGGGGCTGGCCCGTAAGGCTGACCAAACATCAATCGTGGACTAAACCTCAGTGCTCGATGAGTCCGGAAGTGATGGTGGATCAAAACCAGGAGTGGGAGAAAGGAGGAATCATGTTCCAAACCTCAATAGGGATGCACTAAGGTTTGGCTACCAACTAACGTGGCCAGTCATTCGACCTGGCTCAGAACCCATCGACCAGTCGGTAATGTGTTTGAGACCGGCAAGCGTCGAACCTGGAGCCATAACAACCGGTCTGACTGACCCTATCCCAATGTTGACGAGGTGAAGTACCGAGCCCAATCGCTCGAGCAATTTGCGTATGCCTCGGGTACCGATCCTGCGTCGTGAGCTTCTCCAGTCCGTCTCTGATAATGCGCGATCATTGCACATGCTCAGGATTGCATATCGGGCCTGCTCCAAGACCATCTTGGCCTCAGGGACCTCTAGGCACATTTCATACACCGCAACCCGACAAGCAGTGTCGAGGCAAAGCCATCCCGCTTCATTGAACAGCCGCTCTGAGGTACAAGTCGGATGAGTAGGAGACATTTCCTTATGGCTCCATTCCCCTTCCATGGAATTGAACTGTGGTGTTGCGTAGAGGGCGGACGGCCATTCACTGTCCACGCGGCCATATACGTAGCCTGGTCCGGTGTACTGGACAACTGTGTAGTAGTCCTGAATACGCTCGATCAGTAGGGCTGTCGCCCTACGGACATGGTCTGCAGTGACCTCGTCCACCAATCCAAACTGAGCGCGAATCTTCTTGCGGTTTAAAGGTGCTAGTGCCCCACATTCACGAGCACTAGCAATTGTTTGTGCGGGGGATGGCGCGGCCGACATCTACTTACCTCCTGAGCGATAGGCAGATTGTCTAAGAGAAGAATTGGTGCCAGAAGGTCGTTCCCAGGGGAAGAAACGTGGACTAAACCTGAGTAGTGGAAGGTCCAGCGGAGGTGCCGGCAGGTGAGCTGCCGGCAGACGACAGGTCAACGCGCCCGCTTTGCCATCAACTGGATTTCTCGACGAGCTTCCGCTTGGTGCCCTTTGATGATAGTGGAAACAAACTCATTAGTAGGCCAGAGTTTGTAGGTATAGTCTTTTGCTCCTTTCCCTTTTGATTTGGCAATTTTGGTGTGTTCGTAACGCTGGATAGCCTTCTCTTTAACTAACTGCTCCAACGCAATGTTCATTGCGCGAAAGTCTTCCGGCATGCGGTTTGAAAGTCCTCGGGCCGTGTTAGATAAGAAATCTACCAGTGAAAAAGTATACGGATGGCTTGGAGATGCGTTTCGCCATTTGAAGGAAAGCATCCTGTATAGGACACGAGCAATGCCATTCGTAAGCCCCATGGATGTTGTGTATTGATAAAGCCGGTAATCACCATTTGCGATGCTTCTTGAAATAAGCGGGTGAAGAACAGCTTTGCAAAGCACTGAACTCTCAGGGTCGTCATCCGGAGAGGGCTGCACGTATGCGGAGCTTCTTTTATTTCTACTACGAATAGCTAGGAAAGGAAGGTAGGTCGATTTAATGTCAATCACCTCGCCATCCGCCGTCCGAGTCTGGATAGTAAGAGGAGCTTCGCTGAGGATTTCTAAGGCTTCCCGGAGCTCTGCGTACGTATAAGTATGCTTCTGCGACTGAAGCTCTTTCTGTAGTTCATAAAGAGTAAATTGAACAGAGCACTCAGCCTCGTTAAATTTGGCATTGCCTTGAGTTGAAAATTTGCGAAGTGCCTCTTCAACGAACTCCTCACGAGCGCCGGGGAAAACACCAACATCTTCTACTTGCTTAGATAGCTTGCCATCCACCTTGAGCCGTTTCTGCATTGGAACGGCTTTAAGAATTACACGAAACGGCTCCCCGTTAATCGTACCTTCCTTAACAATAGTCATTTCGGCGACTGAACGTACAGTCTTCCCAGACCATGCGAACCGTGGAAGCGCATCGTAAATGCTCACCAGATTTCCCAGATCGTTATCATCAAGAGTGATCTGGTATGCCGAGAACAAGGGCAGGGTTGATGATGCCGCAGGCTCCTGGATTCTTTTTCCAGTAGCTTTGCTTCTGATGCTATTCAAACGGGCTACGACTCCCGTTTCTTTCCTCGAGAGGGATTGCGAATTACAATCGAGGCCTGTGAGCAAGTCGTTCTGTGATTCGATTACATCCATAGCGGCATGCCATTTACTACAACAGGAAGGGGTACAAAATGGTTTCGAAAGTCCAGCAGGTTGCAGCGATTGAAGCTCAGATCCAGGATCTTCAAAAGCAACGAGAAGAGATCATCAACAGCCCTGGATACCAATCCGAGGCCGAGTTCAACGGCAAGCTGAATGAGCTCCTTGGCTCCTACGGAAAAGGCTTGAAGGACGTCATCGCCATTCTTGATCCAGACCGGCGAGCGCCAGAGAAAGTCGATCGCAAAGGTGCTCGTCGTGCTCGCACGCTGAAGCGCTTCAAGAATCCTCACACCGGGGAAGTGGTTGAAACCAAAGGTGGTAACCACAAAACCCTGAAGGAGTGGAAGGAGAAGTGGGGCGCCGATACTGTCAAGGGCTGGGCACAGTAAGCTGCCAGTGACCGAGGGGCCAATTGAGGCCCCTTTTTCATTTCCCTTCACGGCGTTGCTCGATCGATCAGCGTCAGCACCCTGAAGGTGCAATCTGATACGCCTTCCGGTGCACTTAATGCGAGATCAACCGCTTTTTTGAACTCGACAGCATGGGAGCGCTGTGTGTCCAGCATGCGCGAGATGTCGATGTACTGATCCGCCGTTATCTCGTCCTTAGGAGAGCAAATGTGATAGCCCCCTTCGATGGTGACGTCCGACAGCCTTTTCGCCGCCGTGGAGATGTCGAACTTGGCGGGGGCCTTCAGAAAATCCTCCTGAATTGAAGCCTTCACGATCTCATCGCTCGACTCTGTGGAGGTGGTTACCGGCAACGCGCCTGGCGTTGTGTGGCTGTACTGAATCGCACCAATCGTAGCCGCGATAGAGGCTGCGAAACTCACGATGAGTATCAGTCGTTTGTGGGGGATTACCTGCTTCACATGCTGATCCGGCAAATGATGACTGGCCGAGATTAACCAGTGGGCGGATGATTCCAAGTCAAAACGCAGTCCTGAAATCCGCCCCCCCTCTTTGCTGGTACCAGGACTATTCAGTCGTTAAGGTGAGTCATGGATCAACCACCAAAGAAGGTGCCCTATGCTCATCCTGACCCGTACCGTCGGCGAGACCATCAACATCGGTGATGACATCACTGTAACCGTGGTGGCTAACAATCAAGGTCACATTCGCTTGGGGATCAATGCCCCGAAAGATGTGCCAGTCCATCGCGAAGAGATCTATCAGCGTATCCAGGAAGAAAATGTTGCTCGGTAATCTGATGCGTTCTTATCTCATCATCTGGGCAGCTCTGGTGTCTGGGTGCGCCGCGGGTTGGATTCAGAGCCCGAGCTCAACCACACGTAACCTGGTCGAGGACCTCAAATTAGAGGGGTTCGTCTGCAAGGCGAAGTGGTCAGCGATAGAGTGCCGCCAGGAAACGCCATACGTGAAGAAGGCCCCCAAGATATGCACATCGGAAAAAGGGTGTGTAGAGCAGCCGGGTGAGCTGATTACCAACGTCTACTTGATCGAACAAGACGCCTATGGCATCCCAGCCGTAAGGCAGTGGGTGGAATCTGAGCCCTCACCAAATTGAAGAAATACGACAAAAAAGCCCGGCTCACTGCCGGGCTTTTTCCATCATGCAAGACGCCAAATCAGCGATACGGGTATCTGAGGAGAGGTGTTCCTCGTGCCACCGGCCATGCTCATCACATACGGCCCGAATGATCGAGAGCCTAAGCGGCGCACCCTCCGGCTGCATCGTGATTGTGAGTGCTCGGGGGCCAACCATCTGATCAGTATCAGGGGCCAGGCGAAAGCTGATTCGCAACGAATCTGCTGTGTCCCCGGCAAGGATGGTTCCGCGGTAATACCGACCCAGTTGCTTTGACAGGATGTTGAATAGCGGTACCGCGACTGTCGTTTTCCAGTCAGCTGCAGCACGATGCTCTCGATCAAGGTTGTCCCTTCGATGACGAGCAAGGCTTAGCCGGGTTTCCAGCCGACCACCTGAACGACGGGTGGATGATTCCAACCGTCGAATCTGGGTGTCGAGCTGAAGTGCATGTGACTGACGGCGCTCAACGCTATCGTTATAGCGATGAAGGAGTGCAGAGACTTTCAATTTCCCCTCGCAGCCGCGCGGATAGGAGGCGCGACAGTAAATGTGCGGACCCGTCAAAATGATCAAGTACGCATCGATTTTAAGTTGCTATTTGTCGGCAGTATTCACCGCCTTGTTGATGTAGGCGGTCAGCCCTGGCAGGTCCTCCGACATTGCATACACATCACGGTTAAGCCCCTTCATGTTGAACCGACCGTAGACTTTGCCGCCGGCGGGCATTTTGAGTGGGTTGGTCAGTGTGGCCATAGCCGTCACCTTGACCTTCTGTGGTTCCTTTTCCAGAACACATTCGCCAGCTTTCTCCAGGGCCGTGGCGGAGGCTTGGAAGTAGGACTGGAACGCATTCTGTCCGCCACCCTTCATCGCAAGCGTGCTCCCTTCGTAAAGCAGGAAAAGCGACTCCGGAGATTTGCAGAGAATAGCCTCTACACGCAGTTCCGAAGAAACCGGGTTCTTGAACTCAAGCAGATCCGCCGCGCCGGCTGCCATGGGACTAAGAGTCAAAAGTGCGGCAAAGGCCGCGCGCATGTTCATAGGAAATCGAATCCGCTGGTGGGTAGAAATGGGACGATGCAACCGCTGTGGCAGCGGTAGACGGTTGGGGAATAGCCAAGCTGCTTCGCTTGCTCAGCAGCTGAAAATGGACTGTTGGTATGCTCCAGCTCCAGGAGTTCTACTGAGTTTTCGGTTTGATGCCAGAGCTTGAAGTAGACCGAGCCACGCTGATCGTCCTTCGTGCTGCTATCCATCAGCATGACGAGGGCACACCGAGGGAAGCGCTCGATGGGAGCTGACATAGCGTAGGCAGCTGAGAAGTTCTGGACTGTCTCGATCCACGGGTAGGTGACCTCGCCGAAAGCGATATCGATCAGATCCTGTGCCGTGCAGTCCCAAGGCAAGTAGAAGTAGGTGATCTCACAGTCGTCGTGCGGCGTGGCGGACGGTTTGCATGCCATGAATTTGGCACCCACCATCACAGGAAAAACCGGCATGTCGGTGACACCCCTTGCCAGAGGTTTGAACCAAATAATCGAGGATTGATTACCACGCTCAAGCCTCAGTTCGAGCATGTCCGGTTCTGCCTCTTTCCACTCGGTGACATCGATACCGGTGAAATTGAATAAGACCTTCAGTCCTTGAACCACCTGGTTCCAGGCGATGATTTCCGTGCGACCTTTGGAAATGATCTCAAGCGCAGGCCGAGCGCACAGGTTTCTGGTGACGTCTTGAGTCATGGACTCTTAATCCTCATCGTTGGTAAGGGCCCGCTTTGCCACTAGAGCAGAGACCGGGTCCTTGGTAGCGCTTTCGATGTCAGCCAGTGCCTTACGCAGATCCCTGATGCGAGACTCGTCGAGGTCAGAACGCTGATCACCTGCTGCGGTATGGGCAGCTAGCAGAAGGTCCAGTACCTGCTCCATCGCTAGGGTGTCAGGTAGCTCGTCGGTACCGAGATGGTTCATTGCGAACTGCTTGGGGCTGAACATTCAGTGCTCCTGGAAAAATGCCCATCGATCGATGGGCATTCTAGGTTAGACGCCTTGCGGAACCTCGATACCGCCTAGTGCCTCGAAGAGTGCTGGTAGGAACTCGGCGAAAGTCAGCATCATCAAGGTGAAGCTGGCATCAAATTGGGCTAAGGCATCCTCGCCGCCGTCTTGTTCTGCTTGATCCTGCAGGAGATCTTCAAACCGGAGACGCTTGATAGCCATCTTGTCGTCAAGGATGAAAGACAGCTTATCCGACCAGGCCAGCGCCAGCTGGGTGACCAACTTTCCCGCGGACAGGTGAAGTTGGATTTCCTCGCTGGTCAAATCCTGAGCTTTGCATTTGACCGAGCCACCGTCTTCATGGGTATCTCGAAGCTCGCAGTCACTCAGGACATGGAAGTCACCGGCTGCCTTCTGAGTTTTAACCCAGTCAGTGAGGGTAGCGCTTGGGGCGACCTTGACGCTGACCGGGCGCACCGGGAGGGACCCGAGGACCTCGCGGAGTGTGGAAAGGAGGTCCTCCGCCTTTTTTGCGCTGGAGGTATCAACCAGGATCAGCCCCAGACTTGGAGCAATTGCCGCGAACGTGGTGGAGCGGCGCACAAACGCGCGTGGCAAGAAAGCCTGGATGATGTCGTCCTTCAGCTGATCACGTTCCTTCTTGTAGACCTTCCGGCACTGCGCAGTCTCGATTTCCTCGACCTTCTCTTTGACCGCATCGTTTACCACGCTGCCGGGAAGGATGCGTTCTTCCTTCTTCGCCGCTACCAGGAAAAAGCCCTGACTCGCGTGCACGAGCGGCGCATCAGGCCCTTTTCCCAGAGGGGCGGTAAAGCCGTAGGTAGTGAGTTCCTGATTCTCACAGGGGCGAGCAGGCTTGCCTTTCAATGCCTGTTCGAGAACCTCCGCGGTGAGTTGCAGGTCCTGGGTAAGGGAGTACGCAAGCAGATGCTTAAACCACATGGGGTTGCCTCATTATCAGGGGAGGCAGCCAGAGTAACGATGGCACTGATCAGTTCAACTCAACCAACGTGGCTGGAATTCTCATCAGTGCCGCCACGTAGCCATCGACAGGCTAAATTTTGGCCGCGTCGAGTTTCGCTTCTGCAAGGGAGGGGTGCCGATCGACTCTTCCTGATAAATGCTTCAGGACCCAATGAGGTCGGTTAAGCCCGCCGCCATTTTCCTTGAGAGCAGCCTTGTCGACGTAGTAGATGGTGGCTACACACGGGCCATCCTTTGTCACGTGGTAGCTTTTCTTTCCATTGATCACTCGATCAGTCATGAAAGTGATGCGAGCCATGTGAACTCCCGGTCAGGTAAGAAGGGTCAAGTCAGCGAGTACACCATTTGCGGCTTGCGGGCCGATGGCCTGTGACAGCCACTGCACCCGCTCGAATACCGTACGGTTGCAGATAGTGGCTCCGGTCTGACCGACCAGGCCCAGGATCACATCAGTCAAAAGGCTATCGATGTCGACATCATCATTTCGTGTCGCCAACTGAGCTTTCTGATACTCATCAATGGTGGCCTGGCTCCAGATCAACGACAGAGGTCGATTGTCCTCGAGCATTACCCAAAGAGAGACCTCGCGAATCATCGCTTTGCCGAAACTGCTTACTGCATGATTCGTGGCCATCTCGAGCTCACCGAGAATGTCCAGCGCAGCGTCGGGGCCCCGATGGGTCAGCACCCAACTGATCTGGCTCAACACCCCCTCATTGAGGGAGCTAGTTACCGACCGCTCGAGCTGGGTATGGATCGTCTCGTCCAGCCGGTCGGCATCGACCTGCAGACCAAAGAAGGACGGATCACTGCCGTGCTCAGCGCAGCTGAGCAAGGTCTCAGCGACACCCAGTTCCCGGGTACTGACTTCGTTGACCTTGATGGAAAAGTCAGCCAGAAATTGCATCAAGGCATGGTGAATCAGGTCACCAGGCACCTTTTGGTCCCCCAGGACGTCAACCGTAAACGTCGAACTGGTGGTTTTTGCCAGTGTCATCTCGGTGTCCTTCAGTGCACGGTGATGGTGGTGGAGGTGGAGGTAAGTTCGTTGTTGATTTGGATTGCTTCGAAGCGCATGCCGAACTTGGCCTCTGGGTCTTCGATCGCCTGGACCAGGTAGCCAGTCATGTGTGTCCGCGCGAAGTCCATCATGGCCACTGCAATATCGGTGCTGGCGTATTGAACGGTTGGGCCATTTGGGGTGCTGAGGGTGATCATGCTCTTGAATTCCTATTCGCTGTACCGCTGGCGGAGTGCCTTTGGGTTGTGCTCATTTTGTCGCGATGCGGGCGTGCCAGAAGGGGGCCTGTAACTGCAGCGAAAGGCCGATGAGCGCAATCGGTAACCAGGTGGGAGGAGTTTTGCTCTCCCAGGTTCGGACCGTTCGGACGTGAACACCTAGGTGACATGCCAGCTCGGCCTGCTCGAGGTTCAAGTAACCGCGGGCTGAAATGAGGTCCTCGGCAGTGAGCGCCGACACTGCGCTGCGAAGCACCAGGGTTGTAGGAATCCCCAGGCAGGCCAGGTGTAGCCAGTTGGGTTGGTTCCCTTTCTCCCAGTCGATTACGGTGGTTCGATGAACCCCCAGAATCTCGGCTACCTGTTGCTGGCTCAGCCGAAACGCCTCACGGAGTGCAGCCAGGTCTATAGGCGTTACTAACGGGCGACTCGGAGTGCTCATGCTGCAGCCCTCAAGCTCTGGCCAGGGAACTTGCGTAGGTACTCAACCAGGTCTGAAGGTCTTGCAGCATCATTCAGCGGCATGAACCAAACCCGCCGTACTCGTATTGCTGGATCGAATAGACCATCCGGCCCGGGAGGCATATCAGCAGAGGGTGGGGCTACCCTGAGCATCACCTTCAGGGTTGGAGATCCCTTGCATTCAAATATTCCGATTGAGAGCCCAACGTCTGGAATGTAAGCGCCGGAACGTGGCTCGTAGTAGTTCTGGACTACAGCCAACCCATCTTGAAAAGCCGAATGGAGACGGAATCCGAAATCAAGGAGTTGACCTGCAACCTCCTCGGCCGCGATCGCGACCAGACCGGCGGTTACTCCGCCATACTTCAGATCTGGGTGACCACTCCCCAAGAGATGCTGGATCACCTGGTGATTGACAGTGGATGTGGTCATTTCGATACCTCGAAGTTCTTGAGGATCGACTCCACAGCTCGAATGACTGCTTTGCTGATCAGTCGAGCGTCTCCGCCAGCGATACGGCCCTCTCGCTGGATGCGCTTGATCCTTTTGGCGACGAATGCCTGCTGTGCTTCCTCATCGTCGGCCTTCAGTCCTGGTGTTCTCGGCAGATCCATAAGCTTGAACGACCAGGTCGAATCAAGCTTTCGTCCTTCGAAGATCGAGATCTGGAAGGTTGAGCCATCCAACACCACCTGGGCCTTGAAGGTATCGTCCGCGGCAACCCTTGCCGATGTCAGATGCAGCTTCTTCTGCTCCAAGTAGGATGCGAGCCGACCCGTGAGTACGTCTTTCACATACTCCGGGGCGCGTTCCGGCAGCCGGGAAATTGGGGCATAGCGGAAACCCGGCCGACGGAGACCTTGTCGTCCATCCTCGCTTTCATAGAGTTCAGTGTGTCCGGTACGGATTGCGAAATCGATCAGACTTCGCCAGGTCGTGATCCCCTGGGAGAGCACGCGGTCGTCAACCACCATGTCACCAAGTTCTGCGCCGGCGCTGCGTTTACTTGGCGCTTGGACCTGGTCGTCCTCTTCAGCGCGAACCAGCGCTGGAGATCTGCTGTTGATGGAAACGTGAGTAGGTAGCTGAAAGCTGAAATCCAGGGCCATCTGTGGGGCCCGGACAATAGAGCGTGTGTTTTTCATGCTGGTGCACTCCTCTGAAGATGGCTCCATTGGAAGTGCAGGTTTCGAGTGGCAGAAGCGGCGTGCCTCAAAAATCTACGAATTCTTGGTACGCCGCCCAGGGAGTGTCATTCGATCAGAGGTGGATTTCGGAGTGGACGGTTGTGATCCGACCACGCGAACGCATATACGGCAGCCAGACACGCACAATGCCAAGCAGGTTCGTCAAGACGAAGCAAAGGTTGAGTAGGAGAATCCCGTAAGCGCCTACGATTAGGCCGTAGCTGCACAAGGCCAGGCTTGAGATCAAAAACAACCACCATCCCCAAGGGGATAAGCGAACGTTACTAGCGATCAACGCCGCCCCGGTGATTCCGCAAATCGTACCCACCCACTCGAAGATTTCGTTCATGGCTTCATGCTTGTCTGCAGTTGATTGACTCGCGGGGCTGAGATCCATAGGAGCCAGCTTGAGTGTCCCGCTCCCGAGTTGTAGGAGCAGGATGTGGTCCTAAGAGGTGTGCCAGAACCTGTTAGTTGGAGGCTGGAACTGGCACAGTTTTGAGCTCTTCGAGGCGCTTCAGGATGGCGATTGCCTCATCAGAGGTAGCGGGATTGGCATATGCGGACATGAAGCTGTCGAGCAAGGAGCGCAGCATCCCGCCGGTGCCCTCATTACGAATTACGGACATGAGGCAAAACTGCTCCAAAGGGACCGAGTCGACATTACTGAGGAAGTCTTCACCGACGGTGTTCCCGACGTCATTCATCAGGATGCGGAGGATGTGATCAGGACCTTCCACATTGCCTTCACTGTCGCCGGGAACATCCACGAATGATAGGAAGCGGCCTGAGGTGTGGCCGTGAGGGGTGTTGCGTAGCGCATTCAGATGCTGATCGATGCGCTCATTGAGGGTCGAGCCTCTGTTGGTCATGGTGTATCTCTCATTCACGATACGCCAAGGCTATCAGCCGAAATGCTGCGGTAGTAGCGAAAGCAGTGGGGCGCGCAGATGCGAAGCCCAACTACAACCAAAGACGCATTGGATCGATTTCAACGGCCCGAACTGGCAAGGCCTTGAGCTGGTCAAGTCGTTGTTGCCTTGCTGCTTGATCCTCAGCAGTCATCTCGGACTTGAGTTGCATTTTTTCTGCTGGGGCGTCCGTAGCGGTACCCACGAGCACGTAACCGCGTGCAAGCCTTTTTTTGCAAGCTGCCTCGAATGCCTCAAGAGCCGCGAAGTAGGAGCTCTGGGACTTCACAACCCGTTGAGTTCCGGCTGTCCCAGTACGGCCATAATGCGAGAGGACCACCCAACCACCCGAGGTGGAATTGAGCATCAAGGTGTAGAACTTATTGGAGCTACCTTGCTGACAAAGGTAGTTGTGGGTCTGATTCAGGCTCATGCGGGCTCCCGTTGCATGGGAGTGATGATCCTTCGTTCAGTGAGGTGCCAGAAGCTCGGCTTGGAATGGAGACTCCCGGCTGAGTATCCCCAGGAGGGCCCTGGTGCACTCAGCCGGAGATGGAGGGGAATTACACCGCTGGGGCCAGATCCGGAGCCGGGTGGCCTTTACGGTGGGCGCGGTGGAGATGAGTGGCCCAGGCGACCAGGAGCGCGAAAAGGGTGAACGCCATCCAAAGACTGCCGATGCAGAACCATGCGATCGGATTGAGGGTGGTGCCCTCACCGAACATGAGCGTGGTGGTGAGAGCGCAGGCCACGACAAACAGGGTCATGGCCATGAATGCAACGCGGAGGAAAGACTCGGTGATCATGTGGTAGCTCCTTCGCTAAACCGACATTACTGATTTGGGCTTTCGCCGGGCCAACCTGTCCGGCATGAGCAGAGGTATAACCAGGGTGAGTCTTGTTTCAAGGTGCAGCCTGAAAATACGAACCCCGCCGAAGCGGGGTCACTGTGACTATGGAGTTAGCCGGTCCACGTCGAGTATCGCGTTCAACTGCCCTTGCAGCTGTTTCAAAGCGCCCTCGATGTCACCTTGCTGCAGATTATGGAGTGCACACGATGCCGCAACATGAAGATCCACGTATGCATGCATGAGCGTGTTGTTAGTGGGGTAGGAGGACGCCGGGCCAGGCAGGGAGACCTCGATGTGCTGTGTGTCCTGCTCACTCCAGATGGCCTCACTCTTCAGGCAGGTATCTCCACCTTCAGTCACCAGGACCAACTGGTTGTTGATCTGCAGGAGCTCTTGGCCATTCCAGTTCACTAGGGTTTCGCTACCGTCCTCAAGAGTAATGGTGTCGCCTGTCTTGTGGATTTCACGGGGAACCCAAGCTGGGATCACTTCAAAAGTGCCGGCCAGACGATCACCCGAGATCGGGTGGTAGGGATATAAACGCGAGTTGCTCGACATTCTGTTTTGGCTCCTTATTGATGAACAATGGAGCCATTCTTGAATGCGTTAGGGGGTGCCACCAGCTGAGTGGTGTCAAACCTCAGGTTCAAATTGCGGGCAGTGTTTCCTTACCGCGGAGAGTAGATCGTCCTGGGTAAACGGTTTGGTGATGTAGTCTGTTGCGCCGTGTTTTTTGCCCAAGGCGATGTCAAACAGGCCATCCTTCGACGAAAGCATCACCACAGGAACTGACTTGAAACTGTCCCGGCTACGAATCAGTTGGCAGGTCTGGTAACCGTTGAGCCGCGGCATGAGGACGTCGATGAAAATGAGGTCTGGTTTAAAGTCCAGAGCTCGGCCGAGACATTCGAACCCGTCGACAACGCAAAGCACCTCGCATCCTGCCTTAGCGAGCATGACTTCGCCCGTTTTTCGGATAGTTCGGGAGTCATCGACAAGCATGACTCGCAAGGGGGATAGATTACTCATAGGGGTCCTCGGGATTACGTGCCATCAATGGCAAGACCGACGAATGTTCGCCGGTCTGTTGCTGATAATCCAGTGAAGTCAGTTTGCTACTTTTCACCGCATCAGAAACGCCGTATTTCCGGATCGAATTCCTGAGCAAGACGCATGGCGTCACTCATCGATTTGAAGCCCGATTGCCGCGAGCCATCGGAAAGACGTACTTCCCACTGCAGGGCCTGATTACCGGCTTTGGAAGGCGCGGTATGGCTCCAGATCCGCGCTCCTGTCTCGTGCTGATAGATGCCTGGCCGGCTTCGGTACCACCCTTGAACGGCCTTGCTCACGCCTCGCCTCCGGATTTCAGCGGGTTTCCAGTGGCAGCATGCATTAGCACCTTTCGCTTTGCCCCGCGCACCAAGCGGTAAATCTCCACTTGGCCTGCAGATATCGCATCTCGCAGGTCTTGCTCATCATGGGGCGTGGCTTCAACTGTCGAGATCGTGTCGACAACCTTGTGCATCTTTCCGTCGGACAGAATTGTGAACGTCGGGCCGGGACAGATCCTTGCGAAGGTACTGGAACTGGGACTCTGGCCAGCCTGGTGCTTCCAGCCATAGAGCACACCTTCTACGGTGTCCGAAAGTTGGGGGGTGTGATTGCGATTCATCAAATAGCCTCGTCAGCCAGGAAATTTCGGGGCTATTTGAACGTTCCGAGAGCTGTGCCAGAACCACTTGGAAAGCAGACCAGCATTTCGAGTTGAATCAGTAACTTTCTTCGATAAAGTCGGGGGTGTCCGTAGCAAAGTGCCTTCAGAATGACTCCTCTCACTCAGATCAAGATCGAACGTGGCCTGTTCAAGGCCCCCGCAACCCTCACCGAGGTGGATCGAAACGCTCTTGCCGTCATCCAGAACCTAGGTGGTGAGATCACGGACGCCGGTATGTTAGGCACGCTGGTTTCGACCAAAGTCGCTTCAGCAAGAAATCAAAGGTTGCTGGGGGGCCGATTAATCAAGCGATTGGAGGGGATGGGGCTGCTGGAGCGCCGGCGGAGTGACGAAAGTGTCTCCCGGTTCGCACTTACAGAATCCGGAGCCGAGCAGGCACGGGCTTCGAAGCTCCCGATCACTGCACGAATTCTGGCGTGACTGGGGGGCGCCTTTGCATAAGGTGCCCCAGTCGGAGAGCCCCTCTACTGGTTCGAAGAGCTCAGGACATTCGCGATAACTGCCAGGCCCAGTGCAGTGAGCTTGACGTCGAAACAACGATCATCAGAGTCGAGCCGGTCCGGCATCTCAGCGACGATGCCCTTCTTCATGCAGGAGAGCGCAACGCGATGCTCTTCTCGATCGCACTCCACTGATTCCGTTTCAGTCAGGTCGTTATCAAAGGACCGCACGAACCGCAGCTGAGGCTCAGTGAGCTTTCCCGCAATTTTGTCAGCGCGAAGCCCGATCAGGTGCGTATGGACCTGGTCTGCAGGGATTTCCAGTTTCGCCCAGGCGGCAAAAGAGGTACGGGTGCTGTTGCTCTCCTGTCCGATGTCGGTGGAGGACTTGGCGTTCAGGCAGCGAAAGCGCAGGCAGTCTTCATCTTCGACGCCGGCGTAGAGCTTGTATTGAGGCCCCTCATCAAGCACTTCCCGCAGTCCAACCTTGCCATCGCTGTAGAACCGACCTTTTCCGATTTCTGACTTTTTCATCAGCAGATCCTTGTTTGAGTGGATGTGTTGCAGTCGAGACTGCTCGTGGAACAGGGTCATCATCCGCCCATCTGTTCTGTGCCAGCAGCCGGGATGATTAGCCCTGGTCGACAGCTTCGTTCGTTTCCTGGATGCACTGATCCAGCTTGCCCGGGCTTTTTCGCTCCGAAAGGGTCTTCACTCCGGCCAGCGCGGATAGCTCAGCTGCTGCCTCTGCGTGTCCATGATTTGCAGCTACGGCATACCAGCAATACGCCTCGAACTGGCCATCAATTGAAGGGTATTTCCCCAGGCTTAGCCCCAGGGCAAACCGATACATCGCCTCTAAGTCGCCGTTGTACGCCTTCTGCTTGAGAGACTCCGCTCGTACATCCGCGGGGTCTCCCTCCGTACGAGGCTGCACCACCAGGGAAGCTGACGCGCCGAGCGTGCGCGGTACGCTGAGGCCAGAATTCAACATGCTGAGAGCTCTAGCCGATTCAGAGTCTCCGGCGGCTGCGGCTTGACTCAAGAGATCTTTTGCTCGGGATGGATCGTTGAGGTTGGGTTGGTAAGTGTTATTGAGCAGCAAGGCGAATTCCCGTTTGGCCCTGACGCTGGTCTCTGCAGCTTTCTCCATCAGAGCGGTCCCATATGGGATGTCCTTGGTTACCCCTTTCCCAAGTAGATAGTCCCAGGCCAGCACCCGGGTAGACTCGACATGGCCAAGTCCGGATGCAGTGGTTAGATAAGCCACTGCGAGCTCAGGGTTAGCTGGCACTCCTTCTCCGTTCTGGTAGACCTTGGCCAGCCGGTACAGGGCATCCATGTTCCCCCTGAAGGCGCTTTGCTCCAGCAGTTCGATCATTGCCGTCGTGTCACCGGTGGTAGCTACCTTTTCCGCCTCGGCCAGCGCCTCACGGCCGGAGTCGGGTGCCGGTGTTACTGCAACTGGAACGTTCGGCGTAGAGGAAATCGGGGTCGGAACTGCACCAGCAGGGTAGACCTGAACGTCGGGTTCGATGTCAGCCGTCTGCCTGATCTGAGCGACGGGCAAATCGGCAGGGACTTGCCGCGGTGATGCTTTGAGGATGCGACCAGGTTCCGCGGCGGGTGCTTGGAGTGGTTCTCGCGCAAGAGGCTCGTCGAAGGGGTTTCCCTCCCGTGTGACTTGGGAGGTACAGCCAGATGCGATGAGCGTTAACAGGAAGGTGGTGGGGATGCTCAAGCGTCTCATGCAGAAGGGCTCCTAACCATAGGCTGGCAAGGATTACAGAATCAGCAGAGAGGCCCAACCGAAAGCCAGGCCCGCATTTTCGGGCCCGGCTCTAAACCATAACGGGAAGTATCTGAAGCTCGGTGGACGTTAAGCGTTGAGCAATTCGAGGTCAGCCTCGGTGTGCGGGGTTCCACTGAAGTTCAGTCGGCGATACAGCTCCTTCAGGACCTTCTCGTCATCGGTGTAGTCCATCTCGATGCAGGGGAAGATCAGGTTGTTGAAGCGGCGGCGCTTGTCAGCCAGGCTCAAGTCCTGGAAGAAGATCCCCCCGAAGATGCTGATCTCCCCGTGAAAGAAGCGGGCGATCGCAGTGATTCGCTGTTGACCATCAATCAACCACCCAGACATGGGCTTGTCATGGCCCTGGTCGTCATAGTCGCGCCCATTGATAACGTAGTACCCGGTACCAAGGCCCAAGAAAATCCCCTCAATAAATTGGACCTGTTGGTCGAGGTTCCAGCTGGGCGGACGCTGCCACGGCGGAAGCACCAGGTTCAAAAGCTGACGCTCCTGATCAACGTTAGTGCGGGCCGGGGTCCCCTCCCACAGTGCGCTTATAGAATACGAGCGCTGGTTCCCAGCAAGGATTGGAGCAGGTAGGGCGAGAGAGGACATGGAGATCTCCAGTTGTTGAGCGACCAGGAAAGAGTGGATGCGCACATAATCTGGCAGGTAGGAGTGTGGCAGAAGCCCATCCGTTGAACTGCTGTAGATCGTCAGCTCCAGGCCTTAAGCATCTCGGCTGGAACCTCGGAGCGGAGAGTCAAAATACATTGCTGATAGGTCACATCGTAGAGAATGACCGCCTCACCGATTTTCAGCGCCCTCATCACTCGTTCGATCTTCACGGCCTCAGGAGTGTCGTCACCACCATCAGTTCCGTCCCTACTCACGAAATCGGCCATGAGGTTGTGAAGCGTTTCAGGCTGTAGCTGGTCGTAGGGAATGAGCATGGGATCACCTCTAGTTTGCCTTGAAGGGTGAGGTGATCCTCTGCTGTTGAACGGTGTGCCAGAACCCGCAGTATTATCAGTCCCGACTCTGGCAGTGCTGCACAAAACTTCTGATCAGATCCCGTTCGGACCTGGCGTCAATCAGGAAGCCGTAGAAGGAGTCAGAGCCTGTGGGGTGAAAGCCAAATCCAAGTTGTTCAGCGGACTGCATATCCCAAATCATGCTGGAGTCAGGGGTGAAGGTCGCCGTCAGATAATCACCACTGATCTTGGGAGCGGATTGCAGATGAGGGATGGGGAGAAACTGGCTGTTCACCCTCAGGGTGTAATTCCGCGCATTCCGCAAAATCTCTTGGTTGTTGGTGCCTGCATCGTATAGAGCGGAAATCTTGACGCCGTTGTGACTCGCGCAGGTGACGATCAGCTTGCCGGTACCGTTCCAGGTTTCCTGTTCCCCCTTGAGGTACACAGTTCCTTGCTTGCCTTCGATCCCCCACTGGGGCGATAGAATCCCGTTGTTCACCAATGACAGGCCAGAGGCTTCAGAAATTGGTAAAAGCTGCATCTTGCCGCCACCGACCTGGGCCATCTTTTCGAACAGCAAAGGGCTGACCCCCATACGGATCAGGTAGCTGGTGATGGCAGCGCTGACTACCTGCCCGACATCCAGGTCTGACGTCGAGGTGGTCCGGCGATAAAACCTGTGGATGCCAATACGGGCGTTCTGGTCTGCAAACCGGAAGTGGCCTCCACTGAATGTAAGGACGCAAGCGCTGTAGCAGATCCCGGGCAGAGGCTTGCCATAGTTACCACTGCTTTTTCCGATCGAAGTGTTGATGCCTCTGCGCCGGATCGCTTCACCCAGCTCCATTCCTGCGACCAGGTCCCCACCTGCAGAGTCCAGGTAGAGCATCGGCACCTTCCTGCCTATCTGGTCGAGGGCGGCCAGCATCTCCTGTTTGGTCGAGGTGGTTATTTCGCCTGAAAGGTACAGTTCTGCGGGCGCGGCGGTTCCATCAGGATATGTGCTTTGGAGCACTTTGATCGATGCGCCAGCGGTAGCAGGACTGAACATCAGACCGAGACTAAAGGCTGCGCCAAGAGCCTTCCCGGCCAAGTTTCTGATCTTCATCTGGCGCACTACAGGTCGAACCGTTTGAAGGTCAGCTTTCCTGCCGGAGTGTCTTGGGTGAGGTCTCCATTCTCCAGGATTTCGAAGCGAACGATGCGGTTGCCTTCTTGATCGAGGGCGGTAATTGATCCAGATTCTCTGCTCCAGCTGGACACCTTTACGTCCTGACCATCGGCGCTGATATTCCCTTCTTGGATCACCGCAATACCAACCGTCCTGGCCTGGCCTCCTTCGGATTCCATCGTTGCCTTGTAGGCACCGACAATTGAGTTGTCGCAGCCGGCGATCAGTGTGAGGGACATCACCAAGGCTATTCGTATAAGAGATTGCATGGAGGGCATCTTTGCTTTCCGAGAATAGGGTTTCTACAAAAAGCTAACGGGTTCCCCCGGCCATTCCAGTGAAAATGTATCCCGGAAATTCAGGGCCTACATTTCTGACGCGATCGTGCGGGTAGCGGCTTCGGAATGTCCTGTAGGCCTGCTTTCACCATCCTGCGGTACTGGTCACGTCGGGGAGGGGGAGCAAGGGGTATTTGCTCCGGGGGCGGAATTCCCTCGCGCTGGGCCAGACGAAGCACCGTTTCCTCGTAAGCATCTTGGTAGTTTCGAACGCCAATGCTGACCCTGATTTTAGGGGCGCCGTCGGCGGTTTGATTGGTTGCCCAGTGCGCGCGATAGGGTGGTGACTGGGAAACGATCAAGGAAATACTTGCGATTGGTTTGGAAGAACACGCGGCGCTATGGCTGCCTGGATCGATGCCTAGCTTCTTCTCTGTCAAATCACGCCAATCCATAGCTGCGCGTAGAGCTTCGCTGAGGGAGACCTCGGGGGTGATCTTGAAGGTCTGGTAATAGTCTCGACGATGCTCCTTCGTGCCTTGCTGGATCGTTGGCCTATATCCAACAATCTCGCCGTCCTGGTTCTTCAGAATCACGATCCGACGCATCTGGAACCGTTTGTCATCTCGCCAGCGGCGTTGTCGCATAAGGCGAGGGGCGGTCAGGCGGAGGGTATCAGCGGACGTAGAAGGTATAGGGGCAGGGGAGGCAGAGAGGGGCACTGGCAATGTTCCTTATCCATTGGCCCCACCCATATTGGGTAGGGCCATCCGAAGTTCGATATGTTCGCAAACATCGAGGGGGATTCAATGCCATTTGTCGGTCCGGAATTTCGGACACTGAGGCTCACCAAAGGAACGATGGCGGGCAAGCATTCTCCTTAAAGTGGAGCGAGATGCCGAGGCTACACGTCTATCTCAATGGTTTGCGCCTGGATAACGCCAATCAGTTGGTGAAGGCGATTAGCCAGGTCACGACGCGCATCAGAAGTGACAATTCGACCATCGCCGTATAGGCCCTGCATGATGGATTGAAGGCAGCGGAGCTGCTCACCTTCGAGAAAGAACCCCTTCATGCTTTCAAAGCTCGGTGGAAAGAGGTCTCGCCAGTGAGTGATCTGCTCGGTCACATCCCAAGCTGACGAGCAGGTGGTTTTCCATCGGCCGGAGCACTCATCTTCATCTGGGGGATACCACCTGACGACTGCCTGGGTTCCATCCTTGAATAGCCCCTGAAGTGCTTCAGATCGGGTCGTGTAGTGATCGGTGTTTGTGGCCGCTGGCGCGATGAGTACGCTGATCCAAGGCATGCTGCCTCTCCCGTGTATTAGGCCCGGCGTTTTGTCGTCGGAGATAGTTGTTCGAGGGCGTTCAGCAATCGCTGCGCATCATTCGTGCGGATCTGAACCACCTCTGCGCCACCGGCAATGCCGGCGCGGAGTTGGCTCGGTACTTTCGCTTTGAGCAGCGTACGGACTACTGCTTTTGCCGCGGCGACAGGGCGATCCTTGCGGGGCTTCCTCTGTCTGTCTTCCTCCTGAGCCGCTTCCTGAATCACAGCCATAACGTCCTGGCCTGTGGCCTCAGCAACACGCATTGCCTTGTGTGCTGAGGCAATGGACGCTTTTCGGTTGGCCACCATTTCCACCAGCCCAGTCGGTGCTTTGGAAAACTCAAGTAAGGTTTTCACATGCCGCAATGATCGGCCTGCGATCGCTGCGATCTCGATGTCCATACAACCAGCCTGGCTAAGGTTCATATACACCTGCGCAGCCAGGTGCGGGCGAAGGCCCGCAAGAGCTATCCGGAACGCCTGCACTACTGCTGCAGGAATCGACTCGCCGGAGGTCAGAGAGGTCTTGACCTCTTCATATGGCAGATCTTTCACGCCTCACCCTCCCGCGAAATGATATCGACCTTCGTGCCGGCGCAATCGACTACGTAGGTGTAGTCCTCACTGGTATCGGCGGAGGTGTCAAAAGTGCCCTTGAAGTCCTCGTCGCCGTAGCTACGAGAGCGCGGAACGAGCACCGGGTAGTAGTCGGTGGAATGACGGGTATCGCGGACACCGATCATCAGTCGCTGATCCAGGGTGATGAGCTTCTGCCTTTCCTCGTTGACCTTCACGAGCACGGCCTTCAGGTAGGCGGGCAGAATCTCCAGGTCGAACTGTTGGAGAGCTTCCAGTTGATCGAATAGGGCTTGGAGCTGGTTGGTATGGAACATGGGATTCTCCTTCTGGGAACGTGGAGTAATCCTCACGCCTGCGGGGCTGTGCCAGAACCCCCTTATGGAATGACACAAGGTGTTCTTTTTTCTGGAATTCAGGTCGTTAACTTCCTTAAGGCGAACTGTAATCGCGAAGGAGAGATCAGACTTTGAAGTGGACCTTGGTAGTTGTCACCTTTCTACAAGGTGGTTATGGCACTCCAGCAGGAGTGCAGTACCCCATCGTTTCCGTTACCCCGTACCAAAGCCAGGCCGAATGCGTAACGGTCCTCAACGCCATCATGGATATGTCGGGCTATCAATCTCGGGCGAAGTGCGTCCCGCCGCCGGCAAAGATTCCGGCGAAAGAGGCGGCCGTTAAGTAGATCGGAGTGCGAAAGGGGCCGCCCTTTGGGCGGTCCCTACATTTTCGTGATGTGAGACTGTCTCAGTCTAGTGGAGAGTGGCTGGCGCTCTCAGGATCGGTGCGTAGGGGCTCTCTGCGAGGAGTAGGCGGCGGCGTGTTTTCTTCGCTCTTCTGCTCTCGAGAAGTGCTGGCGTGCGCCGCTGATATTTCTTTGGCGACGATACGAACCATTACGCTATCGGTAATGAGTCCATAGAAGGTGCCGTGCAACTCCAGAGGATGTGCAATTCGATTCAAGAACTGGCTCCGTGTTTCTGATCTCCACAGGGACGAACATACAGCATTGGTGCATGGTCGCCCCTTCAAAAACGGCCACTCAAGGTAGCCCCGTTTCATCATGCTGCTTGGGTTTGGTTCTCAGTGGCACTGCCCTTGACTTTGGCCAGTTTGTCCATGAAACCAGCCAGGGGCATGTCCTGCAGATCGGAAATTCGATCGCGCAGAATCGACCAGCGTTCTTCTTCCTCCATGGCCATGTACTGGCTGCGATAGCGGCATCCATCCAGGATGAGTTCAGTCGCGGTCGCGCGGTCGACTACGAAGACGACCTTGCCATCAAGCTTCAGGTTCTCCCTTGCAAAAACCTCAGAGATGCTGTCTTCCGGGTCTAGCGTGGCGTAGAAGCGGCCGCGGAGAAAGTCACCTTGGAACGTGGTCTGGCCCAGTAGTGGGCGAGCTGCATTCATCAAAATGTGCCCTGAGGGTGTCTCGGTTCCGTGATCCAGGTTGGTAGTAACCGCAACCGGAGCATGGGCCAGGAAGGAAAGCAGGTTGGATTGAGCGTATTGCATGGGGAGGTCCTCTGTCTGGGATAGGCCCAGTATCAGCAGGGAAGGGCTGTGCCAGAACCGCTGTCAGAATTTCACAGGGTCAACTTGACGTGCATCGCTCAAACGCTTCTGTACCTTGGACGCATCACTGGTGACGCCAGATCCTGGCAAAGAGAGGCCCCCTTGATACGTCGAATTGCCGTAATGGCAACCCTTACCATCGCTGCCGGTTGCAGCTCCCACGCTACGTCGGAAACTCCCACGTCCTTGAATGGCCAGGTATCCGCGCAGCCCACTCCCTTGACTGCAAGCCAAGCCCGTTCGTTGGCATTCGATGACTGCAATTACATCGTCGACCACCTGGCTAGCACCCACAAAGATTCCGCACGGGCTCGAGCGTTGAATTACTGCATGGGCGTGGACGTCGCTAAGTTCGGCATGAACTGATCTGGTCGATCAGCCAAGAAAAGAAAACCCCGCACCTGTGAAGGTAGCGGGGTTTTTGTTGGCTCCAACTTTGAAATCCAGCAAACCGAAAGGCCAGCTGGTGACAATCAAGCAGCGGATGCGTACTTGGCGTCGATGTTTTGGAACTGATCCAGCATTTCCCGGTAGCTGATCTCGCCGCAATTGTGCCGCGTGATGAACTCCAGGCGCTCGCACCCTTTCTTCCACTCGACCGTAGATGCAACCCGATCGAGGGTATCTGGAGATGCCACCATACGAAAACCGGCGCAGAAGGCGTCTGATACGACTTCGTCCAGAGTTGTGCAGGTGTGATGGGTAATCCAGCCGTGCAGACCGAAAGCCTGGTAGCGGAATTTACCGGGTTCTGAGGCATCAGGAAGAACCAGCGCCCATTGGTTCCCGGACCAATGTTTGAGGATCAACCCTACGCCAACCCGATCCAGTTCGTTGTACAAGGCGGTCAGGGCTTCGTGCCGCTCCATACTTTCCCGGAGCATTTGGCGGACCGAAGGCGATAGACCAGCTTGATCGGCATGGAGGTCTTCGCCATCCCCGAAGGTTTGGCGGACCGCCCTTGCCTGCTCGATGAAGCGATTTCGAAGGTCTTTATCCATGAGAACTCCAAGGGAGCACTCAAGCCCAGGGCATGATGTGCCCCAGGTTGGGTTAGAGGACGCGCCGGCGGATGCCAGGGCGCTCGAACCACGCTATGCGCGGTGTGCTGCTCCTGGCCAACCAGGTTGTCTTCATCCACAGATTGACTTCACGACATGGCCGGCCGGAAAGGCGCACGTCATCAGGCGAGCAGCTTGAGAGTTGCCCGACAGGTCTCACTTCGAGGATTTGAGTAAGTCGACTGTAGTCGAGTCACTCGGTGTGCACGAATGTGCAGTGGTTGGAGCCAGCGGTGACTCCCCGATTGAAAACTGAAACTCAGGTCTCAGCCGGGGCCAGATGAACACCCTAGAGTTCTAGCGCGTACATCTGGTGCTTAAAGTCCAAGGACTCAAGCAGGAAGCATGTTTTTTGTATCACCACGCCCTACCCATCGCAAGTCAAACTGAGGCCTATTTTCTTACTCTAACGCGGTCGAGCCCGGTTTAGAGGTATGTACTGCGAGTGTTCGTCTCTCAGTACCCGGCCGAGGCTCCATCCTTCCTCAAGCGAAGCCAGGTCATCCCAGGCGATCGGGGTCAGACTGGCATTCCACCCTGCCTTAACGTCGCTGGTGTAATGGAGCGATCCATCGGGATGAAGCCGGACTATCAGTGCGTCTGGCGGTGATTGGATGTTGTGTCGACGAGTGAATCGGAAGCAAGCCGAGCATTCACCGCCGCCGGAGCACACATCGAAATGACTACCCCACTGAGCAATGGCCGTATTCATCGATTCCCGAAGCCCTGCAAATGTCCGCGGCCGGAGTGCGCAGCGGGGTTGAGGGTCAATCGAATCGATGCGTAAGCGATTCCTTCCGTCGCCATCAGGGCCACGCGGATCGCAGCTTGGGCCTTCCAGGTATATTGGCACTGTGGTCTCCTCAGGCAGCTGTGGCAATGGTGCTGGTTGGGCAGGAGCGCTCTGCCAGGCGCAGCTTGCGTGCTAGATCCTTGTCCGCTCGCCAATCGCTTGGCGTGTACGAGGCGAACACCGGAGGGCAGCCTGGCCGGCTGAAACGTAAGTGTGTTCCCCGGGTGATGGAGATTTCCCAGAGAGGATGTGCTTTCTGTAGTTCTCGGAGACGTTTCATGTGATGGGATTCCAGTTTGAGTACGCCCATCGTGATGCTCGAGGATCTGTGCCACCAGCTGATAAAAATCAGGCCCCGAAGGGCCTGACATTCAGAAGTCGATCGGTGATTCTTGGGGGCAGCGCGCCAGATGCAAGCCGAGTTGAATCGAAACGATCTCGGCCAGGTCCTCTTTCGTCAGGGGCGCGTCGCCAATCGCCAAGCCAGAACGAAGTACGTGTGCACCATTCTTTGCCTTCCAATCGATCGCGACAAAATGAAGCCCTGGAACTTCGTTGAGCGGAGGAGCAAGGCCCCAGGTCTGTGTAGTCCGCGCGAAACCGGCCAGGCAAGCGATTACTGTATTTTTCTTGCCTAGATCTCGCTGAGATGCCTCCGGAAGCGAGTCGAATTCGGCTACTGTGCCGAGATACTGCTCGAACGGCTTGTGTTTCGGATCTCGTCGAAGCAGTTCCGCGATGATCCCATCACCACTCACTACGGAGCGGTAGAGATCCTGGGAAACCATTGCGGCCACCCGGGGACCGCGGTGGATGTTCACAGAGTAAAACCAGCATCGAACCGCAGAAATGGCTGGGGTTTCTGGGTCCATCTGCCAGCCTGATTTCTCCATAGCGGCCGCGACACGCTTCCGCATCGCTTCATTAAGTTGGTGCATCGAGGTACCTATCATCTGTTTGGGAGCACCGATCTTGGCATTAACCAAGTGTGCCACCAGCTCGGGAAAAGCCACGGTCGTTTTGAGTTGAATGACGCGATGCGCCAGCTATCGTGGGCTCCGACTTTCGGAGTTCATCGGATACAGGCGTTGAAACCATCGACCATTACCCGACGGCAACTGCTTGCAGCATTTCTCGCCGCGCCAGCCGCACTCACATTGAGCCAAGCCCTCGGCAGTGTCCCCTCAGGACGTAAATACGATTGGCGTGTGGTAGCGCTAAACCGAGATCGTTGGCTTGATCTTGAAAGGCCTGATAGCGGTGAGAAGGCATCTTTCTGCTACTTTCGCGGAGGGAAGGGCTGGGACGTTGGTGGATACCAGAAAGCCTGCAGCATTCTGCGAGACGTGAAATTCAAATCAACCGTTCGCATGAGCCCGAAGCTACTTGATCTGCTTTACCTCATCCAGGTCTGGTTGAGGATCAACCGATTGCCCTACAAGATCCTTGTGAACAGTGGGTACCGCACCCCACAGCACAACTCCAAATTGGAGGGCGCAGCCAAGCAATCACTTCATATCAAGGCGATGGCCGCGGATATTCGCATACCAGGCTTGTCCGTCGACAACCTGGGAAAGCTGGCCCAGGCTATTGGCGTCGGAGGTGTGGGCTTCTATCCCACGAAGGGATTCATCCATGTCGACGTCGGCAAGGTTCGAACCTGGCGCGTGGCCGAATCGACCGTCCTGGAGCCAGAACACTGGATTGTGGAGCTACTCGATCCTTCGACCGATGCTCAGTGGCTGGCCAACCTTGCGCCTGATTGGCCAGAACTTGAAATGCTCGCTTGACCTTCAGCAGCCGCCCTAGATCGCGCTTATTCGCAACTCCACCCGGCGATTGGCTTGGCGACCGGCGGGTGTTTCATTTCCTGCGACCGGCATCGAATCGGCCACCCCGCGAATTGCAATCCGGTCAGCCTGAATTCCACCTGCGTAAAGGAACTGTCCAACCGCCTGCGCTCGGTTGTAGCTGAGACGAAGGTTATTTTGGAACGGACCGGTGTTGTCCGTATGGCCGGTGATTTCAATGCGAAGGTTACCTTGGTTCCGCAGCGATTCGGCCAGTCGCGCTAGGGACGGGAAAGCCTGACTTTGCAGATCTGCCGATCCAGTGCTGAACGTAATGTCCGCGGGCGCGCTCACCACGAGTGCCTGGGTGGTGTTCGCATCATCCACCTGCTTTTCAACGGTGAGGCCTGTCCCTTTCAGCTTTGCCTCTAGCTCGCCATGCTTACGGTCGAGGATGAACCCGGTGCCACCGCCGATACCAGCACCAATTGCCGCACCAATGAGGGCTGCACGACTATCGCCGATCGCCGCGCCAATTAGGCCGCCTGCAACAGTCCCTACTACGGCCCCGACGGCGGTCCGGTTAATTTCACGCTCACCGGTCATGGGGTTGGTCGCACAGCCGGCCAGGCAAGCGAGCATTACGAGGACGCTGAAGGGTTTGAGCAGTTTGTTCATGCTGGAGCTCCTTGAGATGGAGCTCCATGTTGATGGTAGGCAAGGTGTGCCAGAAGCAGCCCCTTGCAATACCCCTCAGCAGCCGATTCCTTGCGCCAGGCGATTGCAGCGCAATGCCAGCTTGTGCTGGTAATCGGTCCCGGTGCAGGTACTCTCAAGTCGAATGAGTTGCTCCAGAGTGACTGCCTGGTTACCCGCTTTGTGGACCGCTTCGGTCAGGCTGGTGCACATCCTCACCACGTAGTTTGGCGCGCTGTACTGGGGATGGCGCGAAAAGTCGTCCGCATCGTGGCCTCGTTTGGTCAACGCTTGCTGGATAATGCTCGAGTACGGTTCGTTTACGGATTGAGTGCTCATGGATTGAGAGTCCTGGAATCAGCCAGCAAAGTGAGAGTGGGCCGTAGTATCCACCACACGGTAGGCCACGATTTGAGCGTGTGGGTTGTAACCACTGTGGTTCCAACCGAAGGCCTGTGCACTGCCGGTGTGCCGCTGGCCGTTGCGGAAGATCACTTCGACTTGGCTCGCTTCACTGAGCCCGTGTGGAAGGTGAGGACCTGTGACAGGCGATCCACCCCAGGTTAGGTATCCATCCTGCAGCGCAGCTTGCAGAGCTTGCTCGGCGATTATGTTCTGCACCAGGTCGAACTCGGCGCGTGCTGCTCCATCTCGAGTCTCAAAGATGAAGTCGCCTTCCTTGCCCAAGTCGGTGCGGCGGCGGTCACAGACAATACGCCACTTACCGTCCGGATAGTTGTTGCTGACGCAGCCGCAAGCCCCGCTTGGGTAACGAAGATTGGATACGTACCAGCCTCCATGACGCCACTTCGAATAAAACGGTGTCCAGCTTTGGTCTTGGGTTTGGTCTCGTTGAATCGGTTGCATTATCTACCTCAGATGAAGGCCTTGTTGGATGGAGTAATCCTGAGGGTGACGGTTGTGTGCCAGGGTCCTCAGCACAACCAGAGCGTCTAACGGGTTAGCTTGAAGGGCCACCCGCAGTCGAAATCTGTCTCACCCATTGGCTTCGCCTGAGGTGAAAAGAAATCCACCTGCCGTTCTGCATGATCCAGGGCGGCATCAAGTCTGGGCAACGTTTTGGAGAAACGGGTAGCACTGGTGCCATCGAACGAATGCGCGCCCGCGGCTGCGCAGAGGTGGATTCGTTTCGCGCTGTTCACCCGGCCAATGTGGTAGTAGCAGTTCCTTCGTCTTGCCAGGACACCCCATGCGTTGGCCGTTGCCAACTTCCACTCCGTCGACCCACCAAGGAAGATTCCGCATGCCGGGTTGAGATACTCTCGTACATCGTCGGGCTCCATGCCATCTTGCACCGCCAGCAAAGTCAGGGTGGGAATCCCTGAAAGTCGTTCCTTCCATTTGAGGCTGAACTCCAGTGATCTCATCCCACCGGCCACAATGTCAGGCAGGATGAAAAAGTCGCTTCCCTCGCCGAGCAGGTCGATTGCTCGCCCAAATGCGCGCTCATCAAATGGACGTCCTTGCTGAAATGCTGTCCAAGCGCCGTTGTCCAGGCAGTACCGGAAATCTTCCGTCCGTAATACTCCAGTTGGACTCACCAGCAGTCGCCAGCCAGCCTCACGCATGGCGGCAAGATTCTGCTTGGTACCAGTTCTGCTTGCGTAGGAGACCATCTCGCGGCGATGTACGGGCAGCCGCTCCTCACATTCCGGTTCCAGATCAGCACTGCCATCGAGGTTGTAGTAGTCGGCATAGGCCATAACAGCCTGGGAGTACCCGACTCGGCTTCCCTCCTTGTAGGGGGTCATCCAGCTTGGCGGGGTGAAGGCGGCGTCTTGCATGTTGAGCTCCATGAGCAGAATTCATGCAAATGGTGACTCGCCCTGAGTGTGCCACCAGCCGGTTATGATCAGGATTCGTATGGTTTTGAGGCTGCAAATATGCGCTACCCGAATTCCCTCATGACAACCTATTTCAACGGCTGCGCCGGCGGGCAATCTGAGCCATGCGTCGTTATTTTTCGCGACGAAGAGGTGGTAATCGAATACACCCGCAAGGGGCAACCCTCCACATATCGGGGACACCTGAAGGACGGCATCTACTCTTTGCGGTACTGGCCAGAAGCAGATGGATTTGTTGGGGAGGCCACCCTATGCGCACCAGAGGGGAACCTCATGGACGGAGACTGGTGCGAGCAGGAAGGCGGCAGCAAGGATGTGGGCACCTGGGAAATCGAACTCAGAAGGTAGGGCCGCCGATCAGCGGCCCGGGTGATGCCTCCGGTTCCACTCTTTGATGATCCCTTCCGGAACCTGAGCACACTCAGCAAGATCGTCGATTCCGAGACGTTGGGCGAATCGTTTGATCCGCCAGGACTCGCTCGGGTAGCTTGCTGCCGTGTACTGGGGTTTGAGCCAGTTCAGGGCCTGGGCGGCATTCTGAAAACAACGCCGCCCGCTATAGCCCAATGCCGGGCCGATCACCACGGCTGTGATGGCCAGTCTGTCACGTGGATTGATCGACTCCAGTAGCGTGATGAGAGGGCTTTCCGGCTTCTTGAACTCAGGTACACGTCCTGTCCGAACATACTGGGCGTGAAGCCTGGGATTCCGTGCCATCAGGTGCAGCGCTTTTCGATCAACCATGATGGTCCTCTTCGATCAGATCCTGGGTCGGCAAAACGGTATTCAGGTTCACCCAGCGCACCATCTGAGCGTCGGGAGATTCCCCACCGTAGACTCGCTTCCTCCAGGCCGGGAAAAGGAATTCGCCGCTCTCCTGATCTTCCTTCTCCTCCGCCTGGAGCCGATCAACCTCTGTGTTGGCGATGTACACGATTGTGTTGCCATCTTTCAGGGGCCGGCCGCGGAGCGCCTCGATACCCTGCTGTGCAATCAGTTCAGCTGCGGAGCCTGGAGCTGGGGTCCTCTTAACCATTGAAGTGCCCCTCGACTACATCAAAGCATCCTTCATGGGAGTAAACGTTCACGCTGTTGCCGTTGGGGAATGGCTCGCCCTGGAGGACGATTGCGCATCGCCAGTTTCCCGCGGCGGTGCGCAGAGTGTTCATTACTCGTCCACGAATTGTCGGTTTCAGCAGGGACTTGTCATGAGGTGTGAAGATCACGTGGTCCATAGGCTGGACTGGACATTCAAGTGCTGGGACAACGCCGGAGGATTTCAAATCCCTGGGGAGGGTGAGGCTGATTTGCTGCATGTCATGGCTCCTATTTGGTCTAGCCATGATCAGGGGGTTAGGGGAGTGGCAGAAGCGAAGAGTGGTACACCGGGACCGCGAATAGGTTGGAAAACAGCACACCTACTTGGCGTGTAGCAACTAGGTAGTTTGTGGACACTTCCGTTGCCGGCCTAAGCCGGGAACTGAATGGGGAATACTGTGTTTCGACGCCTTTCTTATCTGATCGCTGCATGTGAGGCGGAGGAGTGGCTACCAGGGCTTATCAGCAAACTCCTGGGCCAGGATCACGCCAACGAAATCGAGGTCGTTCTCGCGTCTGATGATGGTGTCGACCTACGTACCAGGCTGCCTAGCGATCCTCGTCTTGTACATTGTCCGCCAGCATTTAGAACCGGGCCGGCCGCGGCGCGCACAAGAGCACTTGTAGCTGCGTCAGGAAGTCACGTTGTTCAGATGGACGCAGATGATGATGTATCGGATGGGTTCGTCGAGGCCGTGATCTCGGCTTTGAAAGTAACCCCTGCTGTCGCTCTAAGGACTGTGTATGTCCGAGGAGGGGAGGAGGTGAAGCGCTTTCAGTCCCCAACGCTGGAGCTGGGCTCACTGTTGGATTTTTATGGCAGCGTCATTTGTGCGGCTCCCAGGAACTGGATCAGGCTCTATCCAGCGGCGATTGCTGAAGACGTAGTTGCGAGCATCGCATTTTTGCACCTAGCGGGAGGGCGGCTGCCAGTAGTGGATGCTGACTACAGAGTGAGGCTCCACCCACACTCCTTCTGTGCCCAGAATGCTTGCTCCTTCACCTCGGCTTATCGGTCAGGAGTGGTTCGTGCGGGTTGGCTGGCACAGGAAGTCGGCTGCCCAGGAATTGAGGCTGCACTGATCCGAATGTACCGCTCGCGGATTGCCATGAGCCGGGCCTACGATACGTTCTTGTTAGGTGGGGGAGAGGGGGACTATCACGACTTTGTGCAACAGCACCAAAATCACCCGGTCATGCCTGCTTGAACGATTAGGGGAGTGTGGGGCTCACGCCCCACAAGAACATGCCCGCTTACCCTTCTTTACGCTTGCGGGCGGCCTGATCATTCAAGGCTGACAGTCCACCGGCGAAGAACGCGCAGATCAGGGCAGCAATGGAGATGCCGACGATAATGTTGGACTCTGCCCAGTGTCCGTACTCCACAACGAAGAATTGAAGGCCGGAAGCGAGTAGGACAAAGGCGATGACAGCGAGAACGCGCAGAATCATGGGGTAGTACCTCTGTAAGATTTATCGAAATTCTCAAGCCGCTGCCGGTGTGCCAGGAGCACTCTCGTCATCATTTTTCACCGCCTGCCTGACCGCCCCTTCGTAGAAGCTCAATGCATCGCCTAGCGCCTGGATTCGAGCCGCCACCCGGGCTTCCCACCCGCCACATCCCTCTGGCTTGGTTTTGAGGAGGTGCAACGTTTGGACAACGAGTTCGCTGGACGACAAGTGGTCAGAGTTTTGATAGGAGAAAATCATCTTGTTGCTGAGCAGCAGCGCTTCCATTCGGTCATCGCTCACCTCAAGAGGAACTATCGGACCTCGAAAAGCAGGGTCAGGTCGGTAGAACGAAGCGATGCCGGCTACAGGCACTGCAGGAGTGCTCGTTACGCGCATTGTTGGGTAGATGCTTTCTGCGTAGACCAGCAGCGACTCCGGTGATGCTTTCGGTCCAGCGATATCATTGCCCAAGCAAACCAATCCGTTGCCGTCATAGGTTGCGACCTGAAGCACCTCTTGGCCGTAGTCCATCCAAACGAAACCGGAGGATTTCTGCCGTGCAGCGATATCGATTACCCGCGCTGGGATCGTGTTGATCTCGACAATTGGCTGGTCATAGGAAGGGCCAACAACGAAGTTTCGACGGAGGGCAAGAGCGGCGCTTTGAGTGCGGGGGCAGATAGAGCGGGAGGATGACATGAGGTGGCTCCAGTGAGTGACTGGAGCCATTACCCCATGAGGTCAGGCGTGGCAGAACCTAGGCAGCGGATCGAGCTGGTTGATCGAGCAGTTGAGCTTGGAGTGCTCCTCCTTGGTCAATAATCGCTTCAAGCAATGCGTTCACCTGGCGCGAGACATTCACCCACCACGCCAAGGCTGTGAGCAGCATGCTGTGGACACTCACCTCATGGGATTTGGCTTGCTCTGCCATTCGGTCCCGAATGTAAGGGGTGTAGCGCAGCATGGTCGAAATCTTGTCCGAAGCCAGGCCGGGCTCTTCGGTGACGACAGGCAGTTTTGCCAGAAGCACCGCGACGTCCGCTTCATCAAGTTGAGAAATCAGCATCTTGCGGATCACTGCGCAGCGTTTCTGGTGGTCAAGCCAAGAGATGAGGCCCATGACGCATTCTGCATTCATGCTCCTCCCATGCTGTTGGGCGAGGTCGGTGAGGCCTTCATGGCACTGGCTGTTGAGGCGGACCATGACTTTGGGGGCGGTACGGGAGTTGCTGTCCTTGTTCTTCATCGCTTCGTCCATACTCCTACTTCTGTGGTACCACGGCCAAGGGTGGCCGTGGTACGCATTGTGCCGGTCGAGCTGGCGGAGTGCCCGCCAAACATCTGAGCTGTAATCCAGGCTGAACTTAGCTCTGGTCGTAAACGGCGAGTCCTTCCACGGTATCGAACTGCTCGTCCAGGCGCACCCATCCGAGACGATTATGCGTATTGAGCCAGTGGCGGATGTCGCGCAGAGCTTGCGGGACGGTCTCAGGCAGGTCTTCGATGTAGAGGAACATTCCGTCCTGGTACACCGCACATACCAGCCAATCATTGTCGTCGCCGTGCTTGGCAAGCACGTCGAAAGTTTCCTTGTCCAGGTGCAGGCAGGATAGGCGCGTGACTTGAATTGTTGGTGCAGGCATCGGGCTAGTCTCAGTTGTTGGTTGGAGAGCAAGGGTCTTGAAAACCTTGTCTATGGAGGGTCAGTCCTGAAGACAGGGTTCCTTCTCAATCAGGCCCCCAATCGCATCAGCCACCCGCTGTTCTGCAAAGCTGTCTTTCGGCAGATGCTCCCAAATCTCGTCGAGTAGAGGGATGCAGGTCTTGACGTACGTTGGCTCGTACTTCCGGGTGGCCCGGAGGTGGAGGTACAGCGCTGAATGAACCTCTGCGACCTTGGGACTGGTGGATGCCAGGTTGGCCAGAGCTACCTCGAGCAGCGGCCGCGAGACAAGGATTGTTCTTGGACCTTGATCACTTGCAAGAGATGCAGTGATCTCCGAGTGGGCTGCGAGTAGCTGAGCGTTCAACCAGTCAGGATAGGCTTCCCCGGGCGGGCAATCCTCTCTGCGGAAACCTGGAGTGAGGATGTCGATGTTCCGGGCGGTTTTGTCCATCACGGCTGCAGGGGCATATCCGCAAACCGCGAAAGCCTGATTGATCAGTGGAAGGTTCGAACCGAACAGAAGGAAATCGCCATCCTCGTCTTGGTTCATCGCATCCACCAGACCTTGAAGCACCTCAAGGGCCAAATTCGACTGCGTTGCATTCATTGCGAGTGGTCCTTGCTACTTGATCAGAGGTGCTGGTGGTGAATTTCTACGTAGCGCTGCAGGTAAGCCTGCTTGCGGGTGGAATCGAGGCTTGGGAAGTGAGACCGATAGTGCAAGCCAACCCACTCTTGAAGTGCTTCTTCGCCGCCTCCCACGAATGAGTCATTGGGGGCGTTTACGGTGATCTCGATGTGATCGCCGCTATCGTCGAGTGAGTCCTCGGTCTTCAGCGACATATTGGTCGTGACGAAGCCATGCGCCGCAGCGAAGCTTGCAGCCCCGGCATGGCAGGCGCATTGGCTGAGCCCATACTTCTTGGCATTGGGGTAGCGGTAGAAAAACTGAATTGCGGCTGCGCCCCGCAGCTTCTGGGTATCGACCAGGACCTGGGCAGGGCCATCGGGAGTCAGCACATAGGCTTCAGCCATGACGGCATCATCGAGGCCGTCATCAGTGTTGAAGACGAGCGTGATTGGCGTAGTGGTCATCATGCCTCCTCTGGAGAGTGTCAAGCAGCGAGGCGCTGCAACAATGCGTTCTGAAGATCGGTTTCGGCTCGGATCACGTCTCGGATCGCCACCCTGGACGAAGGGCGGATGAATACGTGCTCAATGGCGGAGTGGATCAGGAAGTAAACAGGCTCCCCGCGGTAAACGCCCTTCCAGTAGGTGACGTGGTAATCGTCCCGCAGACGCAGTCCACGCCCGTAACCGAGCTGTTGCTCAAGTTCCTCAAGGCCGGTGACGTGCTTCGCCAGCGATTTGAAGGTGATCTTGCGCGCAGCCTCGACCAAGTCGCTGATGGCTTGTCCTTTTGATCGTGCGGACTCGCCGTCATGAAGGTCTATGCACCGCGTGTAGTATTCAAACGCCTGGTTGCTGGTGGACATGGAGATGCTCCCTTATTGGATTGGAGACATCTTCAAGCGCGTCAGGGCGTGCCAGAACCCCAGGCGGCTGAGCCGGGGGGACTCAAAGTTGAGTGATCGTCTGGTTCTCCACCTTGAGCCTTCCGGCGACGTTACCTCGACCGGAAATCCGGATTAGCTCCCAAACTTCGGAATGACTCGAGCTACTGGCATCGTCATCCAGCCTGTCGCAACGACCTAGGTAGAGGTTTCGGCTACCCAGGAACTCGGCGGTAACGGACTCGGCCGTGCGCTGGATGAAATTTCGAACCTGGATGCGTTCGCCGGCGAAGTCCAGGGATGAACCATGCTGTGCCACATAGGCTTCGAGTTGTGTGGAAGGCATTGAAGCTCCGGATAACAGTACGTACTGGCGGTGGCCAGTGTTCCGATTGTGGGAAGGGATTCAAGTGAAGTGAGGGTGCTGAAATTCAAGGCGGCCCTCATCCCGATGAATATCAAGGGTGTGATTGAGGAGAGTTGGCCAGGTTTGGTGCAGAACCCGGCCATTAGGGGAGGGGAAAATGCAGGGGGCAACAGCACGCGCTTGCTGCCCAAATGCATGTCAACACGCCAGAGTTAGTCCCAGCCGGCGTGCTCCACGGCCTTGTTGAAAGTATCCGCGACCAGGTGGGCCAGCTCCTCGTGCGTGTCTGCCTTCGGATGCTGCAGGCCGTCTGTAACGATGGCCTTGTGTTGCCAGGCCCAGGCCTTGCCCTTGTCGGCGAAGATGATTGCGCGAGCTTCGGCGATCCAGAATCGGAACTCAGCTCGCACTTGCTTGGGATCGTCATTGTCCGGAACCTTTGGAACCACCCAGGCGGAGAATTGGCGACTCCGGATCGAATCTACCCAGCGGAGGTCGTCCTCGATGTCCATTCGGAACAGGTAGGTATCAGGCAGGACAAGCTTCTGTTCCAGGATCGATTTGATCTTGCCGGCAACATAGCGCCCATGATCCTTGATGTTCCCCTTGAGTGCGTCACGAAGCTCCTGCTTCGAAAATCGGCCTGCCATGTGCGCAACGCACTGGCCATCCCGCATGACCGTAGTAAACCGACCGTCTTTGTTGAAGACGATGCGCGCTTTCTCATAGCTGTCGTGGAAATGGTCGCCGCAGATTGCTTCCAAGGCTGCGTAGGTGGCCTGCATGCTGGACAGGCCGATCATGTCCGCTTCCTTCTCGGTGATAGGTGCAGGTACGTTCATCTTCAGGTTCCCCGTGGTGTGTAATTGGAACCATCTTCCCCGCCGGTTGAGTGTGCCAGAAGCACTGTAATGGCCCGTTTTCCAACCCCTGTCTACCGAGGCAGGCGGTTGAAGATTGCACGTGAGCAGAGCGGGGGATGTTCTAGTCCCAAATGGGGAAGTGAACGGCAGGTTCAAATTCAGGCCCCCAAAGCAGGGACCGGAATGGCACGGGAGCCGCCAGGAAAGCATCGCGGAGTCGAGAATTGGTTCAACCTCACACAAGCCGACTCATTGAACCCGCTTGGTCACTTTTGATTGAACTGGTGTAGAAGGGCGCGGAGGTGGGCAGCCGCCTTTTGCTTCAGTGCCGAGAATTTGCATCGAAGGATGTGCAGCGGCAGATCGCCGATCAGACCGTCAATGAAAGCCAAAATCCAGTAGCGAATGTTGTCACACGAGGTCGGTGGCGGGTCTTTGTAGTGGCTATGGACTTCGGGGGCTACAGCAACGGCGTGAGCTGCATTGTCGAGAGCAAGGTGTAGCTTCTTGCAGATTTTCATGGCGGCACCAGTAGTGCGGCCTCAGAGAGGCCGCATAGGACTTAAGCCAGCTTTTGCTCTTGCTCGGAAAGGCTGGCGATGAAGCTAGGGCGGTTGAATATGCGCTGGCAATATTCGGAGATTCCGCGAACCTTTGTCAGGTTTATCCCAAGGGACTTTACCCGCCAAAGGAGAGGGGCGAGGGTGCAATCAGCGACCGAAAGTTCGTCGCTCATGAAGTATTTCTTCTGCTCAAAGAGCGGTGCCAGCGCCAGCAGAGTGCTTGCCAGTTCCTTGCGCGAATCGGAACAACCATCTTGGGTTTTGTCCAAGAGCGGATAGAGTTCCCGGTGGATACGGCGAGCCAGCATGCGGGTATGGGCGCGGGCAACGGTGGTGCTGGGTAAGAGCGCCGGATGCGGGTAGCGCTCCTCCAGATACTCGACAACCATGTCCACCTCATGAAGTGCGAGGTCGCGCTCAGCCAGCGCGGGTGCCTGCATCGTGGAACCGAACTGAGCCATCAATCGTGCATTGGCTGGTACTGCGACATCTAAGATGCGAGCGTCGATTGCCTTTTCTGCCAGCACCAATCGAACGATATGGGAGAGGTAGCAGGTGCTGTTGGAGAAGAAGGTTAGGGTGTTCAGTTTGCTCATGGCTTTTCCCCGAGGTGTTGTTTGCGATGGGGAAATTTTCAGCTTGGTTGGTGTGTGCCAGAACCATCCGCGAAAAATAATCCAATCAAAGCCGGGCAGCCAGTCGTAGCCTTTTCCCTTGGCAGAGCTGAATAAAGCTACCGATCATGGACGAGGCGCCATCCACCTCAACGTCGAATCCAGCCCGAAGATCAGTCCCGGATTTGCCGTACCGGAACCCAACAGTCCTGGCTCGCGAAATTGCCATCAATTGCTCTGCGGAAGGTTCTGTTGTGAATGTCAGGAATCCGTTCCGGAGCTCAGGATTCAATTCGGCCAAGGCTTGGCCGGTCGGAGCCCCATCGACAGTGAGTGTGATGGTATCCATTCTCCGGAGCAGCGAAGGGGAGTACCAGGACTTGAAAAGGGCAGCTAGTTCGACACTGGCATCTTGACTGCAGGCCAAGGCGATCTTACCTGTACCCTGCACCTTCTCCTGAGTCCCCACCAGTACGATGGCTCCCTGGACCTCTTCGATACCCCACCGCGCCGGCAGTTCACCCGCATTGATCAGGCCCAGGTCATAAGCCTCCTGCGGAGTCAGATACCGCATGCTCTCACTACCAGCCGAGACCATACGGTCCATTAGACTCAGGCTAACTCCCATTGCGCTGAGGTGAGTTGCGATCAGTGTCGACGCGACCTGCGCCAATGACAGGTCGTTTGCTTGCTGCCCGGCAGCCCGATAGAAACGGTGTACGCCCATCTTCGAATCCTCATCCAGGAAGCGAAAGCGCCCCCCAGCGAATGCAAATGGGCAACCGCTCTCACAGCGACCAGGTTGTGGAGTGCCCGCAGAGCCTCGTCGGCCTACTCTCGTTGAAAAGCCTCGTTCTCGAATGAGTTGGCCGAGTTCAATTGCGGCAACCAGGTCCCCGCCGAGCGAGTTGAAGTAGACCATTCCCAGGCCTGCCCCATTGAGATTGCCGACGCGCTTGAATGCTTCCACCGTTGGCTGATGGATATAGCCGTCGATGTAGATTTCAGGGAATCCGCCATCCTCAGACGGTTTGAGGAACGTCACTGCTGCAGGCTGAAGGCGCGGATCGTCCGCCGGCACCGGAGCGGGGGAGGCAGCCAAGTTGATGGAGATGCCGGCTAGAAGAATGGCGATGATGCTTTTCATGTTGTGGCCGTAGTAATTGATCGCATTCAGCATGCGTGCTTACGGCCAGTGCCAGAAGCGTAGCGATCCTGCCATTCAATACCCGGAAGCCCAAACCAAAGCCGCAGTCTGGAATCCATACCCTAGTTACCGTTGCCGACTGACATTCGGGTAGGAGTTGTCGGTGTCTGGAGCCTTGTTATGAGGTTGCATTCCCTATCGCTGTGAGATGATCGGTACATGGAGTGGGGACTGGGCGAACTGCCGTTATCCTGGCTCCCAGTTACTGAGGAAACCGCCGACTACTGACCCTCCAAGTCGCTGCCGAGCATGTTCAGCGAAATGCCTGGAGCGAGGCTTCTGGCAGATCAAGGTGGCACTCTCGGCGATCTCATCACATAGGAAAAAGCCAATGAGCATCGAGCGTGAAGAATTAGATGGTTTTGAGGTCGCTTACAGCGTACAGGTCGACAACAGTCGGATGCTTGAATTGTTAGTTGACGAGATTGAAACAGGTGACTGCTTCTGGCAGATCACGAATTCCTGCGGACAGATTCTGGACCGCTCCGATCGTTATGAGGATCAGGCGCACTGCCTCCGTGACGGTCTGAACAAATCGTTGGCATAGGAAAGCTCATGAGCACAAAAGAACCCGGATCTCTGGAAACCGAGGCATCACAGGCCGCGAAGGAATTGAGTTCAGTGTTGGCAATTGGTGGAGCTCTCACCATCGGCGATTTACCGATAATTCGCCGTCGATTGGATGAGGTCATCCAGGCAACGAATGCTGCCATTCAAGCGTGCGAACAGCATCAATCCGGCCAAACCGTAGAGTAGAAATTTTGACAGCCCAGCCTGGCCCCATCGAAAGTCGATGTAAGAGGATCTACCGAATGCCTGAACAAGCCAGCGGTTAGGCTGACTTTCGAATGCCAGTGGCCGTTGAGATAGGGAGCCTGGCCTCAGAAGGGCCAGGCGTGTTCTTGTGCATCGATCTGCTGAACAGGAATCAGCAGGCCTGAGGCTTGCTGTTCGAAAGTAGGGGAGAGGCCCTTACCCTTCGCCGCGGCCTTGGCCATAAGCTCCTCGTACCGGACGATGATGCTTTGTGCATCTCGATAGTTGATGGCCAAGCCAAGTTCATCGGCAACAGTGCATCGCACCTCGGCAAGCAGTTCGGCCTCCCCGTGGGTAGGTACCGCAACAGGCCATCCCTTCACATACAGCAAGTGCTTCGGAAGGCGAGCCTCCGCATTTTGGCGGGTGATGGCCTTACGCTTTGCATCCTCCAGAGCCTGGCGCATGTCTAGCGTCAAGAGATCAGGCCTCACGTCTCCCAGCCATTTACCGGATTGGAACGAGAAGGTGGATGCGATTTCGAGCCCGACCATTTCCCTGTAAATGTCGTGGTTCCCTTCATACCCAGTCGACGACTTCAGGTCCCCTGCCGAAGCAAGCACGCAAAATGCGCAACTAATCCTGGTCATGTTGTAGGTGGTGTAGCCGACGTGCCTGGCCAGTCCGTATGACTCGATGAAGTCGATCACCTCGTCCCGCTTCATATCGATGATCGCGTTCCAGGTCGCCCCCTCCTTACCCCGGGTGACCAGCGTGCTATCCGGCTTGCTTACGGGTTGCTTTGCCCGGTTCGCGCTTTCTTCGCGTCGCACACCCACCACGTTGATTACGTCCTGGCCGGGAAATCGTTTCTTGAGGGCGCTCGCAATCGGTTTTGCTTTCTTTTCGGAAGTGCAAAAACGCATCGAGGCAGTAGACCAGGGCAGGATCATCTGAACGCACTCGAGGTCGATGTAGCGCCTCACGTTGTTATCAAAGCGCGTCAACCAGCGATCCATCATGTCGCCGCTGCCGGTACGCACGACCAGAAGCTCCCATCCCAGGAACTCTGCCATCTCCTGGCACTTCGGAAGGCTCTGATCCCATTCAACACGGCCTAAGTCCGCATGCACGGCAATGCGGGGGCCGGTATGGCCGATCGAATTGAGATGTTCGTGTACGGCCAGTTGGCAAGCCTGACTGTCTTGGCCACCGCTGACTCCGACAGCAACTGCAGCATTCGCTGCCAGCAATCTGTCGATGTCAGGGGTGGTGCTGATGAAGCGGCGCAGGAAGGACATTTCGTTGATCCTGTGATGAAAGTGTTGGTCACAGGATCAAGGGGTTGGAAGTGTGCCAGAAGCAGGCCAGGGTTCAGACTGGCGTTTCTTCCTCGCCAGGTACCGGGATCGCGTCGATGTCCCTCGCAGCAAGAATCTGTCCCGATTCATCCATGAGAACTACTTGCGTGGGGGTCACCACAAGGCTGCCTTGTGGAACAGGCCGGTACCACAGGGTATCGTCGGGCGAAATCTTCATGAACCCGTAATGTCTGGGCTCAACCTTAAAGCGCCCACACTCGCTGAGCGTTGGGTCGCGGATCTCGAAGTCATCATGTTCGAAGTACAGGTCGCTGACCTCCCCGTAGGGTCTTAGGCGAATGTCGATGAGCTCAGGCTTGTTCAACTGCCGAACAACCCATCCCTCTCCTTCAAAGTCCCAACCTCGGGGATCTAGGCACCCGATCTCATCAACGTCGATCAGACCATCTTCATGGAGTGGTGCAGAGCAGACTTCACCTCCAACCATGAAGTTGACCTCTTTGAAGTGCGGGCTCTCTGGGCAGCGCAGGATGAGCCCGCGCCCCGGCCGGGCAATCAGAATGGCTTCGTTGCCCTTCCAGTAAGCCCGGAAATCCATGGAATCAGTGGTTAGAGGCGGGACAGAATGTGGTTCGCTGGAGTTGGGAAGTCTGTAGAACGGCATGGTCTAATCCTATTGGTAAGAGGCCAACAGGATCTCCCGCAGCTGCATGTGCCAGAAGCGGCTAGGCCACTCGCTCGAACGGATGTTCTGGGTCGCTTCCAAGTCCATCGTCGCCCACATATTCGGTGCCCATTATCAGCGAATAGGCAAGACGTGCGCGCTCGATCCTAGCGTCGGGCATTTCTAAAGTGTGGCGCTCACCAGTTGGGCTGATCAGCACCAGGGGATGAGCAAACGCTGGTAGACCGTAGCTGTCGGTCATCTCTTCCAGCTTGCCTCGACGCAGCATCCAGCCCTGGAACTGAACGATCCAGCCTTTCTCCCCGGTCTCATAGATCTGGCTGGGAGTGATATCGTCCAGGACGAATTCCCGTCCTAGCTCTACACGGGCAAGAAATTCATCCTTCAAGTCGAGTGAGTCGAACAATGGATGGCTGCTCGCATTGATGCTCTGCCGTCGACAGTAATCCGCAAGTTCCTGAATAGCCTTTCGAGCCAGGTCCAGGGTGGAGTAGTAACCTTGTAGGCGAGGCTCATACAGGCTTCCCGTCCCAAAAAGGTCAGAGTAGATCGCACGGCAGACGCGGAGCTGGGCACTGTGTAGTGCGGCGTTGAGCAACAGCGAAAATAACGGGCTGGGCATGCTTCACACCTCCTGCAGCGGCGTTGCGCAAAGATGAATCGACGTTACCCGATCTGGATAGATCTCTCGAACCTTGCGAACAATGCGCATTGCGCCTTGTGTCGTATCACATCCGTGGAACTGTTCGATTTCCGTGAGGTGGTAAGCGACTCGCTCCCTGCGGGCCTTTTCGCTGGGAGCGCAGGCTCGGATCAGATCGGCGTCATATCTTGCGGAAATGATGTCGTACCAATCCACCAGCTGGAACTCGAAAGCGACATCGACTGCCCTGCCGGTGGGTAGTGCCTCATCCCACGCATCTCTCCTGGTGTCCCACTCAGCTTCGCTGATTGTGTCAGGCCTGTCGGTTGAGTTCTGGTAGTGGTAGTCAGTGAATCCCGCGTCTTCAATCAGGCGAGCGAACGGCGCATGGTTGCGCCAATACGTCAGCATCAGAACATCACCGCGGAACGGCAAAACTGATACCGAACCTATGAAGTCCCAATTCATGGTTTTGATCGTATTGTCCTGATTACGGTAGGCGTCCTCGATCTGGCCTAACACATGGTTTCGGGACCAGCGATTGCGGTCCTCATCGACAAGGCAGTAGTTCTCCGCCAGGTCCCGGCCGAAGGCGAGCTTTCGAGCAATGACGGTAGCCACCGCCTTGCGAGCTTCCTGGATGAAAGCAGGGCATATCCGTACAAGCTCGGCAAGTGCCTGCTCCAGGGTTGCGCGGCGTTTGATCCGGCCGTGATTGATCTTGGTACTCATGAGGTGACTCCTTCAATCGATGTCCCATGGTGAGGCTGGACGGTGTGTGTCACCAGCCAAGTGGGTGGCCTATATTTCGTGGGCCATCGTCGGCTCAGTTCAGCAGGTGCAGCAGCAGCGAGAACGCCGGCACTCCAAGAACAATCATGAGGATCGTGGTGTACATGGAGGTAAGCCTCCAGATACGGCGGCCGTCCATTGTTGCCAACGCATCACTGCGCTTTCGAAGCCGTGGGGATCGAGCATCCAAGGTGTCGGCTCTCACCATCAGAGCCAGCAGTAGCAAAACCACGTTGTGCATGGCCAACAACACAACACCGAGGATGGGGCTTTGAGCTGCCAGGCCGGCCGAGGCGACGAACGCAAGTAGATGAGGCACGTTGTCGATCAGCTTTGCCAGACCTTTCGCAGGGGTGAATCCGAATCCTCGCTGAGCCGTTCGTTCGGTGCATACCCAACAAGCCAGCGATGCAGACGCCATGAAGATGGTCAGCATGAGCATTTCCTCTTGTCACACCAGTACCAGGACGCGGCCCTGATCGATCGCGAAGTCAACAATCTTGCTCCCTCGGTTACGAAGGGACAGCACACTCCAGGCTTCGGCGTTGGGACGCCCGATGACACGGGCGGGAATGTTCATCGCAATGAACTCCGCGCGTTTGGTTTTGAACGTGGCAAACAGACCAAGATCGCCCTCGCGGCGGATGTTTGAAACAGCAAATTCACGCCGGCCAACAGTGAGGTTCTGGGAATCGCCGATCAGCTCTTCGAGCTGGGATTTGGGCGGAATCGTAGAAATCATTCGAACGTACTCGTATTTGATCAGGTCTATGCTCGGGAGACCGAGCGCGTGCCGGAAGCCGTGAGCTAATCGGCCAGGGCCAGCACGTTGGCTGGCATGGTCTTGAGCAACGACTGCCCACCCTGGTTCTTGCCGTAGTTACAGCGGACAAAGACGCCCTTTGGGGTATCCCAAAAGCGAATGACCTTTGCCTTGTTCCCAGGAATGCTGTCGGCGAAGAAAATCCGGGTTTGCACGGCTAGCCCCCGGCGCAAACGAGCTACATCAAGAGCGGGGAGGTCGAGCGCTGGGTAGAGCGGGATCATTGCTCAGCACCATTTGCGCCGCAGACGAAGTCCTTCCAGGTTGCCCGGGTCAGGCGCTTGAGGTTTGCCGGATGCCCCTCACGGGAGAACGGGTAACGACGGTCCTCTGTCAGTCGATAACGACTGAGGGTAATCGTGTCTTTGCTGGTACTGAGACTGGTGCACCACCACACCTGCAGGTCCTGGAATCGAGGCATCATCAGGTCGGTGTCATCGCCGGGCACCAGCAGTGCGACACCTGGTGCAACCCGATTGTCTTTCAGGACTTCGGAAGTCGATATCGCAACCAGCGGGGCTTTGAATGGTTTGAAGTCGAAGGCCTTTTCCCACAGCCGGCAAAACGTTCCCCCTGCCAGGCATGCGGTGAAGTAGTTGTGGTCCGAGAAGGGGCGGAAAACGCCGACCGAAGTGGTCATCTGCAAACGTTTCATCGGCTCAACGTCATCCAGATCAAAGGCCATCTTGCCCTTGATCGCGATTTCCATCGCTTCATGGAGAAGTTTGGAGCGTTCCCGATCACCGACCGATTTGCCTATACCGTTGAAAGCGGCACGCATAAAGCCGAGGCCGGCGCTGACGGATGTGTTGTTCATGTGACTTCCTCAGTTGAGTGGACTGAGGAAATCTTCAGGGGGCTGACGGTGTGCCAGAACCGGCGCGGGAGAGAATGATCACTGATCTTGCAAGAAATCGATTTGCCGGTTGTTGAGGTCAGTCCTGGGGGCGTTAAGCGGGTGCCCGAGCTGGCGCTTGACCTCAGAGAGCCACGCTTTGTAAGGCCTGTTTGCGCGGTTTCCCCAGGGGTATGCCTCGGCGAGAGCCTTGCGCAATGCAGTCATGTCTTTCCGGCCAACGCGGTTGATGACTTCTGCCACTATCGGTGCCGCTCGATCTGCCCAGGACATGTTCACCTCACCATGCCGTTTTGTCCGCTGGGCGTGCCGCGGACAACTGGATACGGATGTCTTCTGCAAGGCTGATGAGACGGTTCCCTTCACCCTCAAGTTTCTGGGCTACTGCCTGGACCTGCTCAGCGGTGGCCACCTCATCCCTGCAGAATCCCTCATCTAGAAGCCACTGCTGGACCTTGGCGAACCCCTCTATTGAGAGGCTCATGCTACTTTTCCGCCGGCGGCGATGATCGCCTCCTTGATGGCATCCAGCTTGTCCTTCGGTGCCTGGACCGAGAGGAAAACCGTGTCTTGCTTCTTCTTCCAGCGCTTGAAGTAGGTTTCGAAGGAAACGTCGACAGAACCGTCATTCGACTGCACCCACCCAGCCATGATTCGAACCTGGTCCTCTGGCTTGAGGTCTTCGCCGATGGAGAAGGAGTCATTCATGACCTGGCCGTTAACTTCAAGCTCAAGCTCCTCATGCCAGACATCATCTTCACCATTCGGCTTCCAAAACCCGTCGTCGTTGTAGAAGGCCTTGAGTTCCGAGCCAGTCGTTTTGGTCGGCATTGTGATTACTCCGTTACGGACTGGATCGCGCCCAGTCGCTTTTCAATGGAAATTGCCTGCTGCTGGAGATCCAGTCCCTCGAGACCGAGCAGTCCGTTCTTCGCTGAGCCGAGCTTGGTCAGGGCCTCAACCAGCTCTGCAGCCTGGGCCTTGGCTTTCTCTAGGGTCGCCCGGTCCTGGGCGTTCAGCTTGCACATAGTTCACCTCTTGAATGAGCTACTTGGACTGCGGGCCTTCCAGCTCCAACAGTTCGGATTCGATGTTCGACCTTGCAATCGCTTCCCATGCGGCCGAGATTTCAGGGTGGCCGTACAGCGGGTGAGAGCTCAGCAGTCCCCGTAGGACGTCTGCACGTCCGGCACGGAAAAGGTCATCCGGTACCCAGGCAAATTCCTGTTGAACTGCCTGTTGGTAGGATTTATACGCCTGTGGTGGCTGTGCCAGAACCGCCAAATCAATGTCGAGCACCAGGCCGCAATCATCGGCCTGGGAGCCAGTCTGGTGGGTGGTCGCCATGATCATCGCTTCCACAGCTGGGGCGTACTCGGGAACGCCGGCAGCTGTGAGCAAGGCGATGGCGTACTGAGCGCTGCAAGCTTCATTGTCCACTCGGTGCGTGTCGTAGATCACGTCGTGAAGCCACAGCGCCAGTTCAACCAGGTGAGGTTTGTCGGCCAGATGACGCCAAGAGTCGAAGTGTTCAAGGCACGCGGCTATGTGTTCAAGGGTGTGGTAGTGCCGTCCGGGCTCGCTGTATTGCATACAGAGGTAGTCGAAGGCACCTGCAGCAGGTGCTGCGCCAAGCGCGCGCCAGAGCCGATGCCAACGATCTTCAAGCTCGGTGTGATTCAAAGGCATTTCCCTGCTACTCCAGGCGTTGTGTTGACATTGACGGATCATAACCTTGGGCATGGTAGGGAGCTTGCCGTACCGCACACCGTGAATTCTCCACGCCATGGCTAGTGACACCAGCCACGAACGAATTTCACAAACCTACTTTGGCGTGAGCCGCGGGAGCGGTGTTGTTACGGTTGCCCAGATTCTGGGAGAAATCGATGAAAACCGAATTCATGGGGGTGAGCTCCCAAGATTTGAGCGATGTCGTCAAACAGCAGATCCGGCCGTGGGTTCGAGGAGCTGATGACTGTGTAGTGCAGATGTTGCCGAGCAGAACTCAAAACCGAGTTGGCGAGTTGTACCGCCAGGCGGTAGAGCGATATCCGACGTACGAAATGGTGGTGCTCACCTGCTTTTGCGCTGCCATGCGCAGCGAGTTTGGAGATGAAGAAACCGCGAGCCAAGAGGCGATCGAAGCTTTTCAATATGCCCGGGAGAAGTACGGATACCGTAGTCCTCAAGAAGAGGCTGAGGATCAGGCAGGGGATCGAGAGGAGGGCATTTGCTCGCACGGACTTACCTGGCTGACGTGCCCCTGCGGATGCTTTGAGTTTTAAGAGGCCAATAAGATCGGGCCGCCATTAGGCGGCCCCTTTCGTGTCTGAGATTAGGCAGCCAATCCCAAGGCAGCCATGCGGATAGCGTTTTCGAACTGCTCCTCGATCCGCACCAGATCATCCGCAACCGACTTGTCCAAGCGCTCTTCGACGAAGCGGGGGAGGAAGAGGCTGTATGGTTTGCCTGGCTTCTTCGGACGCATGATCTGGTTGGATCGTACAGTGATGATCATCCCGCGCCACGTATCCCGATTGAGATGGATCTCTTCTCGTTTCTTCTTCTTGAAGCCGCTTACTCCTACAACCAGCTGGCCACAGGAGCTCTTGCAGAGCAGTGACCCGAAGGTCTTTGCGTTTGCTCCTTTACCAGGAAGGAAATCAACCACTTCAAGCTCGCAGGGGGCTTCGAGCTTCAGCTTGACCTGATCCTTGCTGGTACCGTCAAACCAGATAGCCTCGGGCTTCTTGATAATCGTGCCTTCCAGTCCGAGTTCAAGCTGCTCCACATAGTGGTCAATGGCCTCCTTAAAGGAGTACACGATGCGCGTCTCGATCATCGAGATCGCCGAGTGGGCGAGCGCCGTTACGAGATCGGTCAGCTGACCGAAGCGGTCCTTGTATGGGGTGTCGCAGCGCCCACCCTTCTTGACCGAGGCCAGCGGGATCTGATCCCACAATTTGATGATCGGCCGGCAGCCAAGGTCGAACTGGCCGCCCTGGACTACCGAGTTCAGCATGCCGTTGCCGACCTCACGGGGGAGAATCTTGCCGTCGCATTCGACGAGCAGCTCACCATGCGCTTGCCCGGTCGGAAGCTGACGAAGCCCGTCGAGCAGTTCTTGGAACGGTGCTCCAGGGAGAAGGGTGCCAGCGCGCGAGGTGAGGCTGACCTCATTGGCTTCGATCGTCACGTTGACGAACATGCCGTCGGCTTTGACCTGCGAGTAGATACCAGCAGCCCAGTTCCACTCCGAAAGATTGGTGTGGTGAGGGAGGCTGCAGCGCATGTAGCTGAACTCAGGAATAAGCCCGGAACAGACTTTGTTGACGCTGGTTTCGCTGAAGCCGGCGCGCGGGTCCTTGGAAAGGATGCGCCAGAGCAATTCAGAGGACTCTGGGTTCAAGGACGTCAATGCCCGAGTAACCGCCTCCTCAGCGCGGTGTCCGGTGAGGCCTCGGGCGGCCAATTGGTCGAGCATCGACCAGGTTTCCTGGCTGAACTCCTCGGCCCCGAACTGGCTAGCCCGGGCCGGGCGGATGCCAAAAGTGATGAATGGGTTGAGCATGTAGATCAGGACGCGCTGGAAGGCTTCGCTGTCGACGTGGGTCTTCAGTAGCGCCAGCTTGTCGTTGGTGCCAGGGGTATTCGCGATCTGCTCGAGGGCATGGTAGACGGTGGTGCTCATCACGGGCTGATTCTCCAGAGTGGTCTGCCTTAATTGTCCGGATGCTTGGGTTTCATTCCAGCGAAGTCCGGGGACTGATGACCATTCTTAAGGCGCAGGGGGTGTGCCAGAAGCGCCCGGAAAAAGCCCTCTACGCTGCATCAAAAAGGGAGAGCTGGGCAAAGGACTGCGGGTTGGCAGAACCTGTGTCTGGCTTCCTGGAGGCTTTCATTCGGGCCGGTGCAGTTGGTGCTGGCGCTACAGCACGATCGGGCACGGTCGCCAGCGTGGGTTCGCTCTGCGCTGGAGCCGGTGGCGGGATTAGTGCAGGAGGCGCGACTACAGCCTTGGACACGGAATTCTGCTCTGCCTCTGCCGGAGCGGCTGGGATTTCGGCAGGGTCTTGGGTGAAGTCGCACAAGACGATCTCGCAGATCGGACTGACGCCGTGCCATTCGTTCTTGTAGGCGGATGTGTCCAGGCCGCAATTATGGTCGAGCACGATACCGGTCTGACTCATGAACTTCTCACACTCCCGCGTAATCTCGACGCTATAGGAGCGTTGGCCCGAGTACCGGAATGGGGCGGATGTCTGCGGGATGATGAACACGCCGTGATCAGCGATCTTGGATGCGGCTTCGATGAGCTTGTACTCAAAACTTGCCCCTGTGTAGCGACCGTCGAACGCCTGGCCAGTCTTCACAGATCCAAAGGGTGGATTCGAAATCGCAGTACTGAAACGCCCCATATCCGGGATTGAAAACACATCGCTAACGATCCACTCCGCTTCTGGGAGCACTCGCTTCCCAACTTCAGCGTACTCAGGGTTAATCTCGACACACACGATACGCTTTGCACGCTCGCGGCAGGCGAAAGCCAGCCTCCCGATGCCTGCGCAAAGGTCAATCAAGGACTCACACTCCGGGACTTCGATGGAGAAATCGTTGGCCAGTCCCTCTGGCGTGAAGAATGCGCCGGCTAGACCATTCATGTTGGTCGCGGACTCATGGAAATGTTCCAAGATGAAATAGCGGTCCTCGAGACGCAGGCTCTTGTCCGAGTAAACCAGGTCGAGCGCCTGCTTGTGACGCTTCGCCGCTTCTTTGGATAACTTAGCCATTTCATCTCCTCATCGGCTCAGACGGTATGTGTCTGATTCGGGTGTGTATTTGATGAGGGAATTTTCTGACCAGGTAGGTCGTGCCACCATCACCCAGCACAAGGTCTCTATTGAGCACGCTAGAAGCTCGGGTGATGGCGGGTGAGGAGTCAGGGCGCGGTCATGTAGCCACTGACAAGCCAGGGTTCTTCCACTGAACGGCCTTGGGGATCAGGACCTGAAACTCGAAGCCAGGATCGACGGAGAATTTGATAGTGTCGCCGCGGTTTGCTGCCACCTGACGGGCGTACTCCAGAGCTCGATCGAACTCCAAAATGGAGAAGTAGGAGGAATCCTTAATGTTGGCGTTCAAGAAGTCTGTGCAATGGAGGGACGTACCGCCGTGGTTGTTTGACAGGCCGAAGGTCATCACCACATACATGGGTTCTCCGACCGGCAAAAACAGTTGGCCATCGATGATGATCCGATCGCGTGCCCACCTCTCCAGATATTCGTCAATCCCGGCCTTTCCCTGATAGGCGCCGATGTAGATTCCCTGTTCCCAATGGCTCAGCGTGACGCTTTCCGTCACCAGAGAGATCTCAGGCTCTGGCATGCGATGGGTCGCGTTCGGGCCTCCTTCCGCTTTGTTGTCCCGCGCGCCGGCGAAGAGCTTGCAGTTCGTCCAGAGGCAGCCCTCGAAAGTGCGGTATTCCACTGGATCGTGCCCCTGGTCGCTGTTGTTTCGGCTGATGATCGCCACCGGGGCTTGCTCCGGCGGGATTTCCCGAATTTCTACGGTGATCAGTCCGTCGTGCTCGCGGACTGTACGAGGCAGGCGGCAGCGAGGGGGCACGATGCTGTGGTTGTAGCTGTAGGTGAAGGTTACGTTCATCGCATGGCTCCTTATGAGATGGAGCCATGATCAGGGCTGGGCTGGTGTGCCAGAAGCCAGGTCCCGGTCAGGAATAGTTGTTCCTGCAGGGCTTCAAAATCGGATCTTCGGGGTCGACGCCGTTGGCGATGGCCATCTCTGCATAGCTGTCGAACAGATCGACTCCGCCGTCCGAAACCTGGTTCATGTCCAGTTCACCATTGATGAGATTTAACCGAACCGAGAGATTGTGATCGGCCCCCCTGAGGAGGAAGCCCGCGCAGGTAGTTGGCTTCTCCTTCCCGGTGGTATGGCAGCCAAAGGTTCGGTCGCTCATGTCATAGGCGGTTGCCGCGGAAAGTCGGAATGCCTCGGCCGGGAAGACTCCGACGGAATCACGCCTCCATGGGCAATCTTTGCAAGGGACCTTGCAGGCATGTTTGCGCCCGCTCTTGATGGTGACCACCTGGTGGTTCCAGTCAGCCCAGCGAGCATCGAGGACTTCTGGTTTGTTGTTCTTGGTAGTCATTGAAGGTACCGGTTCGGACGGCATGCAGTGATCAGGAGGGCAAGCGCGAGCAGTGCCAGGATAGCTGCCACACCTTGAATTTCAGTGGCAAAGGCTACTGGAAGAGTGTGGGCCAGCCAAGTCATGGCCAGCGCTGCGCAGATGAGGGATGCGAAGAGAGCGATTGGTAGAAGCATGGGCGACTCCCTGTTTGAAAGTCGCCAGTCTCAGGGGGCCGGCTGTGTGCCAGAATCCTCCCGGACAAAGGTCATGCAGTCATCTCTGCCTGGCTTTGCTAAGGGAGCTCCCGATCAGCATATTCTTCTTTGATCTTGTTCCTCATGTCCCGGACGTGAGCGTCAACAGTCGCCTGGTCACCTGCCACGTATGCAGCAGAAATGCTGTCTTTCGGGGCAAACACCATGGCGTCGAGGCCGAACTGGTCTGCAGTGATGTCTACGACGTGGATTCCGCCCTGATATTCGACTTCAACCCAGTAGTGGCCGTGCGGAACCCCATCAATAACCAGGCCACCATCCCTCTTACCGTCACCACCTCGAATAATTGGGTCCAGAGCGGCGAATTTTCGTAGCAGGGCCTCACAGAGGATGGCGGCGTAGAGGCAGGTACCGTTCGTACGCCCATGCCCGAGTGAGGAGTGCAGCATCGACTCGTACGTTGCTCTGACGCCTTTGAGGATCTGGTCCGGTTGCAGACTGGTCACCCACTTCTCCTGTAATGCTGTATTCACGTGGTAAGAGTGGTCGGGGCCGCTTAGGCCCCTTGAGAGTCCTTCCGCTTCGCGAGTTGGTCTTTGAGCTGGCGCGGAATGTTGCGGATGATCAGCATATCCTGCTCTTCATCGTACTCAACCGTCGATCCCAAATGATGGGCTTCGAAGGTGATGGCCAAGCCTTCAGCACGTCCTGTGAAGCGCTGGAACTCCTTCAAAGTCCGCTTGTCCGCAGGAATTTCCGGAGCCAGACCATAGTCCTTGTTCCGGATGTAGTCGTAGAAGGCTTTCGGTCGGTCTTCGTCGATCAGGCTCGAAAGTTCGTCCAGGGTTACCGGTTGCCCGAGTCGCGCTTGGGCGTTGGCGTAATCAACCAGCGTGTCGGTTTTCTCCCTGGCAGCTGCTTCTGGCAGGTCTTCGCTTTCAACGAAGTCGGAGAATGCTTTCAGCAGAGTTCGCGTCTCGCTTGGAGCATCGTGGCCTTCCTCGCAACCGATGAAGTCGCGGAAGTAGTCGAAAGCCTTGCGGCCACCTTTCTTGAGGAAGGAAATGTACTGGCGCGACTTGGGGTTGTTACGCCACTCAGACAGATTGATCCTTGCGGCAAGGTGGAGTTGCCCCACATCGAGATGCTTGATGGCGGCTACCTCGAGGCCTTCGGTCAGCGCGACGCCGTCGCGGTGATGGAGCATTGCGAGCATGAGGTAGTCAGTCATGCCTTGCTGGTAATGCGCCAGCAGGAAATGGCCCCCGACAGTCAGGCTCGATTCTTCCATCAGCCTCACCAAGTGCTCGGCTGCCTGGCGGCTGAAGCTCACGAAATCCTGTCCGCCATCCAGGTACTCGCTCAGCCACCCACTCAGTGGATAGGCCCCCGATTGACCATGGAAAAGCCCCCAACCTTTAGTTGCCTTGGCGTTGTAGGCATCGTTGAGATCGGCAAGCAGGTTATCTGCGGCCTCGTTGTGTTCTAGTTCGGCATCCCGGGAGTGGAGTGCCGCCGGGTTCCCGTCGGGTTTCTTGTCGATGAAATGGACAATGCAATGGCGAATGGGCATGGGGACCTCAGGTCAGACTGATAAGCAGAAAGCGGTTGCCGGCGAGATCCTAACGGGTGAGATCCTGCCGGCAACGGAGGAGGGCGATTAAGCGCAAGCGTCGAACCGGAACTCGCAAACTCGCTTGCGAGTGGTGCGTGCGCTGGGTCGATCGGTGACGAAAGATTCCGTTGGGATGCTGAACAGGCGGAGTTGGTCCCGTTGTTCGTGAACGGTGCAGATACTGCACTGCTCCAGCAGCACGTTGGTCGGCTCAGAATCCCGGTTGAAAACCAGCATGAGCCCCGAGGAGAGAGTTGGGATGTCCGGCGATAGTGAGCAGATACCCCCCTCGAGCTCCAGCATCAGGTCATGGAGTACAGGGGACCGCAGATCGGGGTGAACGATCAGCTGGGTGAAAAGCGTGAAGGTGCCATTACGGCGTGGCCATCCTTGACTGAAGAGTTCCCCGGCTAGGTAAACGTCCTGGCTGATATTGTCCATCGCGATGACCAGATCCAACCCTTTGCAGGTCGTGGCGATGAAATAGCCCTCTGCGCAGAGGAGAGCATTGCCAGCAGTCTGTTCGGTATCGGTTACCAGAATTTTGAATGCTACTGCTCGGGCGTCTGCGCCGAACTGGTTGTATCCGACACTGATGTAGGCATGCAGGTCCTGGGTGGTACCAGGATTCAGCTTGATCAGCCTGCGTTCCGCGGAATCGAAGATTGCCTGCGGAGAAAATGCCTCCTTCAACTCCTGAACGGCAGTGTCCACCGTACGATCGCCATCCAGCATGTAGGTGTAACCGTCGAGAAGTTCGGGGGTGAATTTGACCATTTGCCTGATTCCTTTTGGCTGGGGGTGGGAAGAGGTTGCGCGATTTGACGGGTGGCACAAAGCCAAAATGGCACGCTGAAATCCCGACTCGCCAAGCCGATAATCTGCCACCTGCTGGCGTGCCTGAACCCCCTGAATTCAGAGTGTGAACTCCACGCTTCCTTGTAGGAGACGTCAAGCTGCGCGGCTATCCAGTCGACGAACATCCAGGACCTGTGCAGGGGAAAAGACCACTACCTCGTAACTGCCGTCCGGGTAGGTGGCCACAAGTCCGTCATGACCGAGCTGCTCAAGTCGCTGCTGAATCTCAACTCCAAAATAGCCGTCGGTTTCAATAGCCCTGGTTATCAGCTCAATTGCAGTCTCGATCGAGAAAATCTGCTCGATGAGGGGAACGGCCGGACTGTCCAGGTCGTAGTCATGCTCAAGGCTGGCCAGGCAGTGGAGAGGGTTGCTCATGTTGAGCTTGACCTCCCAGACAGAGCCGCCAGGTCCTGCGTATTCATCGGCACAGGCTTGATCCCCGAAATACAGGCCGGAACCAAAAGTTCCGCGACTTGCGGGCTGGAAGTTAGTGGTTCGGGCTTTGGTCCCTCGGTAGAAGTTTTTTTGCTTCGGGAACATGGTTCTCTCCTGATCGAGTGCTCATGTTCCATGAAGAGGGGAGGTGCCAGAACCGAGGGGAAAATGCCGATCATCAAAAGATTTGGCAGAATGCTTCTGGCACAAGAAGGACGGCTTGATAGTGACTCCATCGCGGGGCAAGGGGCCCCAGCTACAGGAGCCAGCATCATGCAGAACGCCAACAACATTTCCGCATTCGAACAGCGCTACAACGAAAAGCTCGATGAGCTCGCAACCGAGCTGGATGGGGCCCTGCCTTCCTATCGTGAGCTGATGGCCCAGGTATCAGGCTTGCTGGCAGAAGACGGTCATTCTCTTGATGTGATCAGCGGATATGACGACTTCGAGGCGTTCTTCACCTGGCTCGACACGCTGACGGCATACGACCAGATGGATGAGGATGGTTCGCTCGAGGACCATAAGCCTCTCTTGGCAGTCATCTACGAAGCCATACGCGCAGGCGAGGCCTGACATTCGGGAAAAACCCGACACGCCTCTTTGAGTGTGTGTCGGGTTTTTGATTATCAGTCTTTGGCCGGTAGCGGTTCGCTGGGCTGATTGGGCTCCAACCCAGAATCGGCTTCGGGTGATTCTGCCGGCGGGAGCAGCTCCCCGGCCGAGTCGAAGCTCAGTCCATCCGACGTCTCAGAGCTGTTGATCACAGAGTGGTACAGCCCCTCGCCCATCTTCCAACCGGGATATGCAGTCATGCCGCCGACAAAGGCGATTACCAGCGCTGTCAGCACGATTCCGATCCACTCGATTGAGCGCTTGATCACTTTGACGGTGATCGAGTCCGGCTCATGCCGGTAATTCTCTTCCTGCTTTGCCCTTATCTCCAGAAACACCTCACGAAGGCGGGCTAGGAGCTTGTTGGCTTCTACCTCGCTGGTGAACCACGCGAGTGTGTTGTAGCCCTCCTTCACCTGCAACAGGGGCTTTTTGGAATCGAAGGGATTGTCCTCTTGAATGACCGTGAAGGAAGTGTGGCCGCCGTAGCCGCAACGTACAGCTGTGAACTGCCCCAGGGCAGCGAGATGGATGTCGTCCTGGTGGACTTCGATTTGGACTTCGTCCGCGGATTCGAAAACCTTCTTGTCTCGAATGCTGATCATGTTGGCTCCCTGGGTGAGAAAGGCCCTAGTGTCCTGGCCGTGGGCGCGCGCACAAGCGAAATGGCAGGGCTGAAATTCGGCCTAGGCCTCACCCAGGAACAGGAAACCCCGCCGAAGCGGGGTTCATGGAGTTGGGATTGAGCTCAACTCACTTTCTTGGACAGATCCGCGAAGGTGAAGCCTTTAACCTGCTGGAGCTGGCGCTCCAGGTGACCGATCAACTCAGCTTTCGCCCGGCTGAATTGCTCCACTCGCGTTTCCTGCGGTTTGGATTTGGAAGTGACCATGTAGCCGCCGATGAGGCTTTTGACGTTGTCATGTTCATAGCGATTCAGCGGGGAGGGAGCAGCCCCGGTTTGACTCTGCGCCCAGTCTTCCTGAGCAGCTACGACCTTGAATGCGTTGTCCGCAGGCACGCATTGCCGGAATACCGGGTTCTTCAGCCAGTTTTCCATCGTGACCCGGTGTTCGTCCAGATCCTCGGCGGAAAGGCCCTGATAGTCATTCAGGAAGAACCAGTTGACATCACCCCAGCGGCAGTTGTCATGCCAGTCCGGGGTAGAGAAAACCTCGATTCGGCCGGCATACGGGGCTACGAACAGGCACTCGCCTTGGCCCAGATCAGCCATGGTCCCGAGAGGCATCTCTATAAGGATGTCAGCAATCTTGAAGCCGACCTCCTGCATGCGCTGATAGGCCAGGCGCTCCGCCTCGTCACTGGAATAGGTGTTGATGGCGCGATTGAGGTCGAGAGCGTTGGGGTTATTGGTGCTCATGGAGTAGATCCTTCGTTGATGAATTCGATGGACCTATGGTGAGGCTGCGCCGGTTGTGCCAGAACCGGTGCAGCAGACCGAACTGGAAATGCTCAGGCAGAACCATGATCCAGTTTTACCAGCGCTTCCGGGAACGCGATGATGTGGCCCTCCGCATAGCTTTCGACGCGGATCTTGCCGAAATCAGCTCCCAGAGTCCTCCCAAGCTCGAACACCTCGATGGCGTTGGTGGCCCGAACGCCGATGCAGTAACTGCCGATACCGTCGAGGCCGGGGGTAGCTCTCTCCCGCAGGCCAGCTGCTTCGAGGCGAAGTAGCAGATTTCTCGCAGTTTCATTGCAGGGTTGGAGCACAGTTCAGTCCTCCAGGCTCTCTTGCGGTTGGGCAGCCGGTGCGCCAGGCAAATAGTGTTCAGGCCCGAGTTTCTCTGGCGAGATTCGCTGCAACGCCCAGCCGTCAACATATAGCCAGCCATCTTGCTCCTGGAATGAACCCTCAAGGAGGTTTGTCCGGTAGCGATGCGCGTAGGCTTCGACCTCCGCATCAGACGGCACCGCAGGCAGGCCTTTCTCCACTCGGGTCCGCGCATCCCTTACTGCCCGGTCAAGACGCATCTGAGCCGCAGCCCTGTTCATTCGCCCTCTTAGGGTATCTTCTGCATCCTCAAGATCGGGGTCGATCCCCATCAGCTTGACCTCATTGCTGAAGGCGGATACGGCAATTTCAAGGTGCGCCTTCCAATGCTCGGCTTGGTGCCGGCACTCTAGGTCGAGCTGAGCACTGGTGGTGATGCGGCCAACAGCTCGATCATAGTGGGCGATCATGCATGCCTCGGATTGATCTGCGCGGATTGGTTTATGCCAGTAGCGCCATCGGAACCCGAGATCCAGCCAGCCAGGCTGCGAGACGATCATTTCCGAATTGCTAATCCGTTCGACAACAAGCCAGGGGGTCTGATCGATCCATACCGCATCGACGGGCGGTTCGTCCTCAGTCAGCGGCTCGTAAGCGACTGGCCCGTCTAATGGGGCGAAGACCTTTTCGGACTCCACAACGTCGTACCAGGGGTAAGAATGGGACAGGGGAGGAGGCAGCACCAGTGGTTGCTTGCCGGCGAGGAGCCGATGATAGAGCGAACTCTTGTCCGGGAGGTGGTTGGGCATTGCTCCAGCTGCGGCAACGATTTCGAGATAGCGCTGCCACACCGGGCAGCTTTCCGATGGCGTGATCATTGAGCTCCTCCAGGAGTTGCTGAGGCTCATGATGGTAACGGCCGACTCTAGCTTGGCTATGCCAAAACGCAACGGTGAATTTCCCGGTTATCCTCGTCCACCGGTGCCGGTTTAATTGGCGGCTGCTCATTACTTAGAGGCTCAGGAGAAATAGCATGAGCACGACAGATGATGGATTTCCTCCGCGGGTAAAAGAAGATCTACGGCGGGATGTTGGGGGTTACTGTTCAGCCCCATTTTGTGGGATTCAGACCTTTGTCTACGACCGGGCCCGGCGCAAAGACAAGCTGACGGGCGATGCTGCGCATATCTGCGGAGCGCGCCCACACGCGGCCCGATATTACGATCTGCCGATGGATGTGGATCGTCACGGCTATGAAAATGGGATTTGGCTGTGCGCGGTGTGCCATCGCATGATCGATCACAGTGCGTGCCTTTACCCGGTTGACATGCTGCTCCATTGGAAGCGCCTGGCAATAGACGCTCACCAAGCCGGAGGACGCCGCCTTCAAGCTCTGATGGTTGGCAGTGATCTCACCCGCGATCATCAAAACGCGGCGCAATTTCTCAACGACGTATGGCAGGTCAGAGTGAAGTTCCGGGAGGCGAAGTTCAACGTATCGCCCGGGGATCGGTTCAACTCCACTGTAAAGTTCGACACTGAGTTTGCTCGACTGATTCGGAACCGGGCCGGCCTGTACATGGCCAAGCCCTGGAACGCCTACCATCCGCACTGGACATTCACTCCGGAAATTCAGGTTTGGGAAAGTGAGATCGTTCGGATGGCTGGACGCCTGGCCGAAATGCCTGCCCTGGCATTGATGGGTGAGGGAATGTTCGATTTCTACCACCAGGTGGACGAGGAGGGGAATTTGGTGTTCCGCGACGAATCAACGAGGTCCCTGCACATCTTTGTGCAGATGCTGGAGCGCTTCGACGAGTTCCTGACGGATTACAAGGGGCCACAACAGAGCCCCTATGGCTCCTCACCCTATGGCTTCTAGCAGGGTGCGACTGTACCGAGGTGGAAGGTCTCTTGGACCTTCCTGCTCACCAGTTCGAGTGCTTCATCGACGGTCAGCGGGGGAAGGGAGTCGTCTCGGTAGAAGACATGCACTCCGCGCCCGATGAGATTGGCAGTTCCCCGCTCGCGATTGATGCGCAGTTGGCAGGCATCTATCGAGTGTCCGCCGGCTGCACGGCCCATGATGGCGAAGATGCTCTTCGCACAGCCTTCGGGAGATGCGAAATCGAACTCCTCGGGGATAGGAGTCGAGGTGGTGGGCAGCACCGGAATGGTGGTCGATCCATAAAGCAGGTGGGCGTGCTGGAGTTTCATGGCCGTGCTCCTGTTGTGGTTTGCAGTCAGGATCGGCCGCATGCTCTTGTGCCAGAAGCAGCTGGGCCGGAGTAATCCCGGCCCCACCGGCGCCTTCAAGCGACCGCCGCGGACTCCACAATCTGTACCGGGAACCCGATTGGCTCCAGGGCCTGATATACGACTTCGCCGCCAATGGTCTCGTGCGCCAGCAGTTGCTCGACGATGAAATCCAGCTCTGGGCGGCAGTTCTCGATCAGTGCCAACGCCTTTTCATACCCAGCGTTCAGCAGCGTATCCACCTTTTCCATGATGATCCGGGCATCGATCGCTATGCCGAGCTCTCGCATGGTCGCCAGGCTGGTGAGGCTTTCGTCATTGGACATCCCGTAACTGGTCACCATTGAAAGGGCTATCCTAGTGGCTTCTTGCAGGTCCCCGGCAGCGCCAGTGGATACTTCCTGAAAGACGTTAGCTTCCGCAGCGCGACCGGCCAGAACCATAGCGAGCTGCGCCTGAATCTCGGACTGCAAATGCAGTCGCTTGTCCTCGAGCGGAAGAATCAGGGTGACGCCTTGCGCAGGCCCGCGGGGGAGAATGGTGACTTTTTCCACCCGTCCGGTGTTGAGAAGCGCGCCAACCAGTGCATGACCAGCTTCATGAACTGCCACTCTACGACGGTCCTCAGGGCTTGCCAGTTTCTGGTTCTCATCCGCTTCACCCATGCGCTGGATCTCGATTGCTTCCAGGATGTGGTGCATTCCAACTTCGGTATCGCTGCTGCGAGCGGCAAGAAGCGCTGCGTTGTTCGCAACGAAGGCGATAGCTGCTGGCGTCAGCCCCATGCAGTTCTTGGCAAGGCGGTCATAGTTCAGGTCTTCTGCCGGCTTGGTCTTGCCTAGGTACAGCTGCAGTAAGCGTACCCGGTCCTCGAGCGTCGGTAGGGGGACATGAACGGTCCGGTCGAATCGACCTTCCCGGCGAAGAGCTTTGTCCAGGGCATCGACATGGTTGGTTGCGGCGATCAGCATCACCCCAGCATTTTCGCTAAACCCATCCAGCTCGGTGAGGAACTGATTGACGATGCGGTTCCCTTCACCATCGGCAAGGCGCCCTTGGTCGACGCGCCGGCCAATCCCGTCTATTTCGTCGATGAACAGGATGCACGGCGCTTTGCGGCGTGCCTCTCGGAACAGGCCCTTTACCTTCTGGATGCCAACGCCATAGAACATGCTGCTGAAGCTGCTGCCATTCGCTTCGATGAAGTTCACGCCACACTCATTTGCCAGCGCCTTGGCCAAGAGCGTTTTGCCTACGCCTGGGTCGCCGGTAAACAGAACCCCTCTCGGTGGTCGCGCGTTCAGCAGGGCGAAATTCTCTGGGGTCCGCAGCCATGCGGTCATGTCCATCAGGGTTCGCTTTGCCTCATCGCACCCGATCACGTCCTTGAAGGTGACCTTGGATGTCGCTTTTTTCCTACGGATCGTGAGGTAGGGGCTCAACATGGGCCAGAGCATGCACCCGAAGAAGAGGACCATCATCAGTTGAACCGCTACGTCCAGCGAACGGGCTGCGCTGATCTGAGGGCCGATCTTCAGTTCCTGAATGGTGAACAACGGAGTCTTTTCGTTGTAGATCAAGTTGAGCAACTGCCGGGCTACTTGGCCGAACTGGTCGCTCACGACATAGGCCCGTTCGTCCTTGGTCGTGATGTAGATGTCTTCCTTCCCGATGTCAGCTTCGATGACGTTCCCTAGACGGACGTCTTCCATGAGGTTGTCCAGCGTTTTCCTGTTATCGGTCCACCGGGAGGGGTTCTTGCTGATCTGATCCATGATCGTTGCCTGGTGCTGACCAGCAGACGTATCAGGCCCCTGGGGTTGCAGGAATTGGTTGTACGCCCAGTATCCGCCGAACAGCACCAAGGTGAGTGCGCACCCGATCATTGACTGCACATACTTGTTGCGCAGGGACCGGCGGATGCGCGTGAGGAGCGAGTCTTTCATGGAGTTCCCTTTAGGCCGGGCCCAAGGCTGGCCCGCTGGTGATGAAAAGATCATGAGCAGGTGGAGTGTTCAAGCCATCTCCACCTTCTGAAAAGCTGGCGCTTGGTTAAAAGCCCATGCCGAGCTGCTCTGTCAGCTGGGTGGCCGGAGCAGGCTTGGGCGCTGGCGAATGGTTGCCTGCAGGCGCGTCTGCAGGCACGTACACCGGCTCCTTCTGCAGGCCCAGTTCAACTTTGATCTTTTGGACAGCAAGGTAGGCCTCGATGTAGGGACGGGTGTGTTCACCGTGAAGCCCACGAGTGCTCAGGTTGAGCCCTACCTTTCCACTTGCATCAGCCATGAGGTAGCGACGGCCATCCTTGATCACCTGAACGAAGCCCTGTGCGTATCCGCTCTCCGCGAAGCGGGTGAGGCGGTCTACTTCAGAGAAACGTGAGCACAGGCTTGTGTGCAGAACCTGCAGGTGATGCTCGGCTTTCTTGAGGTCGTCTTGCTTCGGATCTACGCCGGCCCATTCGAGGATAGTGGCCCAGGTGCCGGATTGAGTGCGCGGCAGCTGGACTCCGGTAACCGCGGTGAACACTGCCTTGCCGACATTGTTCAATCCGTTTGCCAGGAAATTGAGCGCATACGCATCGCGTGCCAGGAGAGCTTCGGCGAAATGCAGGTGATAGTCCCGCACCTGGATTTCTCGACCGGCGCGCCCGCCCAGCTCGTGAGCGTACATGGCTGCTATCCCTTCGACCGTATGGGTCTCAGGTGACGGTTGGAGTTTGCGTACTGCAGTCATCGTGTATCCCCTGGCTGTGTTCAGAATGGACACAGTTTCAGGGCAGACGATGCGTGCCAGAACCGCAGTGAATTGCCCTGCGGCCCTGGTAGAAGGCCTTACAGGCGCTGAACCTTTACCTTCAGCTTGATCTCATCAGCACCTATTCCGTTAGCAATTTCCACCTCGGAATTAGCCATGACGACCATGCTGCTGTTTAGACTTTGGATACGGAAGGATGCAGATTCGAGTTCGGTGTCTCCGAGTTTGAGTTTTTGCTCTTCGAGGACCTGAACGTAGCTACCGTCGACAGAGACGGCAAATTTGTCGTCGGACGCTTCTCGAGCCGTAATATCGGCCATGAACCCAACGGGCACCTTTTCCTTCTCTCGAGTCGGTTTGTCACAGGCGGGTTTGAAGGGATTCAACCAGCGGCTGATGCCTTCCCGGCACGTCACCGTCACGTTGGTATCGATTTCCTTGAAACGCCCATCGTTGAAATGGGCGGTAGCCCCTTTCGAGATTTCCTGGGTACCGCTGCTGAGCACAACGCCGCCCTTGGTGACTTCGGTCTGGATCGTGATGCGATCGCCGGCGGATGCAGGCACCGAAATTACAGCGGCCGCGACTGCGGCAAGAGCAAGCATGGGGAGTTTTGGCATTCGTTCTCCAAAGGGTATTTAAACCCTGGATTGAGGGGTGAAGCACCTTTTCAGGTGCTTCGTTCAATGAGGCGGATCATTGCCTTGGCAGCTTGAGAGAGCCTACTGTTCTTGGTCGACGGCGCTCCGCTGACCGACAGCCATGCAGCCGGCAACGAACATAAGGATGAGAAGGCAAAGGGCACCGGCCCCCATGGTCGTCAGCAGACCGAAGATTCGATCCGGGTCAGCGGTCATGTCCTGGTCGAACAAGGCGTACAGCCAGTCACTCTTGAAGCGGCCGAGATAGTAGGTCAGAGCGAACACCGCAAAAATGATCAAACGAAGCATCATGAGCTCCTACAGGACTGCTTTGAGATAGTCGATTGCGGGGTCAAGTTGCTGGACGGGATTGACCTGGTGGTCATCCATGAAGCCGATCAGCAACTGGACATCGGAACTGAAGGCTCCCGAAGTCAACAGGGCCTGCGCCAGCGAGCTGCCAACTTCGTATTTGGAAGCTGCAGCCTCCCAGTTACCAACTGGACCGACCTTAGCGATTTGCGAAATGCATCGTTGGGCGGTGAACCCGCTGGTGAGTCCACCGCGGATAGACAGGAGGATTGCCAGTTGCGTCTGAGACGAAACCTCGGTGTCCTGGGGCTTGGTAGCGTCAGTGTTCTGGTTCATATGGATAGGAGTCCAATGGTGGAGACTCCTATCCTATGAAGTGGTGGCGACCCGTACGAGCCAAGTTGAGGGGCTGAAATCCGTTATGGACCGGGACGGCGGACTCACTTCTTCGAGATGATCTCCAGTACCCGCACGAACAGGTTGATGATGTCCAGGTAGAGCGATGCCGCGCTGTCCACCGCGTTGTCGACGGTCCGCTCGATCTGGTTGGCCCGCCCCCAATCCACACCTACGTATCCACAAAAAATGGCTGCGACGATCCAGTCCATTACGCCCAGTTTTACGTCGAACACGAAGATCTGCAGCAGCTCAACCACGATCGTGATGCACAACGCCCAGAAAAGCGCAGCCTCGATCCGTTTGAAGAAGGCCGGGAACAGCGTTCCCAGAACCATCATGGATACCGTGAGGAGGGTGGTGACACGGACTGCCGCGATGATGTTTTCCTGCGAGTGGCCGGGAATGAACATGACCAATACCAGGCCGATCGGAACCACGATCATGTTGTAGCCGAAGAAGCTAATGATCGGGTTCTTCGAGCTGAAGATAATGATGCAGCCGACGATCGCACTGGCGAAGTATCCGATGATGAACACCAACGGGTTGATCGCTTTGATGGTTTCGGTCGGGATGGTTGCTACCATCCACCAGTTCAGGGCGAAGCCCCAGAGAAGTACCGCTCCGAGGATCAGGTTGTAAACCGACGCGGATATCTGGTGATAGCTGCCGATGCGGCTGAAGGTATCGTTCTTGAACATGATGGTTCCTTTCGCTCGACGAGCCCCCCATGGACATCGTCAGGTCCTACATTCAATTACCTGGTCGCGTGTGCCACCAGCTGGTTCATAGCAACTTAGAGATGCTCAACTACATCCCCGCTCTGAGAGTAAAAGACGGTTTTGTTGACGACGTTGAACTCTCTATCTTGGTATGCAGCTCGCCACATAGACTCCGGGACGTCGCAGCCCAGTTCACGGACCACCCCCTTGAAATAGCCAAGCTCCTGGGCATGAGAACGTGGGTCGTCGAGGTTGGAGTAAATGATCCGTTCATCGCTGTATTGCTGGCCCGCAGGCGGCTCCGCGAAAACGACTAGGTAGAACTCTGCCATTGGCTTGTCCCACCCAAGTTGAACCCGGACCAAGCCATTGGACTTCGCGCACGGCACGCAAACAATGTGTTGGCTCATCCGAAATCCCTAGAAGTTGATGAATGTTGGCGCATCGGCCAGCTTGAAACGGTACGAAATGATAGGTCCGCGCTTGATTCCTCCCCAGAACGTGGACGCATTTGAGGTCTGATCCGGCACCACCAATGTGCGCGAAAGCAGTGTGAGTTCCTTTGCCTGGTCGAGCAGCCACACTGGTTCATAATCTGGCTCAGGGCGATCTGCGCCGATGAATAGCAGATACACCCGCTGAAGCTCGGTGCTGTAAGCAACCCCTACATTCTTTTTGCCCATGAAGTCGGGATAACAGATCAACTCATATCGATCAATGTCCGCGCCGACACCATCGTTGAGGGCGTGACGATACTCGGCCAACATCATTTCTGCTTCCGCATATGCGTCAGCAATGGGAGTTTTCCCTTTTCCACTGAATGGTATCGGATCGCTGAGAGTGCATTTTCCTGTGGGCGTATCAGTCATTTGTCATTCCCTACATTATCGCGGGCGCGAATAACACGCCTCTTTTACGGCCCAAGCCCCACACTTGATGGGGCTTGGGATTCAACAGACGGGCTTAACCGATCAGGATGCTTTGGCGAGGTGAGGAGCCTGGGCCACTGGTGTGAGGAGTTCGACCAGCGCGGACTGCTGTTTCACGTCGAGCTTCCTGAAACGGGCAATTAGGCGAAGTTCATCCGCGGACAGACCTTCGCCGTTCGCTGCAGGAAGGTTCTCATTCCCATCCTGAGATTCGGCCTCAAGGCTCGCTTCGAGCCGAGCAAGGATTTCTGAGTTCATGCTGCGGAAGTTCCCCCGGGCAACGTCCGCGATTTTGTTGCGCATTCCGTCCGGGAAGCGAACCACGAATTTGTCTGCGATTCGTGAGGCATATAGTGGGAATTGACTGTTGCTCACTTTCTTTCCTTCATTCTGTCCACGTTCATGCGACTGAGGACCTCTCAGGGCAGTCCATGGGGTTGTTAGTCTATCGGCCCGCTGGCGTTATTCGAGCCAAACCGAGGCCCAGGTTTTCAGGCTGTACTACTGAAGCGCTTGGTCATTGTCGGCCGGTGCTAGTCTGGGATCGGGTTGGTTTCGTTCTCGTCGCGGATAGCGCGGCACAGGTTCAACAGCGCTTCACGGACCTTCGGGGAGCGGCCGCCGCCGGAGAAGGGCACACAGAACTCGACGTCTGCCATTTCACCCTCGTCGCTGATCACTGCTACGCAAACGTCAGAGTCCCCGTCCAGGATCAACCGCAAGCGTCCTTGGCCCATATCCTCCCTGCGTTCGAAGAACTCACCCAGGGGAAGCGGCGGCCCCTGATCCTCGGTCTGCTGCTTGAGCAGTGCGCGGGCAGCCTCAATGACCTGGCCGCCAAAGAGTGTGTCGCCGAAGCGACCTCCGTCCTCGGTCAGCGTTTCTGCTGCCTCTTCGATTGCCAGGCTGGTGATCAGGACCATAGTTTCATCCTCGTAGTTCGGGTTTAGAGAAACAGCGCCAGCTGCCCGATCAGGGCATTTCGCTTGTCTTCTTCCTTTTTCTGGAACTTTGCTTGCAGGGTTTCGACCAGCGCATGCGGGTCATTGATGATCGGCATCAGCCCGTGGAACCAGGCCTGGTTGCCCACGCGCATCATCCGATCCCACTCTCCCAGGCTGCCCTTGTAGAGGGTTACAGTTCCGAGACCGACCAGGTAATGGACAACGCCAGAGGGGTTATCCAGCACCGAGATTCGGTTCAGGGCATAGTCGAGGTCGAACTCCCAGAACAATGCCGCACCTTCTTCGTCGATCTCGAACTCGTCACCTACGTTCGCGTTCTGAACGATCTTGCCGTTCGGAAGAACGGTGGTGTCTTCCCAATCCACGGCAGCAGCTTCCACATTGCGGAATCCGCGCCACGCGGCGAAATATTCCTCATCCGCGAAGGGAACCTCTGCACGGAAGGAAACGTCCTTCTCGGTGTACTTAGGAATCGAGGCAAGATCGGGAATGTCATAACGCTTGCCTTGCTCGTAGATCTCTTTCCAGGTGCGCAGGGCCATGAAGCTGCGTTGGTACTGGTACCGGCCCCAGAGGCAGTCCAGAGCGATTAGCTGGCGGTGGTCAAGAAGATGGAAGCGGGGAGCAATGCCCAGCTTGCGTGCAGCGATCTGCTCCCGGACTTGTATCGTCAGAATCAGGCGCAGCAGCTCCAGGGTATATCCCGGAGCGTAAGCGTTGGGTACGACCTTAATTGTCCCGGTTTCTTCGTTGATCGTACGCGCCAGCCAGCAGCGCGCAGACGGATCGAAGTGTCGCGCCAGCATGTAGTTCCGCAGGTCGAGCAGGGGCTTCATCCAAGCGTGCTTTCCGCCCTCAGCCGAAATCATGTTTTCGGCGCTGGTGTCCTTCGAGATACGTCCGCAGGCCCAGCAACCTGTCCTGGCGGAGCAGGGTGGGCGGTTCTGCTCCCGGCCCGAGATGTACTGGTTGACCATGCAGTCCCCGCCGTTGGCGTCCCGGTAGATATCAACCAACTCTTCGAAGTCGGAGTAGGCCTCAATCTTCTCGGAGCGGACGTGCCCGATGTAGGTGAAGATGTCGAACGCATCCCATTCGGCGATCGGGCTCAACACGAGTTGACCATCTTCCATCGCATCGACAGCTTCCGTAGAACTCTCACCTCGAGCCTTCATCCGTGCAGCGCGCTGCGCGCTTTCCTCGAAGCGTGTGCCGATCAGGCTTACCAGATTTGCGTCTTTCGCTTTGACTCCATCCTTTTCGGCTATCCAGGCACGCACTTGGCGCTTGATTCGGTCCAATGCTGACTTCTTCATCATCTGTTGGCACTTGGTGTTGTTGCCCACCGACATGATCGTGCGGCCGGACAGCAGGCCAACGAGATAGTCGTTGGACAGATTTGGGGAGGCCACCCAAACACGAGTCTCGATACCGGCAGTTTTGGCGTAAGCCTTGATCGCCCTGATCTGGCCTTTGTTGTAGATCTCGATCACTGGATTTTCGAGACCAGTGTTCGAATGGATTACGTGCAGTGCCGGAACACTGTGGCCTTCAGCGATCAGATCGCGCAGGGCGGTAAACGCCAAATTCAGTGTCACGCTGCTGTCCTTGCCTCCCGACCAGGCCACCACTAGGCGACGACCTTCGCGCACCTGCTGCTTGATGGCCTCAACCGCGGCTTTCACCTTCTCGTCGAAGGTCAGGTCTACCACCTGCAGAAGAACCGGGGCAGGCTCTGCGGCGTCGAATAGGCCGGCTTGTATCGACTGGTTCAGTTTGGTTTGCGCGGAGGTCATGGTGCTGGGCTCACTGCGATGAATATCGGAATGAGCCCAGTTTCAGGGGCACTTGGTTGTGCCAGAACCGGGGTAAAGGAAAAGTTTCGAGTTGCTGCTCAGGGGAGGTATGGGAGCCGCTGGGCGCAACTCAGGGGCTAAGTTCAGTGCCAATAGCTGGAGTTGAACCAGGGTTAGGGGGCAGGCGCCCCCTCAGTTAACGGACGGGATGATCAGGAGCCGAGATTGCGGTTCAGCCCGGCTGGACCAGCACTATCGGGACTCGCACTACGGGGCCCATCTCTTTGGCGACGATAGCGCGGCAGGCGGCCACCTTGACGCCCTTGTAGGTTTCAAAGCTGGTGCCCGAGTCGAAGCAATGAGCGCTCCCCCAAAATTCACCTTGGCGGCTCGGGTCTCCCGATTCGTGGTTGCCCAGGACGATGGCGCGCTTCTCGATCAACGGGCCAAGTTGGCTCCAGTTGCTCGAGGGGCTGTATTTGTCGCCGATCTTGGCCATCATGCCGCCAGGCGCTTTATCCCAGATCCAGTAGCCTCCATTCGCTGTATTTCCGAAAGCCATCGGGTCGTACTTTATCGGCAGGCCTTCAATCGTTGCGATGGCCCAGTCCAGTGCCGCGCCGATCAGCTCCTCAGTTTGTACTTCAACCATGTTCATCGTTGTGGTCCTTCTTCTAGAGACGCGCTCTTGGGGGGTTGGTTATGCGATGACGCGATTCAAGAGGATCGCCGGGGCGGTGAGCTGGGGAGTTTGCTTGGCGGCTGTGATAGCCAGGATGCCCTTGCTGCAGCTGATCTGCAGAATGGCACCCTGATCGTCACGCGCCAGGATGGACACGCCCATCGACATTGCGACGTCTAAGCGCATGGCTCCAGATGCCACGGCGTAGCCGAGGGCGGTGAGTTGCTGGAGTGGGGAGTGCTGCTGGCTCATGGCTCATTACTCGCTTGTTCGTTGATGTAGCCATGTTCGAGCGGCTCAGCCTGTGCCACCACCAGGGGCTGAATTTTCTTTCAGGCCCCTTACTCAGTCGATGAACCGACGGAACTGAGCCCTTTCCGGATGCTTTGCCATCGGCATAAGGCGATCCGCTTCTGTGGGTTCCTGCAGCTCTCCGTCCCTCAGCACGCAAGTCATGAGACCATCGACCGCATCGCGCAGTACGTCGTTGAGATTTCGCAGGTGTAGTGCTTCTTCCTCATGACCATGAAAGGCCGCTTGTTCGCAAAGGCCTACGAGAAGCATGGAATTCGCGATGAGGGACAGGGCCTCCAGGGACATCTCCAGATTGCGCTGGCAAGCCTGCGATGCGACCACCACACGGTCTGCTTGCGGCAGAACCATGGCAACTGCACCGTTGTTGTACTCGCGGAGCTCCCAGAGACCGCCAGAAAACTTGCCCTCCATCAGCGAATTCATGACCGAATACAGGTTGTTTGCGAAGTTCGAGCTTTGGCGACCGATCTTCAGTTCCAAATGCTGTACAGCATGCTCATTGGGGATTACGCGGTAGGACACGTGGAAGACTCCAGGACGATGAGCCCCGGTCAGCCCGGGGCGTAGGGGTTAGATGGTGCTCGCGACCGGGGTGGCGACCAGTTGGGAGGTGATGATGTAGTGCTGACGATGACCTTCAGCAGTGGGGTCCGGGCTAGAGCCCGCCTCTTCGTAGAGGTTGCGGATTGCCACTTCCTGGGCGGTTCCCTCATCCGCACAGCGCACGTGATAGACAGAATCATCATCATCATCTGCGAGTCTGCAGGTCACGGCATACAGGCTGCCATTCGGGTCCACCTCATGAACGACACTGCGCAGAGGGACGAGTACCGAAGTGGAGGGCTGGATCGAATCATTGAGGGCAGTTGCCAGACGCTCGATGTGCTCGCGGCAGCCGCTTGAAAGTACCTCGATCGGTGAGTCCGGGTTGTCGGTGTTTACGCAGAGCTCCCAGGCAATCCCAAGCCAGGTGCTGGCGCTACTGGCAGCGCGATAGAAATTCTGGTGCTCACTTGGAAGGAGGTTGACCTCCTCTTGGTCATAGATGAGGACATGCTCGTCGTCATAGAGCAGGGCAAGCCCGGGAGCCAGGCCCACGTCGTGTTGAATGCTGCTCAGCAGATCTTGGTCCTGGGCAGGATGGATCGACCTGAACAGGATCGGGGTGGCTGGATCATCAGTGTTCTCCAGCTGGCCAACCTGGCGGGTGAATGAGTTCGTAATCTTCATAGGTGGACACCTGTGGCCGTTGTGTTGATGAGGTCATTACACGGTGGTCAGGGGTGTGCCAGAAGCGGTTCGTGAATTGGAGACGGGTACTTTGGTTGGTACCAGCTATACAGGCGGAATAGCCTCATGGATGCAAGGTCGTCGCGCCTTGCCAATCCCTAATAGGAGGCCTGAATGGCAAAGCCGGAAATCGACTGGTTGGTTTATGTGAATGGCGTGGAGGTAGGGCAGGTCCCCCACGAGGAAATGGAGCAGATCACCGCGACGGTGAAGCGCGACTGGGTGGTGTATGTCTCCCAGGGTGTGGAAGTCCTGAAAACGGCGCTTCGGATGCTGAAGCTCGCAGTGATGTGTGCCCCGGCGGTTGCGTTGCTTCTACTGGTGTTCGACGCTCTTAGCTCGCCAGTTGAATTCGATCGTGACTTCCAGCTGCGATCTCCTCACGAGCTGGTTCTGGCATATGCTGCGTTCGGATACCTGATCGCGGGCGGCACCACGCTGGTCATGCTGGCTATGGGGTGCCGGTTTGGCTTCCAAAACCAGTTTACGGCCCGCGTCGTGCGCTCTACCAGGAGATTCCTGGCGGTACCAGCGGACGGTGAGGTGCAAATAGAAGGGATTCACCGCCATCCACAACCGCCCGTGATGAGTTGGTGGCAGATTCTCCGTGCAGCACTCAAACCGCTGTGCAAGAGAGGGGAGGTGCAACCACCGGCGCAAGGATGATCAAGGCAAAGACACGAAGGCCGGCTTTGCCGGCCTTTTTGATGGGGCTATCTGAGTCGCACCAGGAAGCCTGCGAGGGCGTTATCGATGCAGCTCCTGGCATCTAAGCCGACAGCCATGAACATGCCCGAGAGCCCATCAGGTGCCGCTGCAGCCTCCAGTCGAACACGAAGGAAACCGTCAGAGAACTCAGGTCGATACTTCAGAACCCAATCCAGACGTTCAGTCTCTGACCGTTCGACGCCCAGCGAATGATCAGAACAGCATTTCACCGCGCTCACCTTTTCTTCGGGCTTTCTCTCGAGCCTCTTTCAGCAATTCGTCGGGCCACGGAACCATGCCCGTGACGGTGCATTCTTCTATGGGGGCGATTGCGCCGGCGATACCGGTCAAGGTCACATGCGTTGCCTGCTCGCGAAGGCAGTAACGCATCTTGCCGCCCTGGAAGTCCCTGCAAGAGTCGAAGAGGATCTCGCCAAGGAAGTCGTCACCGAAATCAGGTTTCGATTCCACGCGGCACATGTAGCCGGTTACCCGGTACCGACCTGGTTCCTTGCCGAAACTGTCGGTGCCGTAATTGACAAGAGCCCCTACTTCTGGGGCCAGGATTTCTGCGGGGATAAGGTTCGACATGACAGTAGCTCAATGGTGAATTTGAGCCATGCTCACCCACTCTGCGCGGTGCCACTATCCCCGCCGGCGAGCCCATTCATTAGTCGCTCAAGCGCCTCACGGGTGGCGTCTTCAGCTTGCTCGAGAGCATCCTTGTGGCCCTGCTGATATGCGGTGCGAAGATTCTTTGCACTGAACTCCGGGTCACACCGTAGCTCACGAATGGCTCTACAGAGTTGCTCCCCAAAGCCCTGAACATGGTCCAAGGTCACGGCGGGGAGTGCTGGCGTCTGACGGTGATTCTCGCTTTCCATGGCTTGCCTCTCGGGAGCACGGTAGGAAACGGACGTTTATAGGGCCAGGAGCCCTAGCCTCTATTTCATTCCCTGATCTGGGCCATGAAAAGCGAAAATGGGGGGCGGAAATTCCTAGACTGGGCTGAAGTCTCTGGCTTTCTCGTTCAAGGCCCGTAGCAATTGCTCGCCGGCAGCGTCACCGAAACCCCGCTGTAACCTGGTACCAACAGCTTCGTTCCCAACGAATGCCATTGCCTCCGCCACACGCCTTCCAGCTTCTTGATGGCCGATTAGGAAGTCGACCGCAACCACGAAATGCGAATGTCGATTGCCGCGGCTGTCTTTCGTCTGGTGGCTGTCCCTGGTCACACCATAGACAGTCAGGGAGGGAATGGAGTCTGGGTCAAGCTCTCCATGAACAGCCGTGATCTGAAGTCTGTCGAGCGGGAATGTCTGGATTTCCAGCTGCAGAACGCCATGGTCGACGCTGATATGGTCATACGAACCCTGGGCAAGCCAGTTGTTGAGGAGGGCGGCCTGGCGCTTATATTCCCTTGTTATCTCCATGGCCTTGCCGATCCGGTTGAAGGCAAGCAAGAGGCATATCGCTGCAATGGTGTTCGATATCCAGAAAACGACTGCTGTGGATAGGCTTGCTTCCAGCAGTTGACGACCATCACCGATAACGCACCAGGTCATCCAACCTAAGCAGATCAGGATATCGCCCAGGGCGAAGAATGTGCGTTTGTCGATAGGGGCGTGGAGCTCCCATTGGGTGCGAAGATCAGTACCTTCGAATATCTCGTCCGCCATCAGAGAGCGTCGAAACTTGTGCATGGTGAACCTCATGGACTGTTTGAGTTTCGCCCAGTCTCGGAGGCGGGCTCGCGTGCCAGAAGCCGTAGCCGGCGCTGCAGTCACCGGCTGTGGAATTCACGCAGCTTGGGTCGGCTGGTGTTGGGGAGGGGTGGGTACAGTCTTGAGGCTCTGGCCCTTTTTCGGCGTCAGCGCGCGGACGGTGTTCGTCATTCCGTCGGCCATGTCGATCAGGTAGGTCGTCGAGAAGACACTCACGATCATCCCAACCAAGCCCAGGTGGCGAGCAACAGCGGAGGGAGCCTGGTATCCGATGAACCCCAGCGCGATCGCAGTTGCGGCCAGCGCAAAGGCATACCTGTCGATTTTGCTGCGACGTGCGATCAGTTCGTCCAGACTCCGGGTGCATGTTTGTGGGCGGGCACGGCCAACAGTATCCATACGGTGGTTCATTTCCTGGTTTGGGGATTGGGGAAGTAGTGCCGAACATTTTCCATCGGCGACACGTGCATCACGGACATGTATCCGAACCAAAAGTCATTGAGGTTCAGATTGATCGCCGTCGAGTCGACAGGGGCGATGCGCGTATCGCACATAGCATTGGTGCCCGAAATGGAGAAGTGAAGCCTGCACGCCATGGGCCTGGAGTTGTAGATAGAGCAGGCATTCTGCTTCAGGAAGGGACAGGGTTGCCGGAAGTAACGGTTGGCGAGTTCACCTACCGGCTCCCCGGAGGGAGACTGGGTGCGCTTCCTGCCAGTCGCCTCGGCGATGATGTCGGCCTCAACTTCATGGATGGCCACCGCGATATGGCAGCAGTGGCTGCAGGTCTTCTGGCAGGCCGAATGAGGGCCGATGGCCTCTGCAATCCGATCGCCAAGCTTCCGAAGACGCATGTATTTCGCCTTGAGACTACCCTTCTGATCACCGATTTCAGCCGCCATTTCGCCTGCATTCACTATCCAGGGAGCGTCCCGTGCGATGCGGAAGGCATTTTCCTGGGCAGTCGCCTCCAGTGCCTCTCGCTTCGGCAAGCTGGAAACGTCGATGGTTGAGATCAGTTCATTCATAGGTTCGGATCGGGGAGTTAGATGGCCGACATCATAACGCCAAAGCCCCGAAATCCGAGGGGCTGATCAGCTTTCCGCTTGGTATTGCTGCGGAGAGAGCCCCGTCAGCGCGGTGAATTTGGAGTCGATGCTCACGAGTTGGCGACGCCAGCTCGTCAGGGATAGCTCCAGCGCTTGAATTCCGGGAGTGCGCTCTAGGGCTCTTTGGTCAAGGTCGATGAAAGCGAGGATGCGCTCTCTGGCGCGAAGAAGTTTTTCGATTTGAACAGGGTCTTGCATGAGGGTAGTGCGTTCCTTCGTGGGGAAACTCCATTTGATGGAGATGAGGTAGGCATGAAACGGGCCAAAAGTTCGTTCCGTACTTGAGGCCCAGCTCATGCCCAGTGGCATGGACCATTGAGGGGATGCCAGTCAGGATTGCTGAACGTGGTGCCGCGCGAGATCCCGCTGCTGCCGTACATGCTCGAGCAACTCCGGGCAGACTAAACGCCAGATCGGTGCAACGGCATGACCGGCAGTACAGGCGAGTCCGGTGTCCTCGAATCGGCCGGTGGCCAGGAGCTGCTGTGCCAGGTCTTCGTCGACATCCCAGTTGACGCAGAATTCATCCGTTTTCAACAGGGCATCCGGAATGTTCACAGAGAGTGTGCAGTAGGGAAGGCTTTCCTCATCCCAGACCTGGAGTGCGATGCCGAAATTCTTGTAGAGGTGCGCGGTGAAGGTGAACTCTGCCATCAGTCGAACACCTCTTCAGGTTTCCCGTGGATGATGGGAAGGGCGCTGCCTTCCATCCTGACGGCGGACATCGCCTCGTCCTCATAGCCCCAGATATTGGACTTGTCGGACTGTCGCTGAAAACCGAGCCAGAACACGGGGATCTGGCGGCCGTGTTGGATGTAGTCACGCATCGCTTCAACCAGACTCCGCATGGTTCCGCCGTGGGTAAAACCGTGCCAGCCGTTCCCGAATGTTGCAGGGTGGGTGTAAACCCGGGCTTTGGAGTAGTGGTCGTGAAACCACACTTTGCCGCGCTGGTCGAGCTCCAGTCGGGCAGTGGTGTTGGTCGTATCATCGAAGAAAAAGCGCCGGCCGTGCCGGGCGATGACTTGGATCAGCTGGTTGGCGTGCTCCAGACGTTCTTGCTTGCTCACCTAGTTTCCTCCTTGGGGATAGGGCAGCTGGAGCCGATATCCTCTCGCAGGACTTGGTGTGCCAACAGCATCCAGTGGCGGATAGGCTATGCCTCTTGCCGGCGGGTTCAAGTGAAGTGGAAGGGCTGGAGTTCATCACCTGGGATGAAGGCGATCGACAAAGGCGAGATAGATAGAGAGGGCCGCAGAAAAAGGAAAACCTACCCCTGGCGGGGTAGGTTTAGAGGCATCACAACTTCACCCTGATGGTGCCGGTCCCGAGGGAACTGCACCCAGGAAACCTAGCGCAACAGCCAGGGGCGAGCAGCTTAAGGTCAGCCCTGAGGAGCAAACACCGTTTTCTCTTTATTGGATTCAAAAGAGATGCAGGCGAGGTTCCGCTTAGGGATCGAATCACCCGGCTTGTGGTTCAGTGCAGCGAGTCGTTCAGCGTTGCAAGCCTGAGCGAGTGCAGCATCTTCTGCAGCCTTCTCCACTTTTTGGGAGTGAACTGCATAGATCACGAGGCCGATGAGGGCGATCAGGAAAAGGTTTTTCATGAGGAGTCTCCATTCCGAGCAAAGGACGATGAATCCCAGGGCTCGGTTGCCAGGGATCTAAGGCAGATTCCTGGCGCGCGGCCAAAGAATCAGCCGCGAGGGGACTGGCAGTCAGCAGGTTGCATGACTGCGCGTGGTTGTGGTGCCTGGGTGGATCTATCATCAGATTTGCAGAATTCTGCCAACCGAGTGATCCGCTCAAACCCCCTTGAATGCAAGGGCGTAGGAGCGGTGCCTAAAAGCAATTTCAGGCAGTAAACGAGGCGAATTTATCAAGGGTCGGCGAACAGATCAACGTGATTTGCTTGCAAAAGGCCACTACTCGGCCACCTTTCCGAATCAGCCGAGGCTTCTGGCACAATCTGCACCGAGGAATGATGCCGACTCTAGGCAATCAAGCCACCAACAAGGAGTTCAGAACATGGTCGCCATCACCGCGCTGAAGAAGGACGATGTCCTTTACGATGTCGTCTCGCAGAAGGCCGGCAATACCACTCTCCGCCGGCAGGCGGTCTACAGGGTTCTCGTTACCGAGGTGGCTGAAGATCATTCCTATGTCATGGCCCGCTGGAACGGAAACGCGGAGCGAAAGTACCGCGAGGGCCAGGTTAAGAAGTGGCGACGCACCGCTCCCAAGAAGGACTGAGTCAGGCCAAGCCTGAATCTGCAAGCAGCCTGGCCTGCTCCTCTGGCAACGTGCCCTTCTTCAGCTTTTGCTGTTGCCGGTAGAGCCAGGCTCCCACCTTCTCACCGGAAGAGGCTTGGTAGGTAGAGGGCATTGAGCCATGTTCGGCCACGTACGCCGTGGCTAGGGTGAAATGCTTTTCCCAGGCTGCTGCAATCGGGTCCATCTTAAAGCCCAGATCAATCAATGCCTTTGCCCGCGGATCTTCGGGCCGGGATTTCAACCTGGTGCGTTGGTTCGAACACCACGAGCCGAGTTTGTAGCCGGCCGCGGTCACATAAGTGGTCGGAACGTCGCAATGGCCATGAGTGGACTGGAACAGACGGAGTTGCATCAGGCCGTCTTCGAACGCGGCTGACTCCATGTTGAACACGAACCCGAGGCGCTCAAGCCTGGATACGCGGTTCAACTCCAGCTTTCCGGCTTGATAGCGCTGGCGCTGGTAACTCACCCAGGTGCCTAGCGCAAACCCACCGGGGCTCTCGTATTCCAGAGGCGGGCTGGGACTCAACGTGTCCTCAAAGTATTCAAGGAGGGCTTCAAAACCATCCTCCCAGGATGATTCAGCTACAGCCTGCAGGCTGACTCCCACCCCTTCGAGCCGCCGCTTTCTTGCCAAAGTGATTCGGCGCGTTCTCTGGTTCCTCAACCAGTCGGCTAGCTTGATGCCCCGAGATCCCTCTACGGTTTCCGGGACGTTGCTGTGTCCATTCTGCTCGATGAAGGCCTGCAGGGCCTTGAAGTTCTCTTCCCAGAGGTCTTCGTTGACATCAAAAGCGAATCCTTCAGACCGGAGCTGCTCCTCGCGACTATCGGAGAGCCTGCCAGCGCGGTAGGCCTTTCGCTGTTCGCTGCACCAGGTCCCGAGGTTGCGCCCGGTCCCAGTGACGTGGCCGGCTGGGACGTTTGCATGGCCCTGATTCCTCTTGTACTGCCTCAGTTCCTGGAATGCTTCGGCCCAAGACGTGGCGTGTGGATCGAAATCGAATCCGATCGCTTCGAGTTGAACGCGCCGGTCATCTGCCAGAACTCCTTGAGCGTGTAGGGTCCGCTGCTGGGCGCACCAGAGCCCAAGACGGGAGCCATTGGCTGTCACGTACCGCTTAGGCACGGCGCAATGCCCAAACTCCTCCAGATACCGTTGCAGATGACCGAATGAGGTTTCCCAAGACACTGTGAGGCGGTCAACCAGTTGGTGCTGGATGAACTCCTTCACCGCCTCGAGCAGTTCGGCCGGGGCGTGCACCTCCAGCTTGTCGAGCAGGGAGCTGACTGGAGTAATTCCCCACGAATCGGGATCAACCCGCCGGCGGATCTGCACCAGTTCGTCCTTTATCCGGTCATCCAGCTCGGCCACCGTCGAGAGCACTCTCCAGATGTGCTTCATCGAAGATCGCGCAAGGGCCTGTTGGACGGTTTCTCCGTGCCCAAGCTTCAAGCGGACAGGGAGCAGAACATACCCTTTCAGTTTTCCAGGGGCACGACGCAAGGCCCGGCCGAGGGCCTGGACGATATCGGTTGAAGACTCCTTCGGATCGAGGAAGCCGACCATATCAACGACCGGTGCATCGGTCCCTTCGGAAAGGCAACGGGCATTCGAGACGACGCCCATGTCGCATTCTATGAACTGCCTCAAGATCAGGTGACGTTCGCTACCGGCCATCCTGCCGTCGACGTGCCAACCCTGAATACCGGGGGCGAGTCGATCTCCCACCTTGTTCAAGGTGTCACTGAACAGGCGCGACTGTGAAATGAAATTGTGGAACGTGAAGGCCTTGCGGGCTCCGACTTGCTGCATCGCCCTGACCAGTTCTACGGCATGGATTGTAGCGTTGGCCCCTGCCCAGTCTTCCTCCACAACTTCGTACGCATCGCGTAGCTTGGGCCCTGAGTCCCCCACAACGGTGATGATCACCTGGAAATCGCAAATGATCCCGCGGGCGATCGCTTCCTGCATCGAAAGGTGGTAGGCCACCGGGCCGTACACCTCTTCGTTGCACATCGAGTAGACCTCGAAGCCTGCTCGCGCGGTTTCCGGCAGATGCTTTGGCGTCGCGGTGAGGAACAGTCGTTTTCCAATTTTCAGGGTCGAATGGTCATGGAGCGCGAAGGTGAAGCCAGCGTCGACGTAGCCGGCGGTCCTATGCGCCTCATCGAAAATTCCCAGGTCGAAGAGAAACCCGACCGGTAGGCCTGCGGCGAGGGTGGGAACTGAGTGATAGGTGCAGAAGACATAAAGCGGGCCGGTCGACCGCCGCTCGATAAACGTCCCAATAGCCAATGGATCTGTCGTGACCTCTACCGGCAGGTCCACGATGCCCACATCCTCATCCTCACTCTCCGCAACGGATGGGTCGCTGCAGACGCATAGGATGCGATCCAAAGGGAGTTGACCAAGGCTGATCCAGGCGGCCAGTGTCTGGCTGATCAGCGAAAGCGAAGGCAGGAGTACCAGGACACAATCAGCAGCAGTCGCGAACGCCACTGCTTGGCCCAAGCGGGTCTTGCCCGTGCCGCATGCCATGTGAACCTGGGCACGGTTCCCCCGTTGGAATACCTGCAAGGTGCCGTTGAGGCCTTCGTGCTGATGCTCAGCAAGGGAATTGAGATCGAAATGCATGGGAGAGTGTCGGTTACGTGGCCAACAAACTTCCGATTATACGAAACGGAGAGGTACTCGGGGGCTTTGAGCCGGTTGAAGGGGAGTGGGGCCGGTAGCGCCCCACTGGGTTTGCGCGGTGTGAGGCGTTCAGGCTTGCCCGATGCTATTCAGCAGAAGGCATCACACCTTGTCGCGGTGCGCTGCCTTAAGGCGGTCCAGATCGGCGTACATATGGTCGAATGCCCTCAACTCATGCTTCCAGAATCCACGTTCATCACAATCAGGTTGATGGCTTTCTGGTTCCAGCTCAATCAGGCGCTCGAACGCTGCACGCCAGCTTTGTCGGTGACTGAGCAGATTGTCGGGGATCAGCAGGACACCGTTCTTTACTTGGGCCGCCAGGTAGAGAGAATGCCGCCCCTCGGGCAGCACTTGGCGACCATAGTCCGTCAGGTGGCAGAAAGAGGCCACCGGGCCGCGGCCGCACTTCGCAACCGGTTCAACGCCTTGAACTGCGTCCGTCGAGATCTCGGCCAGCTGGTGCTGGAGCTGACGGAGCGAGCCGCGGAGCTCATCGATGGTCATTTCCATGCCGCCACACTGCAAGCGTAGATCTTGGTTCTCCTGCTCCAACCCCACCCGTACAGCGTCTTCAGGGAGGCAGTACATGGTACGAACCTCCAGGCCCTCTGCGCGCGCCTTCTCAGCGTCTTCAGTAGTGCAATCTTCCCAAAGCGGGTTGTGCATCTCTCGACACTGGTGAATTGGGGTAGTGGTCGGGGAGCCCAGGAGCGCCAGCAGTTCGGCTTCCCGACGTTGCCAGGCAGCCCGATCGCTGTCGTAGTTAAAGTCAGCCTGGGAGACCTTGAGTTCCAATGCGCGAACGAGTTGTGCCGCATGTTCATAGCGGATGAAGGCGCCTTCACCAGACAAGCGAGCAGTTTCACTTTCTTCGCAAAATTGGTCGAAGCGTGGGAGTGTGGCCAGATCGTAGGAGGCGTCTTCAGCAACCAGGTCCTGGGGGCGCTCCGCGAAAATCATCAGGTGCTCCAGGGCACGATTGAACTCGTGGTCGACGTCGGCTTCCTCGCACTGAGTGGCAGAGTTGAACCATTCCTGGAGCATTTCCTGCATCTCTGCTCGAACCCGAGCAGACCAAGCGCGGGAATCAGCACCAAGCCGGTTGGGAGTAGTCTGGGAGGGAATGTAGGTGTTCACGCCTCGGTCTCCATGGCCTGATCGATGTCTTCCTGGGTAAGAACGTGCTCCTGGACGTTCTCGACAAGACCGAAGTCGGGACGGCAATGCAGGCGCGCCCAAGCTTTGATCGGTTCAAGCAGAGCCTTCAGCTCGGCTTTCGCTTCATCAGAAGGCTCCGGGTAGTCCTCCACCCATTCGCCGCAGTCACTTCCCTCTGCCTCTTCTTGCATGTGAATGAGGACGTCATCGACGTCGGGGACGTAGTCTGCAGGATCGGGATACTGCATTTCGCCGCGGAAGACGGTGGAACCCACCAGCAGGTGGTCGTTGCGCTTGAGGACTTCGGCCAGGGTTTCGTTGTGCCAGGCCTCTCCATTGTTGCTCCAGATGACTTTCCCATCGCGGGGATCGCGGTAGGTCTGGGTCGGAAGGGCTTCGGTTGCCATGAGGGCTTGTTCGGTCATATCCATTCAACTCCGCAAATTCACAAGGTCGAGCGAGTAAACCATCCGGGCTGCCAGGGCTCACTCCAAGTCAGGGCGCTGAAAATCACTCTGCAGGTTGCAGGTACTGGATCTCGTCGGAGGCCAATTCGATGAGGCGGTTTTGAAGTGCAGATGCACTGGCATTGCCCAGTTCGTCTTTGTTGAACAGCACAACGGCGTAGCCCTGTTCACGAAGCATGGAGATGGTCTGCTGGGAGGTATGGAGCACCTCGGCGACGCAGATGCTGACCGATTTGCTGTCGACGACGGCCGGAGTGTCCCCGGTCAGGCCACCATTGCCGATCATGGTGTTGATGGAATCGCTGATCTGGCGACCGAGTTCGCTCTCGGTGACGCTCGGGCTACCTGGTTTGCCATCGTTCACGTCCACGCTGCCATGGATGGTTGCTACGAAGTGCAGTTGGCGGACGCCTTTCTCGTCAGCCACCAGGTCCATGGAGGGTTCAACCACCTTGCTGGCGCTGGGCTCGAGAAGGGAGTCATCAAGGAGCGACTGGATCTGGCCATTTACCCAGGACCAGTAGCCGCTGGTGGTGTCGTCTGCTACGACGGCGTTGCGCCAGTCTTCACGGGTGAACGTCGGGTGTTGGCCGCCGCCGGCGGGGCTGTATTTCTGCTCGAGCTGATCGGCGGACAGGTGGATGTCTTGGTCGGTGGTGTTGCGCAGTTGCATGATGAAAACCTCATTCGTGGTTGATGAGGCATATCGTCAGCGGGTGAGGGATGTGGCAGAAGCGACGGAGGGTAAGATTTTCGTTACCCCTGTTTCGGATTGAAGCTGGCAGGTAAAGAAAAAATCGGCATACTCCCCAGAACTAAAGATTTTCTTGGCCGAGTGAAGAAAAACTTGGGAACCAGGGTGGAAATGTAAGGAATTCCAGGATGCAGGCAGCAGGATACGCACTTCTTCACGAGCGGCTGGCGCTCTCGGCTGTACCACTAAGTCTTCCAGCCATTGTACAGCCTGTGACTCGTCTTGAGCGCATCGGCCAAACCCTGGCCGTACCGCCTGCCATCGCACCAGCCCCGGAGGACATACTGGGGAATGTGCTGTTTGCCCTAAAGCATGAGGGCATCAACCTTTCGATTCTCGCACAAACGCTCCCGCGGATTCCGGTTGAAGAGTTTGAGCGGGCGCTACAGGCCGCACCCAACGGGATCTATATCAGAAAGGCCAGCTTCTTGAGAGAAGCCTTCACCGGCGAGCAACTGGCCCAGCATTCCCCCGTCCGCGGGCCCTTCGTCCACTTGTTCGATCCGGAGCGCTACATCACAAGGCCGGGCAATCGGAACTCGAAGTGGCGAGTTGAATTCAATGGCCTTGGCGATCTCACCTACTGCGCCACCGTGGAGCGGACGCCTGCCATAACCGAGCTGCTCGAGCACGATATTCTTGGCCGCGCGAAAGCTTTCATGGAGTCTCTTCCGCCGGGAATGATGGATCGCGCCATCAACTGGGCCTACCTGAGCGAGACGAAGGACAGTTTCGCGATCGAGCGTGAGGCTCCAACGGAAGACAAGTCACGGCGCTTTATCCAACTGCTGCGCCAGGCCCATGAGCGCCAACCGCTGACTGAGGAATACCTGGTTGGGCTCCAAAACGCGACAGTCGCAAATCCTTACGATCTTGCCGCTGCCTTCCGGCATGAACAGAACCACCTCGCTGGCGCTCTTCAAGGTGCTGCAGGGGTGACATATGTGCCGCCGCCACCTGAGCTCTGCAGGGAACTGATGGAGAGCCTGATGGGGTTTGCCAACGAGGCCCCCATGCAGATCGATCCACTTGTTGCCGCGGGAATCATCTCCTTCGGTTTCGTATTCCTGCATCCATTCATGGACGGCAATGGCCGGCTTTCTCGTTTCCTCATCCACCAAGCGCTTTGCCGTGCCGGCGCGCTGGAGAATGGTCTACTGCTGCCTGTGTCCGTGGCCATGAAGCGAGAAGAGCGCATGTACCTGGAAGCGCTACAGACGTTCTCGCGCCCGGTACGAGACTTCTGGGATGTGCAGTGGATCGACTATGGCCAACTAGCCTTCCAGTTCCGCGGGCACCCGGCGGTATACCGCTTCTGGGATGCTACGCCTTGCGTGACCTTCACTATGGTAATGGCCAGACATGCATTGGAGGTTGAGCTAAGGGAGGAAACTGCGTTCTTGGAGTGCTTTGACGCTGTCTATAGGGCCGTAGACGAGCGATTTGATGTTCGCGGCAGTGAGTTGGCACAGCTGGTAATGATGTGCCTGACCAACCAGGGGATCGTTTCGAAAAACCGGCGAAAGCAGTTCCAGTACACGGTGCCTGAGGAGGTGTTCGAGTTCATCGAGCAGGTCGCCCAGCAGGTACTGGGCGACCAACGCAACGAGGGCAGCGTTGGGGAAGGCGAGTAGGGTTAACCCTTCCGGAGACCATGCTCCGGGTGCCGGCTGCATTTGCAATTGTCCATGTAGAGCTTCACTGCGTCTTCGTTGGACATTTCGGCTGGCGCTTTCTGCAGGGTCTTGTCCTTCAGGATGCAGAGGCAACCACTTTCGAAGTAGTCGCGCATCTGTGCGTCATTCTCATCCCATGCCGTGATGTAAACGCCAGCCAGCTTCACCAGGTAGGTCAACTGCCGGTTAGCTGATCCTGCACGGCCAGCATGAGCCTCCGCCGGTTCATCTCCACGGCGAGGAGTGATGGTGGCCAGCGAGTATTCGAAGGTGTTGTCGCAGCGGCTCAGGAAGTCGTAAGCCTCTTCCGGAGCGTCTTCACTCACTTTGCGCTTCAATTCGCGCACCTCCCGCAAGGCTTGCTCCATCGCGGAGTGCGCTTGCAGGGCCTCATCGTCGACCAGCGCCAGCCAATCGCCGGCACGGGGTTTGGCCAGTGCCTCCGACAGCACCTTGGCTGCATGCGTGGAAACGGTGCTGACGAGACGGACAACTTCGTGGAATTCCATTTGATGATCCTGATCTAGTAGTTCGGACAAGTCATATCGTCAGGCTACCAGAGGTGTGCCAGCATCCCTGCGGCGACGATAGACCTTCTTTTTCGGGTCAGGTATCGACCACCCCCCAGGGATCAGCGCGCGAAGGTCATAGCCCATCATGAAGAGCCCTGCTTCGAAGGCATGGCACCGGTGAGCCAGGGAACTGTCCTCACCTTTGAACAAGGTAGTCCGCTCGAGCACGGCTCGCATGATCCAGCCCAGGATCAGCTGGCGCTGCGCCCAAATGTGAGGGCTTTGGTAGAGGAGCTGGGGAGTCCCGTTGTAACCGCGCCCGAGCATTGCGGGATTGCGGATCTGTCGAATCCTGTCAGATTCTGGATCGTCGAGCCCCGGTCCCCAGCCGAACATCCGGTGCGAAGCCTGGCCGGCGGCCCGAGCCTCTGACGAACCCCTATACAGGTGGTAGAGCATAGCGATCGCCGCCCCGACTCTTCCGTCATAGATGGGGGAACCATCCGTATCCAAAAGCGCATGGACTTTAGTCAGGCCCGAGTTGAATCTGCTGAACCGTTGTTTGGTGAGATCTGAAAGCTTCTGAGTGCCTGCAGGGCTCAAAAGGGGTTGCCGGTCGGTCAGGTACTTGACCAATTGGCCATTCTGGCTGAGTTCCAGGAGAAAGCCCTTCGAAGACGGCACATTCCCCCAATCGAGAATGGCGGCACAGGCGCTGAACGTATCGTCCTGGTCTTCGGCCTGTACTGCCGATCTGAGGTCTTCCCGAAGAGCATCCAGCCGGACTTTGACTGTTGCCCATTTGCCCTTCCATTGGTATTGGCCCTGTACGGCTTCGATGCCTTGAACTTGCACATCTAGCCCCCTGGGAACGAACTGACTGGGAAGGCACTTGAGGTGTACTTGGAGAGTGGGTAGGTGGTTGGTCAGCCAGCGGACAAATTGTTCGACATCTGGCTGGGCGAGGAAGTGTTCCCTTTCCATGATGGCTCCTGAGGGATGGAGCCATCGAGGATACGACCACCACTACCTAACTGCGAGTGGCTAACGTACGCCGGCGGCAATGAAAGATGTCATGGCTGGGTAAGCCTGGCTTCAAGTACATCGGCCGCGACCAACATCGCCGTCTTGGCATCCCCCATATTCCGATGGGCCAAGCTGCCGAGGGCCAGGTGGAGAGGTCTGCCTTTGAAGTCTGCCGGCGTGCGATTCTGGATTGCGTCGGCGGCCAGGACCATGACGGTCTGACAGTCGCCGATGCTTTTCCTGGCCAACCGGCGTAGCTCGTCGGTCAATGGCCGACCGTTGAACTCTTCCATCATGCTCAACTCCTTCCTGCAGTCTGCCGCTACTTGAAATCTTCGCGGTAAGGTTGTTTTTGGGTCGGGAAGGGAAGGCCCTTCTTCTTAAGCCGGGAGCGAACTGCCTGAGCCTTCTTGGTGGCCTTCTCCCGGCTCTCCGCCGGGATCTGGTACACCTCGCTGAATTCGTAGTCAGAATCCTCTGGCCTTCCACCTGTGGTCCAACTACCAACAGGGAAGCGGGCAACAGTCCAGAGCCTGGTTTCCATGTGAGTCTCCTTGTGATTTTTTGTTTTGACAGCGGATTGGAACGCTGCGCCCATGATCTTGCTGGTCGAACGGTGCCACAACCATCGTTCTTAGTAGAACTCGACCTTCCCGTCAGCGCTCCGGCGCTCTCCAGAATGAGTCTCTCGATGCCAACCTTCGGGCCTGGTCTCGTAGTCATCCCAGTCCTCTAGGGCGCAGAGGGTAGCCATCAGGTCGGAATAGCACCAACGCCTTGAATAGCTCGTTACGGTGACGTCGGCCACGATGGCGTAGGTGAACATGAACTTGATAACGCCGGCGACGCGCCCGCAAGGGAATCTCTTGGTGTCCAAGAAGTAGCCGCTGGCCTTCATGTCGGCCAGTTCGTCATCACTGGGTGGCGGCAGGCTGGTCGGGTGGCTTCCCAGGACAGTTTTCTGTTGAGGGCGCATGATGCAGCTGATCCTTGCTCAAAGCTCGAGGGCGCGGCGCGCATTCTGAAGGCTGCACCCCGTCTAAGCACGGAAAGCCTTGATAGCGTCAATCACCTTTCCGTTGGCGATAAGCGCCTTGCACTGTTCCATCAGGCTTTTGGGAACGCTGATCCCTGCATAGGTGGTTTCGTTGATCATCGTTAGACCTCTGTTCTGGTAGGTAGCCATGTCGAATTTGTACTGCCGGCCAGACTGTGCCACCAGGTACGAGGATCAGAAGCTCGCCAGTACGCTGCGAGCTCGAGGCTCATCAGCACCTGTGCGGCGCATGTAGGCATGCAGCGCGCGCTCATGGCCTTCCTCGGCAACCAGGCGTTTCGCCAGCCGCCGCGCGAGTGGCTCCGTCGCCGCGGTGCGCAGGTCAGCAAGCCAGGGGCGCTTGTCCCAGCTGGCAGCGTATCCAGAATGCGCATCGATGATGGTCAAGGCTGCAGCTTCGATTGCCTGGCTGTCATCAGCAACGAATGCTTGGCTTGCAGCCTGAATCCAGCCTTCAGGCAAGGCAGGTACTGTGGCGCGCTGAGTCTCGGCCGTCTTGAGTGCGACCGCCAGGGCCGCTTTGAGATTGAGGTTCGCATCCATGAGTTCAGTTTCCAAAATGGAGATCAGAGGGCTTCTGCGTCTGCCACTGCTTTGCACTTACGTGCGGCAGGGGCGAGGACCTTCTCGATGATGCGGCCAGAACCATCCTGCCAGTCCCTGAAATTCAGGTCAGGGTCCAGACGAGCCAGAATCTTGGCCGCCGCGGTACAAGCCTTTACCACCTTGTCGTAGTCCGAGGCTTTCACACACTCCAGGTCTTCTTGTCCCGGCCGGAACACTTTAAGGCGCGCGGCACGCCGAGAGCTGGTTTCTCCTTCACGCTCCGTGACTACACGGCAGCGCCGGGCAGCATCAGCGAGTGCCCGCTCAATGCTGTATCCGGTGGTGCCTTCCTCCCAATCCTTGAATGCCAGGGTGGGATCGATTCTCTTAAACGCCGCGACCGCATCTGCGCAGGCCTTCACGTTGAAATCGAAATTGTCGGAGGGAACACAAACCAATTCTGCCGAGCCTGCACTCACCTCAATCCGGCGCGCTTTCTCTACTTTCCGAGCCATCAATTAATCCTCGGTATCCGTCCATGTGGATGCCAGTTCATCGTCCTGGGCATCAAGGGCTTCTTCGTCAGCGTCGATTTCCGAAGGATTGTCGTCCATCCGGTCAAGCGACAGATCATCATCGTCAACGAGCATTGAGGGCCTCTACGATTTACCGAGCCGACTGGGCATGCTTTAACGCTTCGATTTCAACGAGGCGCTCGGCTTCCTGGTACTCAGAGCCACTACTGGCATATTCCGCGCAGATGCGGGCCAAATCTCTGAACTTGCCGCTCTCAGGGAGGCAGCCAAGCTGTCGCCAGTGCAGCACCTCGCCGGCGAGAACTGCGAGATTGATGTGCGCTACACCCTGTGCGCGCTTCTTCGACTCAGCTTTCAAGGCTGTCTGCAACTCGTCGACGATCGCATGGTTGTCCAGCAAGGTGAATTGCCGGCCAACGTATGCCTTGATGATGTCCTCGGAACTGGGCATCTGGCCCTTGTTGATGTTCACGTTGCACCGGCCAGCAATCTGGGCGGTACCGTTGAAGAACACGACTTTGGCGATCACGTCGTCGCCCTGGTAGTCCTCTGCCAGGGTTCCATAGGCGAAGCGGTGGCCATCCAGGGGTGCCTGTACCGAATGGAAAATGCTGATGTGCATGTTTTGTCTCCGAATGCTGGGTTTGGCCAGGCCGGTTCTAGACCTAGACCGGATTACTTTTGGCTGCGTGCCAGCAGGCGCAGCATGGCCGCCGGCACATTGGGTTTCTTGGCGACATGAGCCGGAGTCACGCTCATCCCACCTTTGCTGTCGCAGGGTTGCCGATCATTGCGGCGTACCATCATGGCGGGTACGGTCAGCCCTTGCTTTGCCACGGCAGCGCCCACAACCAGCTTGCCTTCGTTGCAGCTGATCTGCAGGTCATTCCCATTTTCGTCACGGACAATGATCGAGGCGCCCATCGACATCGCGGCCTCAAAGCGCATGGCACCATTGACCAGGTCGTAGCCGAGATTGGCCAGTTGTTCTACAGGGGAAGTCAGGGTGTTCATGGAGATCTCCACAGCGCGTATTTGGTTGATGAAGCGATCTTTACAGTGATGAGAGTGTGCCGCCACCCCTACCCTGAGAAATATCGAGCCTGCCAGACAACTGCTTATCGCCTTGAATGGCCTGCTCTCCAGGGCAGTGTTTCGACGTGGTCAGAGCTGAGTCACCCGTTATATTGAGGTCGATCCCCAAATTCGGTCAGGAAAGGCAATGGTCAAGATCTTTGTGGACGCCCGGGAAGTCCCTTCACGTATTCCCGATGCCCTGCGCGAGATGGGCGCAGAGGTTGAAATCGTGAACCTGGAGGTTGGGGACTACGTCCTGAGCGCCGATCTAGTGCTGGAGCGGAAAACCGCCATAGACTTCTGCATGAGCGTTACCGATGGCAGATTCATCAACCAATCCAGCAAGATGATGATGAATTTCAAGCGCCGAATCTGGCTGATTGAAGGCGACGTCTATTCCACCAGGGCCCAGATTCATCCTGACGCACTGGATGGAGCACTGAGTTACCTGGCAGTCGTGCTCCAACAGACAGTGCTCTGGTACAAGGCCCCCAGGCGTGCGGCCGGAATGATCTACCGGCTAGCCAAGCACGAGCAGGAAGGACTCGACTACGTGCCTGCCACTCGCAAAGGTAAGGTGCCCGCCGGCGTTGGCCAGTCTTTATTCACCTTGGAGGGTTTGAATGGTTGTGGCCCAGTTGCCGCGCGCAAACTCCTCGAGCACTTCCGTTCCGTACATGCGGTGATCAATGCGTCGGTGGAGCAGCTGTGCGCGGTGAAGGGGATAGGTCCGAAGAAGGCTCAGGCTATCTACGACGGGATTCACTTCCAAGTTTCGGAAGGCATGTCTGTTGAAGAGCAGCCCAGTCTCTTTGCTGATCCGCCGGCATCAGATCCGTTGGTTTGAATCCTAGTAACGGCGAAGAAAGCCCCTGCAAAGCAGGGGCTTTTTGCTGGCGTAGGTCTTTGCACTTGAGACCAGTGTCCTAGTCTTGCCCGTACTCGAAGTACACCGCATGGAAGGCGTGGTGAGAGGCGGCTTCTGCAGCAATACCAGCAGCGGTGAGAGCTGAAGCCAGGATCTGACTATCAGCCCTGTTGCCCACCTGGATCGACCAGCGACGCCCAGGCTCCTGGGGTTTGATCTGGACAACTTGGACTCCGAGGAAGAAAGCGGCTTGCATCAGCGGGCCGGCCTGGCTGGCATCTAGGGGCGATGTGCGCAGTATCTCCGCTGCTTTCTGAACCTGCAGAGGCTGCACAACCCCGTCAAAGTCCACCGAGGTGTCGAGCGGAACATTGTAGTGCTCCAGAGGGACACAGCCTGCCCATGACGACTCAAATACGTCCGGAACCTCGGGACCGAACTGATTCCAAACGATGGCCAGGCAGTATCCGTGAATAGGGTCTGCGACGCGGAAAGCTTGGGATTCACCGGCCGGTTGATCAGCAGCCCCGATCGCGGAAGGGGACTGCCCAGGTAAGGATATTGACCAGAGCCCATCATGGTCGCAGTGAGTCGAAAGTCGGAGACGCAGTACCTCAGGCCAAATTGTGGCGATGTCGGTGAGGGGACTGAACTCCTGATCCCGATATCGGATTGTGCCTTCCCAATAGTCGAAGGGTGCCCAGCTGCCAGAGGACTCGTCGAAGCCTCCCATTGCCAGGGCCACGTACAGGTTGAGCAGATTGCCTTGAAGATCCAGCGTTTTCATGTGGTGTGTTCCATGGCAGAAGATGCTGCCATAGTCACGGCCCAGAGGGAGTGCCACTATCCCTGCTCTTGATATTTGGAGTGAAATTGAGGCCTCGGAGCCCTATTGGCAGTTTCGCATGCGAAATTTGAAAGGGAGCATGGCTTCATAACGCAAAGGCCCCTCAATTTTGAGGGGCCTTTTACTAAGCGGTCGCCGAGAATTACTGCTGGCGCTTTGAGGTCGCTGCCTTCGCGCTATCGTAGCCGTCAACATAATCTTCGTACTGGGAACTGCCGATGCGCAGTTTGCGGAGTGCGCTCTGCTCAAGCGGAACTCCGCAGTGGTAGGCCTGGCGGCCTGCTTCGAAAGCGATCGACTTCTCCTGCTTGGCGGCCATAGGTCAGTCCTGGATTTCTACTTCGACATTGAACCCGGGCAGATCGGGTTGCGCGTCATCCAAGGCTGCCACTACGTGGTCATGAAACTGTTGCTCAGTCATGTCCATGTCAGCGAGTTCGTCGGCGGTGAGGGATACCTTCACGATCATTTTCTATTCCATCCAATGGTTGAGTTGATGGGTCTATCCTACTGGAGCTGTCGCGTGCCACCAGTAGCTGCCGGAATGTGTCTAACCACGATCCTTGGTGGCATGGTCCACCAGAAACTCCAGCCATAGCCCGTCGTTGTTGTCGTCGAGAACAAGCGGGAAGTGCTCCGGGTTTTCCGCGTGGGACTTGCGGTATTCCGAGGCGAAGGACTCCAGGTCCTTCTTCATCTCTTCGATGAATTCGTCGAGGCTCTGTGCCATATATTGGGCCCTGATTGCATGAAATGAACTGTCACCAGTATGGGGCTGGCTATCGGGGGAGGATTGGAGAGCAGCCTGCTGACACCTGCCAGCGCTCTCTGCCGCCGCTGCGAGGGCGCATCTTGCGCTATCCCAGCCTCATCCCTGGGGCCGTGTCCGCGGACGGTGCTACTGGGTTCCGGTCAGGCCGCTCTCCGATCCTCCCTATTCCAACCATACCGGGGAGGGCGGGTGCCACAAGGGCATCAATGCAAAGGAAGGTTCAACTGCCAGTTTGCATGAGCCTCCTCGATGATCTTCGATGCCTCTTCATCATCGGTATCGCAGCCTCGCCCCGCGCCGAGGCCCTCGGCGTTCATCTTCTTCAGCGCCTCCTCGCCAGCATTGCTCCCGCTCATCTCATCGATGATCCGCCAGGGCTTAACGGCATCAGCGTCCAAGTAGCGGTAAGGGTCGAGCACCAGGCCGCAGGAAAAGGTGTTGTCCGCATTCTGGATCAATGCACGGCAGTTCCGATCGTCACCAAGCGCGACACCGAGGTCACATACCTGAGCGATACAGCAGAGACCGCACCCGTTGCACGAATCGCCCTCTGCTGGCTTGTCCAAAACTACTGCTTCAATCAGCTGCCAGCGCAAGGCGATTACCTCCAGAACTTCAGAGTAAAGACCGACAGAACAGAGGCCATGCCGAAGATGCAGGAGCCAAACATCACCTTGTTGAGAGCTGATCGGATGATCGGCTCCCTGTTGGCAGACATCCCGTTGAGCCTGGCCCCACTAAGGAATAGGGCCGAGTAGAGTTTGTGCAGAAAATAGACAACGACCAGATTGAAAACTGCACCGAACACCATCTGGAGCTGGATTCGTTCAACCAATGCCGTATCTCCCTTTTTGAGGGCGAGGAGATAGAACTCTTCGAACAGGTTGGCGCAGATGTACATGCTGCCTGAGGCAAGCGCAGCAATGACGATGCCGGCAATGACAAGCTCGAAGATTGGGTTTGAGAATATGCTGCGCATGATTCGTCTCTAATTATTTGAACTGACGTGGCAGCTTTCAGCAGCTTCCAAGCGCACGGGTCACCGATTTTACCTCATCAGTGGAAGCGCGGATGAACGTCTGTCCGTCGTGCTTCCAGACCTCACCCGTCTCCAGGTCCACGAAGGCCCATTTTCTAGGGCAGGTCGTATGGATGGAGACGTCGATCGGTGCGTCCAGGACAGGAACAACTTCGGAAGTTCGCAGTGCACGGGTTTGACCGCCGGGGCCGTCTACCACCAGTTCCCGTTTCGCAGACCTCCGGAAGTAATGCACCCACTGGGTACCGCCGTGCTTGCCCTGGCGCTTCTGACCATCGGCGTACTCCCACTCCACGTTGAACCCGGTACCGAGCGGCGGGGAAAGCTTCACGACACGGCGTGCGCCGCCTGGGAATTCGAAGACGCGGCCAACCTGAATAGAATCAATCGGCACAGCCATGGATCTGCTCCTGAACAGCCTGGTTGAGGTGAGGGGTATTGGAGAGTGGCCGGCTTACGCTGGTTATCGCACTCTCCGATACCCCCGAGGGGGTAGCGGGCCTGCGGCGGGGACCCGGCAGGCGCGGGCGATGGAACAGGTTGGATCAGCTGGCGCTGGCCAGCAGTTCGTTGAGTTTGGCCATTTCCTTTTCGATCGACTTGCCGTTCTTCTTCCGCCAAGCGATCTTCATTTTGTAGAGGTCGATCAGGCCGGCCCTGGTGCAGCGGTAGTAGTCCCCCGAGTCGTCCGAGCCGCATTTTTCCAAATGGCCGGCGGCGAGTCGCTCCTCGACGATTCCGTCCAGGTCACTGAAGCATGCGGCTTCCTTAGGGGATACATGCAGGGGCTTCTCTTGGGCTGCGAGCCACAAGACCTTTTCGGCATTGAACAGCTTGCTCATGGATTCCTAACCTCGGGTTCGTGGGATCAGGTGCGAGCTTGCTCGACCAGAGCCAGGGCAGCCGGGTGCGGCTCTTCCGGCGCGGTGCTGTACTCTTTCAGTACCGCCCGGGCCTGCCGCTTCGCAGCAGCTTGCTCGGAGGTGTCATCACCAACCTCCTCCAGGCAGAAACTCTTCTGCAGGGCTTCCAATGCGCTGGTAGCAGCATCGCGTTGAGCGACGAGGTTGGCGTATTCGGCGTTCGGGATATTGACCACGACTCTTTACCTCTGACAGTGGCCGCGGCGGAGAGCTATCCAGCGGCTGGGTTGGGTTACACCGGCGTGCAGTGGCCGATCGATACGCAGCCGGAAACACCTTCCAGCCATACCACGGCAGTGTGGCCCTGGAGGACCTCGGCCTGGGCGGTGGTTACCGTGCCCACCGGCTCCGCGTCTTTCCGGGAACGGTACTCCACTTGAACGCCGACCTCATGGTGCTGATTCCAGGCTGTAACTGCTCTCGCAGGATCGGGCCATGCCGTCATGTCTCTATCTCCTGACTGAAAGGATGGCCTACCGACCGTTTGCCTTGTTTTCTTTGCGCGGCTTGCAAACCAGGCAGTAACCCTTCTGGGAGCCTTTCTGGAATACGTCTTTCCACTGGTTGCAGCCTTTGCAATGGAAATCATCGATCTTCATTCTGTGCCTCAAGGTTCTGGGTGTATGGGGGAGCGCGCTGTTTGGCGGTCTTGCGCCGCGCCTCGCTATGGAGGTCAATGTGCTTTCCGAAACATCCGGGGTGAATCTCCTCTGCCCACGGCAGAGGAGGGCGTTACCGCTTCTCGACCAGTTCACCGCCTTCTGCGATTCGCCAGGTGTATCGCTGGCCGTGGTTCACATGGTCAGGCGGGCAGCTGTAGGTGACGCTGCCATCCTTGTTCAGGCTGCGCGGCTTCGTCAGTCGCTCGCACAGAGGGCATTCCAGTGGGGGATAGTCCCGATGGGTTTCGGTGGTCATGACCGGCGCCTTACTCGGTACCGGCCAGCCAGCCAGGTTCCTTGGCCTCGGCAAGCCATTGACGTAGCGTACCTACAACGACGCCCGGCTGGTCTTCTTCCTGCCAGGGTTTGTCGAGCAGCTCGCCGACAACCTCGGCGCAGCTGTCGACATCCGAAGATTCGATCTCGTTGAGGTCGCAGTGCAAGCGGCGGGCTTCGGCCTCATCAGCTGCGGCGTAGTAGTCATGGTCGTCAACCTGGAAGCAACGAAGGCTGATGGTCTTCTCGACCGGCTTCCCATCGATAGTCAGCTGTTCCATATCGGTTCTCTCTCTGGTTGCTCCTGAACAGAGCGGTTCGTTATTCGGTTCCGGCGATGATCGCCTGTGCCCAAGCACGTGCTGCGTGGAATGCGTAGCCTCGGGTCGCCTCATCGGCGCATCCGCTAAAGCGCCAGCCAGTCACGTGGTGGAGTAAGGTCTTTGCTGCATCACTCATGCACATGTCCTCTGATTGGCGCGCGGTACTCAGCTTTCGCCCCGGAGAAGTCCGTCCTCGTCGTAATCCGATGCACCGTCACCACCATTAAACGATCCATCCAGGCGTGCCAGAATCAGTCCTGCGCGTCGGGCGTCTGCTTCGGTACGAAGGTCACCTGTTCCTGAACCGCCGAAGATCTCCAACCCCAGAGCTGCAGCCTCGCGGGCATAACGGCTCAGACCGGCAGCTATCCTGCGGACCTCCTTCGGATCAAGCCCTGCGGCCTCGCATTCGCGCGCGTTGACTTGCATGATCAGGCCAGCCGGGCTTTGAAGCCGAACATCGCAGTTGCGTCCTCGAAACAGTCATCCAGTTCCTGGTACGCCTTGTATTTGGCCTGGGCATGGTTGGCAGCCCAAACTTGCATGGTTTGCCGTGCAGAATCCCACCAATTCCTCCCCCAGATCAGGACTTCAAACTGGCGGAGGGGGAGGTCATTCGTAACTTCCCCGTACACCATCTCGTCCGTGGGGTGGTAATTCCGAATCCGCTTCTTCGGGTCGCTATCCAAAACCACGCCGATGTAATGGCCGCGGTCCGCCATGATCGTGCCTGGTTCACCGTAAGCGGTAACGCGCCGGCCAACGCATGCTGGGACTTGGTAGTGCTGGCGCACATATTCGAATGCCATAGGGGCTCCATTACGCCCTGCAGGGCGAACTAATTTTCCGGGCTGCATGGGAGAACGAGCTGGTACCGCGATTCAACTCTCTCTCCGATGCCCCCTGGCAGAGCCGTGACGAACTGCCAAGGGTATCGGGCCTGTTTTACCTGGCAGGCTCAGGCGGGGAAGCCGTTAGTCCAGGCACTTCAACTCGTATCCGGCCGGGGTATGGGACAGCACCCACCGGCGTTCATCGATGTCCGTCAGGTTGGCATTCCCCCTGGTGCGTGCGAAATACAGCAAGTTCGACGGGGTTGGCTTGTGCAGGTCCGAATAGCAGGTCTGCTCGTCGATCCATGCCAGCACTTGGGACTCCGTCATGGCCGTGAGGGAGGCGGTTTCAGGGGCGTGATGCACTGTCGGGGTTCTCCTGGAGTGATTTGACTTCAGCCCATCTTCAATTTGATCAGTGCGTGCCAGAAGCCGCCGGTAGGCCTTTGTCTAGTCAGCCAAGCTGTCGATCAGGGTTTCGATTTCGCTCTGGGCTTCTTCAAGACCTTCGCGGGTGGCCTTGCGACTGCGGCTGGTATCGCCGTAGTAAGCGCGGATTGCATCAAGCAGTTGGTCAAGATCCATCGTGCTTCTCCTGTTGGATAGGGTTAGACAATAACGCCCGACATTGGGAAGTGAAGGGCGCATGATGGTGAGGTGAAAGGGTGGTTAAGATGGCTTAAGCCAGGCCTTGAGCTCTTCCACTGCTGCCAGGCGATCAGGCTCCAGGGCGTCCCAGTTCGGTTTCCCCGAATAATCCTTCGTCACACGCTCCAACAGGTCCCTAGGCACCAGCATCTGGTCGGCGGGGATGACGTAGAGCTCCTGAGTCTCGTAGTCGGGCCATTCCTTCGGGTTGGCCTTGACCATGTCATGGTGCTCCTTGCTGCATGGTCCCCAGTGCTGGGGAGCGCTCTGGAAGAACGCACGATGACAAACCGGCTTCAGCTTCTCAGGCATGGCCGGACTCCGCGCCCTTCAGTACAGCGTCCAGCTCTGCAATGACCTCCGCAGGGGTCGGCACTGCTTCTTCGCTGAACATCCTGCAGTCGCCGAAGCATTGCCAGGCGATGACCTGTCCAAGTCGACGCAGAAGCTGTTCATTACCCGTTCGGGCCTGGCCGCACTTCACCATGACGCTCTTGTGAGAGCTGGTGCCATCGACGGCCATGCCGGTGATGAAATAGTGGTTTTTCCCACGGTTGTAGACGATTTCCTCGCGGCCGGTTCCCTCGTGAAGTACCAGTTGCGCTTGCGCTTCGATCTCGCTGTCACCGACCTTAAAGCGAAGCGTGTCCCCTTGTTTGACCTGCCCCGGGCCATTGAGGGCCATCCACTCCGGTGTCATCCCCAGCATGGCGCGGAGAGTGGCAATCTCTTTCTGTGCCGCTGCGAGCGCATTGGCGTTTGCCTGGGATTCGCCGGCTACCTTATCGAACTCTTCGACGTAGACGACCTCACCAATACCCTGGCCGGTCAGGAAGCCTTTTGGGTGCAGATGCCTGGCATCCACGCTGTAGCGTTGCACCTTATTCATGCTGCTCTCCTTCTGCCTTGGGGCACTTACACGGACCGATTTCCGCGGACCAGGTGCCGGCGAAGCGCGGTTCGACGGTGCAACCGTCGTACAGCCATTTGCCGAGCAGCCTGCCCGCATCCGCTCGCTCAGTGCGATTGATGTCCATCGCACCAACGACAACGCCGCACTGGCAGGTCGCAACGAACCCAGTTGGACGGCGCTTCATGCCTCGTCCTCCTGGGCGACAACGCCATCACCAACCAGGTCGGAAGCGAGGAGGAACAGTACCGACTCGGCAATACCGGATTTACCCTCACGGGAAGCGGCATAGCCGGCACCGTTGTGCTGGTGCTGGACGATGATGCGCTCGCCGGTACGTTCGATCTTCCAGTTCGCCGGGATCACGCGGTCTTGAGCCGCCTGGCTGGCCAGGGCAGTGTCCCGTTCAGCTTGGAACGAGTCGGCCAGGGCCTTGTTGGCGACCGCCAGGCGGTCGAAGAGATCCACACGTGCTTGCAGACCAGCGACGTCGCGAATGTACTGGTCGGCAGTTACCAGCTCGACCACTACATCGTCTTCGGTGGTTACACGTTCGGCCTGGAGCCGCTCGACGACCTTGGAGTCAACCTGAATGTCGTTGTCGCCGTACTCCGAGCCGCTGATGCCTCCCAGCAGCAGAGCACCCACAACGTCAGGTTTGAGTTCCGGAATCAGCCAGGCCGGGCGTGTCATGTCTACAGCCGGGATGGATTTGTCGAGCAGGACCTCCTGGGATTCCCCCCAGGTGTATTCGATAGCACCATCGACCGTCGTCTTGCACCCGATCATCCCGAAACTAACGATAGGATTCCGAGTGTGCCGACTCAGCGGGATGCCGGCAGTAATCAACTGCTGGCGCGTCGGTTCGTGGTAGTTGAGCAGGCTGCTGCAACCGGTGGGTTCGCTGTCGGGATGCTTCAGTCGGACAACGATCTTCTTCGGCCTGCCTTCTTTGGCGACGGACTCCAGTTCGCTCATTCGGGAGAGAATGTCGTCGCGAGGTGCCAGGGGCTGTGCTTTGGAAAGTGCGCCGGCTAGCATGTGGATGCATTTCTCGTCATCCGCAATGAGTGCCATTTCTTCGAACAGCTTGCGTGCCAGCTCGATATCGCCAACAGGCACCGGGCTGGTATTTTCGTCCTCGTCCAGGCGCAGGTATTCCGCGTGCTCCGCGGCATTGCATTTGGGGCACGGAATATCACCGCCGTTGAGCAGCGGACCACCAGGCTCATCGCAGCTATCCTCGTCCCAGAGGTAGCCGTTCTGGCACTGGGCATCCAGATACGGGGCTCCGAAATGTTTGCCTCGGTAATCACACCCAAGCACAGGGGTAGGGGAGGCTTGCCCGGCTTCGACAGGGCGAGTGGCGTACTCCAACATTTTCCCGATGAGGTCAGCATCGAAGGTGCTGCTCTCGCGCAGATACTCGATGACGAAGGTTGGATCGAAGCGCGACCAATCAGAAGGGCGTTGATCCTGAACTGCCTCATGCGCGCCAGCTTGCTCAACTGCCGTTTTGATTGAGGACAGGACGTGTGAGCCCACTACTTTTTTGATTGCGGCAAGCAGATAGGACCAAGCAAAACCACGATCTTCCGAAGGGATGAGCCCCAAGGCGCGACCGACATCATCCCGGCACTGCTTGTCGAGCGCCAGCAACTGGTCGGAGTGGGCGAGCGGGAGGCTCTTCCCGATTGCGCGCAGTTTGTCGCGCAAGTCGTCCAACTTCTCCCACCATTTCTCGCCATAGTGGTGCCGCAGATTCGCGCCGCTGTCGTGCCCGGTGAAAACCTGGATGGCATCTGCAGCCTGTTTCACTAGCTCGAGGGTTTTCGCAATCTTGGTCTCGTAGGTGTCCTCTTTACCACCTCCAGCCGGCACTCCTTCCTGGTGGTCGAGCAGCAGTATTGCCCCTTCCTCAGGGCACTCCTCGTGGTAGGCGTACAAGCCTGCCATAGGGAAGTCCTCGTCCTGCTCATGCAGCTCGATCACCAGCGTCTGCTCGAACTGCTCAGGAGTGTTGTCCGGGGCCAGGAACTCGATGGCGTTCAGCAACTGATAGCCGTTCAGCACGAGGCTGGGCACATTTCGAGGTTGATCGTCAGCATCGGGATCGTCCTTGTCGTACGGCGCCATACCCTGGGTGGGCAGCACCTGGGCGGGCTCATGGTCAACCAGGTAGATGGCGATGTCCTCTGGGAATCTCTCGTGGCGCGCGTAAAGGCCGGACTCTGGACAGCGGATCTCCTGAGCTTCGGAGTGCAGTTCGATAACCAGTCGGTGGCTCATCTGCTCAGGGGTGCGCTCAGGGGCCAGGAACTCCAGAGCATTTCGGATCTCATAGCCGTTCATGGCAAGGCCCATGGCTTGCGGTGTTGCGTGGGCTTCGGTTCGGCCACCGGATTTCGAGGGGGATGGGATGAAAGACATGTTGGCTCCACGAGATTGGGAATGAAGAGATGCTGGCGCGCCTGTCACTGTGCAGAGAGCGAGGTGTCACCCGTGCCGGCGTTCGATTCGGAAGTGATCTTGAGGATCTTCTGCACGTCCTGATTTCGGCGGGCGAGGATCTTGCTGTTCATTTCGTGGGCGGTGTGGTTCTTGCCCTTGAAAACCCACCCGCCAGAAGAAAAGAGGGACTTTTTTTCGTCGTACTTCCATTCCTTCAGGTAGGCGTGATACGAGTCCAGTACCTTGGCGATTTTGTCTTCGGCGGTTTGTTTCCGGCTCATTTGCTAGTCCTCCTGCATTTGCTTGTCGAGGATCTGCTCCGTAGCCTCCTTGAGGCCCCGGGAATAACCCAGCCCTTCAGCGCGGCTTAGCTCAAGTTGATGCAAGCTTTGCTGGCGCTCCATGGCATCCGCGGCGTCCTTAAGGCCCCGGGAATAGCCCTGCTCTTCAGCCCGGCGAAGTTCGAGCTGATGTTGGGTTCGCTGGCGCGCCATTGCTCGGTGGATTTCGGCATCCTCGTCGTTGTAGCTGCGCATACGTGCTTCCATCTCGCGGTACTCCGCCACGTCGATAAGGCAGGCCGGCGATTGCATCTCATGAGTGCCGAAGTGAAGGGCGGCAGCGGCCTCGTCGAGGAAGTGCTCGCCACAATGGAAGCAACGCCAACCTGCCGTCCGATCCGCGCGCAGCGCCTGCAGCTCCGCGCGCATGGTGTCGGTTTCGGCCTGCTCTTTTGTCAGGTGCTGGGACAAAATGCAGGCGAAATCAGCAGCCAGGCGATCGCGGATGTATCGGGTGAAGTCGTAGCGCCCGAGTTTGGTCTGGAAGTAATCCACCAGGTAGCCGCGGCCGCCGGCCGATGTGCTCAGGTTGTGCTGGGTCTCACTCATGGGCGTTCTGCTCCGGTTGGGCCAGGCTGGCGAGCAGGGCCATGGACTTGTGAGCTGCCCCGCTTGGGTTGTACTTCGCGCAGTTGCTGGCCCTTGAGTCCTGCTTCCCATCCTCGTAGCCGGACACGTAGGTGTTCCAGAAGGCGGTGTAGGTGACCAAACCGACATGCCCTTCTACGTCGGTGGGTGCAGGTATGGGCCTGGGCACCTTGGACAGTGCGTTCCACAGCTGGACGAGGCCGGGCTCGGTGAAGGTCGATACCGAATGCTTGCAGGCGGGGCATGCAGCTTTCCAGAAAGGTCCCAGGGAGTTGCGTTCCAGGGTCACGGCCGGAAGACGTTGATCGCCGCAGCGGCACAGGTTGAAGGTGGGCGTGGCAGTAAGCGTCTTGATCTGCGAGAGAGCCCCCTCATACAACCCTGCGAGCTTGGCATGGGCCTCATTCATCCCAGCAATGGTGACCTTGTTACGCTGCAGCTCGGCTTGAGCCGTAGCCAGGTCCTGCAAAGCGATGTCCAGCTGGGACGTCAGGGCATCCACACTCTGGTGGTACTGCTCAACGGCCATCAGCTGCTTGCACCGCCCTGAAAGTGGCGAGAAGGAAAGGCCGGCGACGTCCTGCTTGTGGTAGTTGAGGTACGCGAGAACCTCCGGCTGCTGGGGGAGGGTCGCCGGTATCGGGCTTTCCGTTTCGTTACTCATCGCTTGCAGTTCCTGAAGAGGTGGAGGAATGGGATGTCACGGAAGCAATCATCGGCGTCCTCGGGGTGTGCCAGAACCAGGCCCCTGCTCAGGTAGGCTGGGCTTCGGCCTGCGAAATCGTGGCAAGCAATGCAGTCAGTTCTTCGCTTGAGCGTTCAAGCCGAGTCATGTCTTTTGGCGCGATGTCCGACCGGCAAGAAATCCAGTTGATGATCTCCAGCGCCCGCTGAATTGGACCTTCCTCGACTGACTCCAACCTCGGTCTTTGGGACTGATCCGCTGGCGCGCGGTCGATGTTCTCTCTGCTCACGACCGAAGGTGAGGCCTGAACTTCGACTTGGCTCTGGGATACGACGGACCCGTCACCATCGGTATCGATCGCGTAGCGACAGACATTTGGTTCTTGAGCAATTGAATCGAGGACCTCGGTCAACTTGGTTACCAGACCTTGATGCAATGCTTTGTAGCGGCGGGTAGCCCACTCTCCCTGCTCTTCCCCTTTCCAGTACCAAAGATAGGAGTGGAGCCAGTCTGTCCATCTGGCAACGTCGGCGTGCATCTGAGGAGCAGAGTTGACCAGCGCCAGCATCTTTTCCAGATCGCTAAGGATTGTCAGGATGTCCTTCAGTTGGACATTGCTTGACTGTGGCCGGTGGAGTTTGAGGACGATGAGCGCTGCGGCCAAGGAATGGTGGGAAACATTGGTCCAGAAGTCCTGCTTGCTGATCGGGAGGAGCGCATTCCCTGCCAGCATGCTCACCTTCACCTCGCCTTGACCGGCGTAACGAACGGAGAGCCCTGGCATGTCGAAGTTCAAGAAAAGCACACGACCTGGGTCATCCAGTGATTCAAGTTCTATCTGGCGTAGGTCGGACTTTGGTAGGAGAGGCGAAGTAACGGACTCCTTCGACTGCAGATCTAGAGACGAGATCGGGGGCGCGTTGGTTGGGAAATCTGGCGTACTAAGCGCCTGAAGGGCGAGGTCGTAAACAGTAGCTTCGGCAAGACTCAGCGATGCAGCGGGGCCAGCGATCTCGGAGCAGAGTTTCGCCAATTCCCGAACGCGGCCATCGGTGGGGAGGAGTGAGGTCTTTTTCCAGCGCAGCAACTCAACTGCACACTCCTGCAGGTGGAGTCGGGCGAAGTCATTGGCTCGGTCCCGGGCCAAAGTCAGGGTATTGTTCATGGTTCTGTTCCTCTGGGCCGGGTTTACTTGAACTTGATCTTGCCGGAGCCGGCGACACGGTGATCGCGTTGGGCAGGGTTCCCGTACACCACGATGTCGCCGGAGCCCGCCACCCGGGCGCGGGCCGACTGACTGGCATAGGCGCTGATGTCACCCGATCCGGCAACACTCAGGTCCACCGTTGCCGCAGTAAGTTCACGGGCGTCGACGTCGCCGGAACCTGCAACCTCGACTTCAAGGCTCTGTACCGTGCCTTGCACAGTCACATCGCCCGAGCCCTGGACACTCGCTTCGAACTCATCTTGCTGCAGGCCGTAGAGAGTGATGTCTCCGCTGCCTTTTACCCGGACACGAGGGGCGATCGGCAGGCTGATGGCAACCAGAACGCGGCCGGTACCAATCGAGGCACCTTTGATGTCGATGGAGCCCACCGGGCCGTTGAACTGCATTTGCACGCCGTTGATACGGATGTCGCGGCCGACCACGATGTTTCCGTTGCCGGAAACGTTGATGCTTCCACCTCCGGCGATGATCACGTTACCTTCCTGCTCGATGACCAGCTTGTCGCCCGACAGGGTGGTATGAACGCGCTCGACGGCTTCTTTTGTTTCCCCAGCCACTACCAGGCGCGGGGTTTGATCGCGAAAGAACACGACATCAACTGCACCTTTGATGATGAGTTTTTTCACCTGGTGGATGGGTCGGGATTCCTTGATGAAGCTCTCGGGCGGGCTCCATTTCGAGTTTTCAGGGAAGAAGTCGGTAAGGGAAGTGGTCATCGCTCGGTCCTTCTCGGTTTCGCTCTGCGCGGTGGCGGTGTTTGGTGTGAGAGATGATCGGCTGGGTTGAGGTGTGCCACTACCCCAGCAGAAGCTGATCACTCCTGCCATCGTTGCCAGGATCACGAACACGCCGAGATGCTTTCGGTGTCGTCTGAGCACGGGTTTTCTCCATGGATTGCCCCCGGATTGTCCCGCGACCGAAATTTGGGTACCAACGAAAGCCACCCGCTGAAATTCACAGACAGGTAGCGGAGCGAGCAGCCGGGGCGGGAAGTGCCACCGGCTGGAGATGAGGTGAAGCGGAAGATGAAGAGGGAATAGCGGATGGGGCGGCTGTAGCACCTGCCGACGTATTGCTTACCTGGCGTTACCTGTAGCAAGCGCCATTTCGATCTAGCCAGCAATCACTCGATAAAGCCACTCCTGCGCTTGATCTCGGCCTTGAGCGCCTTGTGCTGGGTCTTGAGGTATCGGAGATGTTCTGCACGGCTAAGGGAACCTTTCGCCCGGATGGCTGCAAGGTCATCCGGGAATACGGTGCCCATCAGTTTCTCCAGGTCGGGAAACTCACTAAGAGGGCGCTGCTTGTAGTTCTCGAAGAACCACCAGGGCACGCATATCAGAAACGCGACCAACGTCGCCAATCCAAGTTCTGTCATCGGGGGGTATTAGGGCACAGTGGGAAAAAGCGAATGCACGCAATGGAAAGCAGCAGGCTGATCCCGGCCGACAAACAGATAGTCGGGAGGATGAAGAACAAGCCTGTCTCCCAGGGTGTGGGACGCATGTCGAATGGGCGCATTATCAGCACCTGCTTGTCGCCCACCTTGCTCTGTTGCATCACAGCATCGCTGGCGGGGCGAGAGACAAACAGGTTTTCGGCTTGAATCCTGTATCGAATGGAGGCGTGGTCACTGTCCTCCTTGGAGTATTTCGAGTCTACCACCGCGATTACGCTCCGCTCGGTCATGTAGTCCGTATGCCAGAGGAACCATGCAGCTAAGAACAACAGGGTTGCGAAAACTACCTGGCTCACCGGATTCTGGAGCTGCGATTTAACGACCAGGATCATAGACGGGTACCTCAGGGCAAGGGTGATTGCCCTTGGATGATATAAGATAACGTTTGGGGGCTAAAGGGTCTTCGGTCGCACCCCTCACCACGGGATAGTGTCGTCATCCTCGAGGGCTTCCCGAAGCGCTCGATTCTTCAGCGTCTCTGTCGATGGGCAGGGTGGGTAGGCCTTTACCACCTGCTTAAAACCTCCCGAGTAGCCGACCTTCACGGCCAGCGCGCTGATTTCCGGTTGGGTCGCCGCAACGTAAGCAACACCGCACGCTCCTACCCGGTAGTCTACGAACTCGAAGTGCTCAGAATGCCCCATTTCCCACCTCCTGCAGGTCAAGCGGGCCTCGCAATAAGAGGCCCTGGCTATCTCAGAATTGAGTCGACACCGATACGAAATAAGGCTCGGCAATCCATTTGCGCGTCTGGCGGAAATCCTCATCCATCCAGCCCCCAATGCAGGTATTGAACGCGCTGCTGTCGAAGTCGTAAGGCTCAGCCTCGTCGATGGTGCTATTCCGGTGCACAGTCAAGCCGATCAGCTCCCCGCCGGCGCAGAGGTAGGCATACTGGGAGTCGCCGATTTGCAGTGCCATGCCGGATTTCCCCGCCAGTAGGCGGCGGTACTCATCGAGGCAGCCCTGGAAGGTGTAGACCTCAACCCGAAGCTGGCAGTAGAGGTCGATTTTCTGGTCGTGAGTCAGGCCGAGATCACCAGAATCGTACTGTTCCCACCAGGTCATGAACGCTGGTGCGTCGTGAAACTCGTGGATTGACCGGCTCGCGTTGTCGAGGCAGCTGAGAACTTCGGTTTTGGCTTCGTCCATGATCATTGGATTGAGGCTCATGATGGGGCTCCATGGCGTGTTAGCGATGAGACCAGTCTGAGGTCAATCGGAGTGTGTCAGAAGCGGGAGGTCAGCAATCGGAGCTGGCGCTTGATCCGCGCCCACATCGTCTGGTCCTGGGTGTATTGCTGCCAAACGCCTTCATCGCTGATCGATTCCAGGACCACAGGGCTTTCCCCTCGGACTCGGAAGAGAAATGCTGTGATGCAACGGCAGGACCGGCACACTCCGTGGCCATCGATCACCACGACATCCGGCAGTACCTGGTTCCAGCTCCCCCTAAAGTCCTGCTTTCGGATTTCACTCCCGCACAGTTTGCATTGCGGGACCACCTCAGTGAGCTTAAAGCCCGAGGGGAATGTGAAGGGTAGCCGGGACGCAATCACTTCTCCGGCCTGGTACTGGGCGATCATGGCTTGCAGTTCTTCGGGGCTGATCTTCTCAGGTTGCTTCCCTTGAACCGCCTGCTGTTGATTGGTTGTGGTCATGCGGTGTCTCTCCAGATGTTCGATCAGCTATGCGGCCAGCATGTCCAGCTGCTCCGGCTTCGCATATCGCCCGGGGCCCACTCGGCGCGCAGTCTGCTGGCAGACCTTACGGACCTGCTCCTTCCAGTACGGGTTTGCCGTCGGCCGGCGATCAGCAACGTATTCGTAGATTTGGCTCAGGTGGGCCTCACCCTCGAACAGATCGAGGGCCTGCCCGACGACCTCGCGCCAGGTGGCTGGGCCCTGATTCATGGCCTCCTGCACATCTTTCGGCAAGCCCTGCAGGTACGCCAGTTCGTGGTATAGGCTGAGGCCGATCATCAGGCGCTCTTGGTCTTTGGTGAACGTCACGAAAGTCAGGGGATGCTTCAGCCCGGCGTAGAGGTTTCTGGGCAGCATCTCCTGCTGGATGGCCCAGCGTTCGTTGTACCGACACACTCTCGCCGCTGTCTGGAGGAAGTAGCAGGGTAGGACGAATGCCACCTGGCCATTGTCGACCAGCAGGCCGTGTACACGATCCAGCAATCGCTCGATGAATTTGGTTTCGAAAGGCGGATTACCGAGGACCAGAGTTGGACGCTCTTCGAACTCCACCTGGAAGAAGTCGCCGGTAATGACCGGCCTGCCGGTCAGGTCACGTGCTTGCTGAGCGAGATGCGGATCGATCTCTATCCCCAGCGCCGGCACATATTGGGGAACCGCTTGCAGAAAGCGCCCTGGGCCGCACGTTGGCTCAAGGACGAAATCCTTGGCGCTGAGGTGGCTGAAGTTCTTTCGTACGATCGCGGCTGCAGCCCAGGCCGGGGTTGGGTACTGGCCGAGTTCGATCTGTGTGTTTTGTGTGCTCATCGCCTCAAGTGCCTGTTCGTTGATCAACTGAGGCAAGAATCGGGCTGGTCCTCCCGTGCCACCATCTGCGATCCGGAAATCAGCCGTAGCCTTTGAGCATGTACCTCCTCAGGATTGCAGTAGCCTCGGGGAATCAATAGGGGAGATTTCCTATGCCGTGGATTGATCTGAAATCAGCACTGAAAAGCGAGGCCGGATTCCTGGAGTTCATCAGGAGCAGCTATAGGCACGGCACCGTCGTGGCCCTGTGCGCTGGCGCGATTGGAATCCTGAACCGCAGGTTGGAAGCCGCGGTGGCTCGCAAAGACCGTGACGGTCAGCGTTACCTCTATACGCAGATCGAAGTGTTGCGAAGCGAGATGCATGTACGGCTGGAAATCCGAACCGACCAGGCGCTTGCCCGTGGCGTTCTACATCTCGCCGGCGAGGCCGCCCTGGCGCGCGTGCACGACTACCAACGAGAGCGATACCTCTCCGAGTTCTCGAAGCTGTACCCGGAGATCGTGGGCGCTGTGGGAGTGATCCGAGCAAAGTTCTGGGAAGCGGGTGTATATGGTCAAGATTTTCCGCTCTGGGCCCAGCAGAACGGTTTCACCGATACACAACTCCTGCAAGCCATCCAGGTATCGAAACTCAGGGCCTATGACGCCCTGGTCGAACTGAACCGTGAGCTGGAGGAGAACGGGAAAGGCGCCCGGAGTTGGAAACTGAAAACCGAGTGGGACCGCCGGCGGAAGGAGATCAAGTTACTCTCTGATCTGCAATTCAGGTCTGCAATCTACAAGTGCATACGCGATGTGCTTGGCGAAGGCTTCATGCCCGAGCTTGAAAAATGGATGACCCTGAATACTCGGATACCCCACTTTCGGAAGCTTCGAGACCGATCTCGGGACTCGAAACCGAACCTCAAGCTCCAACTGCTCCCGGGCCGGAAATTTCGGCCTGAACGCACTCCTCATCGAAGCACGGTGAGTTCGGAACCTCGGGCATGAATCCGAGCCTCACTACGGCTAGTGCGTAGCTTCAGGCCCAACCGTAGGGCCCGACCTTCCCTGCAGGAACGAGAAGCCCGCCAAATCGGCGGGCCTTGATCGGGGAGGGTGGGTCAGTTCGGGAACCAACGCTCGGCCAGCTCGCGGAACTTCGGCTCAACGGCCTTGGCCTGCTCGATGCCGGCACAGACATATCCATGGTGCCCGCCGGCCTGCCCTCGCTCCCAGTAACTGCACGCGGCGGCCACCATCTCATCTACTGAACCGCCTTCAGCTCCAATATTCAAGCAGCGCACTGCGGCACCGACGTGGTCCCCGGCTCCAGGGATGCGGCTATCGCTCAGGGCGGCGCACCAGCCATGTTCTGTAGGCGCATTTGCCGTCGGAAAGTCGGAGTAGAACTCCATGATCGCAGTTGCCAGTACCAGGGGATGGCCGGGGTAAACGGGGTAATTCCCGGTCACGCTCTTGATGAACTGTCTTCCTTCCATCAAAACCCTACCTTCAGTCAGGAGTTGCTGCCTTATGGATTCGCTTGACGTATTCGTGCATGGGTTGGCAATCGCTGTCCTGGTAGCCGAATCGGTTCACGAACGTCGAGAACGAATCCCCACACTCTTCATCCTGTTGCAGCCAGGCTTCGTACTCAGCGGCCACCTTGAGGGCTTTCAAACGGAATGCCAATGCCGCGGCACGCTGGGCCTTCTCGTCGCGATGCCGACGGATCATTTCTTCTTCTTCGGGGCTCAAAGGGCCTAGGGAATCGGTCATGATTTAGTTACCGGCTGCTGGCAGGAGTAAGTGACCTTGACGCCTTCAACAGCTATCTCAGCCTTTTGAACATTTGAACTCTCTTGAATGACCTTCAACAAATCATGTTTCGTCATTCGATAGTCGTCCTCGTCACTGTAGGGGTATATGACCTCGACAGACTCTCCGGTGAAGCTTGCAGTCCAGGGGGAGCCGTTCGCTGTTTGCTTAGGCGCTCCCCTCTTCATTAGCTCTTCAGAAGTGATTGGGATAGTGGCACAGGGGCCGCGACGGGCCTCAAGCAAAATCAAGGCATTGGGAATTTCATAAGTCAGATGCTTCGCAGCCAGTTTACCCATGCCTTGAGTAGCAGTGGCCATGATATTTTGGCCATAAAACAACATGCCAATTACGGCACATATAATTAATAGAGCAACTGCTAAAGCGTTGGATGCAAAGCTTTTGTTTTTTGAACTTTGTTTGTCTTGTTGCATAGCTAACCTTGTATTTAATATCGCTTTATTGCGTGAGCGCAATGAAATAGTACGTTATGGCTTGGTTCATTTTACTATGACTAACGGGTGTAATCCCAACCATCAGTTCTCTGTCTAGCTTAACGAGGCAGTTGCCTCGATTCTCAGGGGTAGTGATCTTCCAGAGTTCTGAGAACTGCTGGCTTGATTGTCCAGCCCGTCGCTCGCTTATACCGCTCGGCGAAGTCTTTGACCGTTGCACCATGGAAGTCCCTGTCGCGACTTCGACGCTCGATGATTCCTGCGCAGTCCTCGCCGACATGTCCAATCTCAACGATGAAGCCTTTTACGATTCGCAAGCCGCAGCAGGCGCAAAGGCGGCGCTCATTCATGGGCGGGCTGATCTTCTTGCCCGAGTGAAAACAGGTTGCTCGATCGTCAAAGCGTTTCATCGTACTTTCCTTCGTGGTGCTGGGTGGAAGAGGTGGATCAGCTGATGCCTGCGGTTTCCAGCGTTCCGGCCTCTTGCAGCTCGGCCCAGGTTTGAGCAAAAGCCTGTTGCATGCTCCACTCGTCACGCCAAGCACTACTTGCGCGATCGTAGGTGTCACGGGCCTTGTTGATCGCTTCAGCCTGAGTGCGTGCGCTCACGTTGTAGAGGCGCCCGATTTTTCCTGTCTCGCGGCTGTGCCCGAAGACGGCCCATTTGACAGCCCTGGGCTTGGGCTTAGTTTTCTGCTTTCCGCTGCCGCCGCATTGAAAGCAGACACCACCGAGAACGGCAGTGAACAGCCAGATTTTCCCAGCGCCATCACAGCGGCTGCATTTGTAGAGTTTGTCTGCCATGTCCATTCCTCGGTCATGCGCCGGCGAGCCGGAAGCTTGTTCAGGGGTAGTACGCCTTCTGGCGTTCAATTTCTTCGCGGATCTCCTTGGCAATCCGCCATTCACCCTGTTGCTCCGCTTCGTGCTCGGTCTCCTCGAGCTCTTCGGCGCACCATTGGCTCAGGTCGTAATACTTACGTTCGCGCATGCGGCGAATCAGGTCTTCGTGAACATTGACAACAGCCATTGTCTTGCCCTCCTCGGGCATTGTGGTTGCCCAGCGACTTCCGTGGAGCGTTCAACTCAGAATGTGGCCAGTCTGTGCCTCATACAGCTTCACACAGTTCGGACACAGCATGCCTTTCTTGCCCTGGGCAAGCTTGGCTGCCTTCCAGCCCTTACGGGTGGCCAGGTCCTGAAGGTACTTGTAGGCCCGGATCAGATCGGCCTGAGTATCGTCAGCAGTTTCGAACACACCCTGCTCGTTCATGCTGTAGCAGTCGTCGGTGCTCGGGTCTTCCTGGTTGATGCACTGCAGTTCCAGGCGAATGCTCATCGTGTATCTCTCTCAAACTGACGGAGCTGATTGCCGGACATGGTCTAGCCTGACCATCACCTCAGAGGCCAGATGCCCCCACTGCGCTGGACTCACATCCAGATATCCAGCATTAAATTGCTGATCGATCTGGTCGATCAGGGTGGTGATGGATGCTTCCGTAATGGCTGACCTCAAAACATCTAGCGCGTCATCGAAGTCACAGAAAGCAAATGTGGCCATTCCGTTTGTCTCTCCGTAAGTCCCGGCCGCCCATAGCCCCCAGTGGGTGGGGGCGATAGTTGTCAGGGGGCTTGGATTAGCCGACGTTCGCCGCCGGCTCGGTGCCGCTCTGGGCAGATTTTACGGCCGCGCGGATGTTGGCCAGCGCCTTGGCCAGGTCCTGCAGGTTCAGGTCGGCACCGCTGAGGGTCAGTTCGACCTTCACACTCTCCGGGGTGGCCATGAAGGGCAGAGCTTTCTCCAGCTGGTCGGCCAGCTGGACCAGCACCGGGGCTGCTACGTCCAGGTCCTTGCGACCGTACAGGGCGGACGGCGCACCAACGGACTTCGCGGTGATCTTCGCGGAGCCGTTGCGCTGGGCCTTGGCGAGCTGCTCCTGCATATGCACCACAGTGTCTTCGCCGTTGGCCTTGCACTGCTTCTCTGCGGCCAGGGCAGTAGAGACGGAAGCTTGGCCCTTCTCGACCATCTCCTTGACCTCAGGGGCCACGTTCACCAGCGCCAGCATCTTGCGAACGTGGCTGACCTTGCGGTGCACCGCGGCCGCGACACCGGCGACAGTGAACTTGTGGTCGTCGATCAGCTCGCGGTAGGCCTCGGCCAGATCAAGAGGGGAAACCGGCACCTGCTGGTTGCTCACGCACTGACGCACGATCTCAACGGCGCGGCCACCTTCCACCTGGCTCACCCACACGCGCTTGATGTCGGCGCCTTCGGCGATGGCCAGCATCAGGCCGGCGTGGCGGGTGAAACCGGTCACTACGCGCAGTTTGCCGTTTTCGGCGACAACGCCCAGCGGTTCGACGGGCTCGCCGGCCTTGTAGGAATCGGCGAAGCCGCGGATGGCATCCTGGTCGAATTCGCTGCGGATTGCCTCTTCGACATTGCAGACGAGGAGGGCGGTGGGCATTTCGAAGGCGTTCTGGCGCTTCGGATCGAAGTCTAAGCCCAACTGTTTGCCGGTGATCAGCTTCTTGGCGGTGTCGTGGATGCTGCGCAGGGAGTTGCAGCCAGCCAGAGCAGCTTGGGCGGTTTCGGTGATCAGGTTGGCGGCGATGGTCTTGGTGGTCATGGGGTAGTGCTCCTGTGTGGTCGATGGAGCCATCTTCAGGGGAGGTCGTGTGTGCCAGAACCGGCGCCGAGAAAATTTCGAAGTATTTTTCGAACCCCTATCGCCTGACATCAATTCCCGATATTCGGACCCTAAAAATGCGCAGAGCCCGCTCTAAGGCGGGCCCTGGGGGAGTGGCTACTACTGCTATCAGAGCAGGAACAAGCGGCGGGCGTAGCTGCGGTTGACCTCGCGGTCGACCTTCTCCAGGAATTCCGGCACTTTCTCGGCGATCTGTTCCGAGGTCATGCCGCTGGGGATGTTCAGCCAGGTGGTGCTCAGAACGTTGTTGCCCTCACTCTGGTAGTTGCCTACCAGCTGGAAGCCTTCCGATCGCGGCTCGAGGCTGAGCGTGGCGGTCTTGATGCCAACGGCGGTCTCGTAGTCCTGGGAGGCCACCAGGCAGCAGATGTCCATATCGAGCTGGCTGGCGGCGGTCCAGCCATGCGCCACCAGGTTGACGGCGATTACTTGCTTGACTGCCTTGTACTCGGGGGCCTGGATGGCGATGTGTGCTGGAGTGTGTTTCATGGCGGAAGTCTCTTGGCTCGGTGGCTTGGATTCGATGTGGCTATCTTCCCCCGAGCTCATGTGTGCCAGAACCGGGCATTTCGTCGATGCCAGAAAGCACGAAGCCCGCACTGTGGCGGGCTCTGGTGTAACTGCTGCCTCCTGATCAAGCCCAGCTGGCCAACTCCCGCCAGAAGAATGCCCTGACCAGGAAATGCGCCACAAAGTGGGCGGTGAAAACGACCAACACAGCGCCGATGAGGCTGACATCGAAGTCACTGAGCGAGGTAACGTCGAACGCTAGCGCTACATCCGCCTTGAGGCCAGCGGCGACCACGATAAACACCGCAGAAAAGACAATGCCGGAGACGATGGCCATGAAGGACATCAAGGGGGTGCCGTATGCAGCTTTCAGGGTTTTTCGTCCAGTACCGACCAGCATTACCAGGACCAGCGCGAAGCAATTCGAGATAGTGCTACCCACCGGGCCCGAGATCAGCCAGGCGGCTAGTAGAGACAGCCCCACCAGAATCGCGGAGTAGGTCAATACGCCAATCACGGCCAAAGATCGGGCCGGAGCGCTGCCAGCTTCAGTAATGGGCATCCTTCAAATCCTATGTCTGTCAGGGAAAGGCCTAGCTTACCGCCCAAGTGCCCTGAAACCTGGCCAAAAGCTCCGTCGCACCAGTAACTCGGCCAAGATGCCGAGAGAGATGACGATCAACGCCGCGGCGAAAGGGCGTAGATCGAGGAAGTCGACGTCCTCGGGCAACGGCTGCACCCCGAACACACTCCGGAGAAGGGTGAAGCCGATCACCAGGCCGGCGACCAGCAATGCGCCAACTCCCCGCCCGATTTCCTTGAACTGCCTGCCTTTGGCGATGACGGGTAATGCCAGCAAGCACCCGACAACAGCGTGGCAGTGCGTGATGTAGGTGCCGATGTCCCATGGGATGGTCATCCCGGCCACCAGCACTGTGGTGCAGAGGATGAATGCGTAGATGAGGACTGCGAACACGGGCGTGTAGCGCGGTCTCTTTTCGGTTGGGCTAGCGTGGCTCATGGATCTCTTCAAGACGCTGGTTTGGTTTCGAGTTGGGGGCCTTATCTGCAAGATCATGTAGCGTTGCGCAGTTGCCGCAGGAGAGGTAAACCGCCGGGAACAGCTCACCGTCGATGTCAGTACCCTTCGGCTCAATGCAGTGGGTCCACATATCGGCGCACCCGCAATTGCCGCAGATCAGGTGGAGTCGGGCACGTGCCACTGGTATCTCCTAGGCGTCCTGGTGATGTTTGACCACGGCGCTACGCTCGGGCAGCGCCGGTTTGAGATCCTCGTACGACTGCTTGAGGAGGAGAGCACGGGCAACACCGTGATCACCAACGGTATCCAGAGTGAGTTGGCTGCGCGCTCCGGTGAACGAGTCCTTGACCTCGTTCAGAGCTTTGATCCCCTCCCGTCGCAGCAGTCCTACGGTTTGGAGACTGCTGAGCTTCGCCAGAGAGTCGTTGACGATGTCCACCTCAATCCACTCGGTCAGGTCCGACAGTTGGGTTTCGATTTCGCTATAGGCGTCACGGACGCGAATCAGGCGGCTTCCACCGTTCTTCGCAATGGTGTCCAGGACGAGGATGCACCCGTCCCCCAGCATCTGGTCGGAGTAGCCGGTGATGGTGCGAATGCTGGCCTCGGCGACGGTAATCCTGCCGCCTTCGACAACCGGCAGCCGGGCGTCCGAGTCTGCGAGAAGTTCCAGTTCAATCCATTTTTTAGTCATAAGCGTTCCTTGATGAGGTAATTGGGCCTGCCACTTAGCACCAAGTGGATAAAAGGCGACATAGTCATGAGGGATGGTGTTGGGATTTGGTTCCACTGCCATGCAATGGACTTACATCAACCCCAACTCCAGGTTCTCAACCTGAACATCATGCCATAGCTCCTGCTCGATCAAAGCGTAGGTATCTGCAAGCTCCTGGGCGTGCTGGCGCTCGTTCGCGGCGCGCTCTTCCTCGGCCACGATGAAGTCAATCAAGGCGAGGTCGTAAAGGTCGTACGCACGTTGCCAGCGGCCGGCAATCGCAGTGAAACCCGGTTCGTTGCTCAGCAGCGCATGCGCCTCAGATGCCATGGGGGCAAGATGACTTTGTTCTGCGGGGAGAGTTGGCAGATCAATTGACCTAGCAACCTGCTGGAGGGCCTTCTCACCCTCCGGACACTGGAAACGTACGAGGAGACTTACCGGCAGAACGGCACGGGCGAAAGCCAGGCAGGCCTGGAGTGCTGACTCTTCTTCCTGTTCGGCTGCATTGAGCGCCTCCAGCTCTGGGATGACCATGTCTCGTCCTCTGGTGAATGTCTTGATGAGCACATGGTCTACGCTGGCGGGGTGTGCCACCAGCTCAGGCTGCGAGGATAGGCGCGAGTAGATCCCGGTACAGGCGGGCCTCTTCGACAGATTCCAGAATGTCGTCGAGCGCGCGGTGGCTCTGGCGTTTGGCTGGTTCGAATGCTGGGCTGATCGTCTTGAGGAATTCCTTCACCGCGCTGATATCCAGATTGCGGTAGTGAAGGTGCGCATTGAGCGCCGGCATTTGGGCCTCAAGGAACATTCGGTCGAAGTGGATACCACTGCCGCACAACGGTGAGGCCTTGGCTTGCACGCCGTGCTCTACCAGGAACTCGATGATTTGCTGTTCAGCACTGGCCAAGTCGGTTGAGGAAGCCGACACATCGTCGAAGAGGCCATTGCGAGTGTGCATGCTCCGTACAATGTCGTCGCACAAGGGAAGGACGTCAGCCGGGTCGTGATGGACAACCACGACGTGTTGGGCAAGGACGTTGAACTGGCCGTCGGTTACCAGAACCCCGACTTCCAAAATTCGGTGCCGGTACACCATCTGCTTATGCAGCTCAGTGAATCCGGTTGACTCAAGATCAAGCCAGGCCAGCCGGCGATCATTATTCATCATGGGGGAGGGCTCCTGTGGTGGCAGTACATGGATATTCTCCATGCCAGGGGATGTGCCACCAGCCAGGCCAGGGTGACCTATCAGATCGTCTCCCCGCGCCCCGGTGCACGTTTTGCCCTGCGTGCTTGAATGCGCCAGCTGATCAGCGGGCCGAGGAGCGTGAGCAGAGCGGTCACCACCACCAAGGCTATGGTGGCCGGCTTGCCGCCGCGGATGTGGTAATCATCGGGGCTGTAGAGATAGGGGAAGGAGCCCTCCGGCAGGCGAATGTATATGTCACCCGCATCCCTCGGTTGAAGCCACCAGGTCCCGTCGAGATTTGCCTCCACCCGACCAACCACACGGCATGAGGTGTCGTAGGGGATCTGCAAGGCTTCGCAGGCCGCCTTGTCGCGCACGATTACCTTGGCAGGATCGATTACCTGAAGAGAGTGGCCGACCTGCAGAGCGGCCCAGATGACCAGCATTGGCCAGACGAAGGCCATGAGTAATCTGAACAAAGGATTGAACTCCTAAAATACGAGGCGAAGGCAGGGTATCCAACAGGCTGGCGCATTGCCATCCAAACTTAGGCCCTGAAATTCAGCCTTTCGGCGAATGAGGCTCCCAGCCAAGGCATCTAGCGATCTGGTGGCAGGGCCATTCGTCAGCTGGATACCCTCAGGGGGCTTGTTGGCGTTAATTGTGGGTGTTGGACCGCTGCAGAGTCATCCGAGCCCCACATCAACCGTTTATCTGGTGACGCCGTCAGGGCGTTCCGCATAATCACTACAGCCCTTTTTGAGGAAGCATCATGATGAATCCTTTAAGAGAACCCTCTGCGTTCAGCCCCAACTATTGGGCTGAACGCGCAGCTGTGCTGCGATCGGCAGTTAATAACGCAAATCCTGATATCGATCCGGTTCTCCTGGAGATAGCCCTTGAAGGCGCTGAGGATGTCCTGCAGATGGAAGTAGAGTTGGCCGATCAACCGCTTGTCGGTTGGACGTACAACGACAACGAGATAAGCGATCTGGTTGCGGCCCGTTCCGCTGCCCAGGCCCTGGCGATCCTGCATGCCAGTTTTCCTGACCACACCTACTACCCCGAGTGCCTTGAGCAGGTCGACGAAAATGGCTTTCGAAATCGTACCTGGTGCTTTGATGAAACTCCTGACGTGAAGCTGCCTTGGTCGGAATTCATCAAACGAATCACAATTCCCCGCCATCTAACCGGCGTTTACTTCTAAGTTTTTTGCATCGTACAACCCAGATTTTCGAGCCGAGGATCGGATGCGTTGCGCTGCCTTGAGCGGGGTATCTGCAACAGTGCTCCAGTCATGATGCCACCAGGCAATGACCATGCTGGCTTCCTTCGCCGTCGGCGCCGATATTACGGCTCGAATTTCAGCGCCTACAGCCTCCCACCAGTCCATGCCCTCGGAATCACGGGCGTTGGGATCGATTGCCGACCGATACACGGCCTTGATTTGTTCTTGCGTCAGTTCGTTCATTGCGGGGTGTCCAGTTGCGCCAGCAGGTACTTGGCCATCGGTAATTCGTGCTTGCCATACCGGTCGTAGTCGGCCAGGCGGGCCGAGATATAGGCCGCCAGCGGCTGCTGCCACTCCGCACTGCTAACCGAGTAAGCGTACTCCTCGTAGAAGCGCACGATATCCCTGCTCATCGAGTGGCGATAGGTCTCGGCAATCTCCTGGGCGAGGGCAGGTGCGGTGCCGAGGGCAACCAGATCACGCTCCAGATCCTCCGGGAACGTGGTCTGCCGAACCCAAGATAGGGCGTTGAAGAAGTGAGGTCCGAGATTCAGATGTGGCTGGACTTTGCTGGCGCTGGGAGTGTTCATGGTCATCGTTTGGTTCCTGTTCTCGGACTTCGACTAGGCGGCTGCTGGGGTGCGGGCTGCCCGGCGCGCCGCAATGCGCTTCTGGATGCGCTCGCGCGCGGCCAATGCTTCTTCGCCGGAGCTGGGGAGCGACAGCTTGATCTGGTTCACCCTGCGCAGTTCGTGTTCGTGCATCCAGTCCATAACCGATTCCGCGGTCCCCACGTCCTGGTAGCTGCGCGGGCCGCCCAAGCCCATCTCAGCCCGGGAGCCGAATTGCTGGCGCTGCTCTGCCAGATGGCTGATAGCTCTCATCTCTGCGAGCATCTCGTCGAAGCTGAAGCGAGCGCGCATGTGTTCGCGAATGTCCATGTCGCTGATCTGGAGCATGGGATCATCCAGGGCAACTACTGCGTCCGGTAGGAGGTGCGCCGGGCAGAGGGCTAGAGCAGGGCTTGCTGGGGGCATTTCCGCCGAGAAGGTCAAGCTGAACTGAGTGGGAGCGTGGGGGTGTTGCATGGGATAACCTCCTGAAGTGATGAGGCTATCTTCAGGGCAGGCTCACTGTGCCAGAACCGCTGTGCGCACACTTCTCGCACAGGATGGTCACGTCGATTGTTCGAACGATGATTCGGGGCCATGCCTGAACAGGTATTGGAAACCGGTATTGTGGCGTGGCAGGAAGCCCCCTTGGGAACCAAGAGTAAGGTTCCAAACTGGTGCTCCCGCCATCCTGTTGATCAAAAGAGGCCTTGCTGGTGTGAGAGCCTGGCCATGATCCGGACATCCATCTGCTGGCGCTCCTCTCGCATTGCGGCTTCACGCTGGGCCCCGACGCCGTTGTACTTCTCCACCAGGTAAATCAGGTTGGTGGGAGTCCATGCGTTGCGCCAAATGGTGTTCCAATCGCGGATGACCGAAGCCCTGTCGTCGCTCGGTAGGGCGAAAAACATGCTCCTGGCTTTGCGCCAGACTCGCGCTTCCCGAGCTCGCCAGTTGATCAAGGTTGCATCATCCCTTCGCTGGCGAATCTCCTTCTCGGTTTCCCAGTCGTGCTGTTCCGCTCGGATCATTTCAGCAAAGAGCGGCAAAGCGTTCGCCTCACGTTGCTGCTTTCGCTCGAACAAGGAAGCCTTGCGCTGGTTGAAATCGAGTCGGCGCAAGCGATGAGGAAACGGTTTGAACTTCATTGTAGAACCCCACACGTTGGAATTGGAAAGCCCAGTTGTTCGGCCGGTGCGTCGGGCGGAACATCTTTCGCTTCGATGTGACCAGCAAATCATCGGCGCGAAGCATGCGTGCCAGAACCCATGCGAACCCACTCCGCGATAAGGTCCTCGCACAGGACAATTACATCGAAGGTGGGGTTGATGAAGCTGGGTATGCTGGCGCTGACCTTGGAGTCCGGCATTCGGGTCTGGCAAGCGCCAGCATCGGGAACCAATAATCGGACTTCAACGTGGTGTTCCCACCATTCGCCGTCGATGTAGAAGGCTGGGTCATCGTGCTCGAACAACCAGGGCGTGCTGTCGAGAGGTGCAATGGAAGGTGCCCCCGTGGCCAGCGTCACTTCGAAGGTGTGCCCCTTGTAGGCAACTCGGACGGTATGCGGCTCGTCTGGCCGTTTCATTTGCAGCGCCCGGGCCGCGGCGTCGGTTGTCAGCTGAATCATGGTCACCCCCCTTTCTTTGAACAGCCTGCTTTTGCGGTAGCAGTGTTGGCGCTAGTCCACCAGGCCCAATTCCACGCACTCTTCGCGCCAGCCAGCCCAGAGGTCTGCCTCTATGGAGGCGTATGTATCCTGGATGTCTTCCCAGTGCGCCTGGCGCTCTTCCTCCTCCGCTAACTCCCTCTCGTACTCACGTTCGATGTGCGCCTGAACTACGGCCTCCGCAGCCTCGTCTGCATCCATCCCCCGGCTCCAGGCCAGCAATAAGGTCTTGGCTTGCCCCTGGGTAGCCTCAGCTACTTGCGAGTAGGAAATTTCCATCAAGGCCGCTACCTGCTTGTCCACCGCCACCAGCCATTTCGTGTACGGCTGATCTAGAGGCGAGGCCGGTTTCAGCCACCCAGCCGAGAGCTGACCAATCGAGCCGTTGCGGTAGTTCTCGTAGTACAGCTCCGTGTACAGCTCGTGTGCCAGGTTGTACTGCTCAGCCAACTCAGGCACGTCCAGAAGGAGCAGCGGGGCCCGGGGTCCATAGTGGCGGTGAATCAGTACGTCATCGCTCGCCAGCTGGTGGACGGCGTCATATGCCTCTTGCAACGCCTCCTCGGCCTGGGAATCACACCCTTCGATGCTGGAGAGGACAGCTACGTTGATCCACAGTGAGCGGGCGGCTAGGGCTTGTGCGAATGCGGGGTTCATGAGGGGGCTCCGTGACTGGGGTAGGTCAGATGGAGCCATCTTCGGACCTGACTGGCTGTGCCAGAACCTCCTGCGGATGTTGGCCGATGCCGGGCAAGGCGATCACACCCGAATCAGTCAGAACCGAAGATTGGTAGCCAATCGGCATACCAGGCAGGCGCGATCTGCGCCGAGGATGAGGAGCAATATGCGGAGCTGCACCGCAAATATGCGCAGGACCGGGCGAAATATTCGGAGCACCTTCGAATGTATGCGGACCTCCTCCGCACATTACGGCCGCCGGCGGAACCTAGAACGGGTTCTCCTTCATCAGCTGCCGGCAGTCCTCGAGCACCAGGTCGTAGTGATCATCGGAAGAAACTAGTCGTTCATGTCGAATAATCGAGAGTGGATCTCTCTCGTTCGGCTCCTCCGTTAGGTTCAGGAAGGTTACGACCATGCGGTGGTACCACCACTCTACGTTTTCCCCCGCGGCGGGCTGCACCAACGCATTGGTTTCCGATGTTTCGGGCTGAACGCATTGCTTCGGGTCTTCGGGGATGAAGGTGACTTTGAAGTCCAACCACCAGCCTTCGCCGCGATGTCGGAGTTCGACAGTATGTTCCTGGTCCTGACGCGGCATGCGCAGCGCCTGGCGTGCGGCCGGGTCGTCGAGGTTCAGCATCGTTCGGAGTCTCCTTCGGGTCAGGTTGCAGGAGCCCCGGCGCTATTCAGCGCCGAGGAATGAGGTTCAATTTCTGCAGGGTATCAGGGGGCAGGAGGGGTTCCAGCGAAGTGTCCACCCCCTAATCTCGGGGATGATTGTGCGAGATCAGAAGGGGTGTTCTTTCAGGAGCTCATCACAGAGGCGAACAATGATGTCGTAGGATTCGGCGAAGCTGGGCAGGCGGCTGTAGCTGTCACAGGTGGCCTTCACATCGTCGATCTCCGAGCCGTCATGGTTGCGGATATGAACCATGATGTGGTGATACCACCACTCTCCGCGCAGCCATCCTTTCGCCTGCTCGTCGGTTACCGGGTGATCGTTGGGGTCGGTGGGTTGGGTGCCATCCTCGTCAGGGAGGAACGTGATGTCGAAGATCCGGCCTTGATATCGCACCCGAACTTCCATTTCCTCATCAGGTTGCTGCATGCACAGAGCCTGACGTGCACCGGCGGTGTTGAGATCGAACATGAAGGCTACTCCGGAGTGTAGTGGTTACAGCAAGCCAATCACCTCGTTCTTGAAAGGCCTGCTTTTGCTCTTGAGCCTCGCATTCTCCCAACCCCGCCCTGTGCCACCAGCTGTTTCAGGCTGGCGCTTGGGATGCCGAGGGGGCGCCCGCTACCTGATCGCGATGATTCTCCAATCTCGCCACCTGCTTGAACTCGGCCAGGGTGACGCGCTCGCCGGCGGCAGCTCTCGCCCTCACGCGATGGCCGACCATGCCAGCCAGATCGGTTGAATCCGCCAGTTGGTCGGCGGAGCGCCTGAAAATCGCTTGGGTCAGACGCTGCACCAGGACAACCTTCTGGGCTTCTGGCAGATCCGAAGCCATGAAGTGCTCCATTGCAAGTATGAACTGGCTGCGGGTTTGCACCGCTTCGGGTGGCACGCGAAGATGGGCGCAAAGCTCCCGTATCGCTGCGTCAACCTCCGGCAGACCTAGGATGCGAATACCACAGGTGTCTTGGAAGGGGCGGCCCTCAACGATCAGCCGAAGCGTATTGAAATCGCCATCTCCTTTCCCGTCGAAATATTCCATTTGGCCTCCTATGTCGAGCTAACTGTTGATCCCAAAGATGGGGTCCAAGTGTTGGATGGAGACTTAGGGTCTACTTCGAGAGTCAGCAATGACTGCCCAGCCTCTGCGAGTTCAACCTGCGCCTGAGCATGGTCATAGCGGACAACGGCGATCGCGCCGGTAGGGATCATCCTGGCTTTGTTGAAACAGGTGACAGCTACATCGGCATCGGTTAGGAGTGCCTCCACTGCCTCGGTACTGAGGAAGCCGAGCACCTGCAGGTCGCCGGTGGAGTTTGAGCGCGATTCGTCTACCCCATTCCAGGCGGCAATGGCTTCTGCCTCGGAGTCCTTGATTGGGCCGCGCGCTCCACAGCACTGGCACTGGATGAAATGGCCCGCCAGACTCTGTTCGGCGAGCAAGTTGATGGTCTTGCAGTACGGGCAACGAGCGTTCTGTTGGCTCATCCGTCGCTCCTTTTGCGAGTTGATTCCGATGTTAGGCGGCAGGTGAAGGTTTCTGGATGGCACTGGCTGCTTGAGCCTTGGCCATCGACAGCTTGATGTGTGGTGCTACGCGCTCAGCCGGCAGATCCATACAGATGACCTCATCGGGAAGGTTCACCAAGTGGTGGATGATGTAACGGCACGGCGTCTTGTGGTTGATCACATCAAAGAGCGATTGCCTGTCCCGGCGCTCTACTCGCTTGAGTAAACGCTTCGCCGTTGCCACGACGGCAGCGTCGGTCCGATGGTAAGTGGCTGCCAACGCGAGGCAGAGAATTACGTCTAATGGGCGCATAGGGTTCCTCACGATAGGAAGGCCGGAGCCCCGGATACTACCGGGGGACCGGTGTCATTCAGAGCCAAAGTGGTGGGCTGTAATCCACAGCTGGCGCGGGGTTAGCCAGTCACGGTGGAGTTATCCACGCTTGCGGTGCCGGCAAAGAACTTCTCGATAGATTCCTTGCACTCGATGTAGAAGGGGCCTTGCCAGTCGCGTACCCACTCAGGTGCGAGCCGAGCGTGAATGAAACCGTCAGACTCGTGGGTGTTGTCCATGATCGCCAATACATAGGGCCGGTCCATCGCAAGGACCTCGGGCGTCACGTCAATCTGCGTAGGGCCAGGGTCTACGCCTACCGCGTTGTCGTTCTGCCAGGCTTGAGGATGAAAAGTTGCGTAAACCCGGGGCCCATCTTCCGAGGTGTCATCGTTGGCCAGGTATTGTGCGAGCGGAGCAGTTACCGGTGGGAATGAGGGTTGCCTTGCGGGTGGAACAGCCTCGAGCAGGAAAATTACCTCTCGACCTTCAGACGTCCTGTCCTGGCCGTAGCCGGCGCAGATTCCCTCCAGGATCTCCAGTTCGGCCGTCTCTGCAAGACGGAGCAACTCCCCGCTGGTGTCGGCGACCAGGGTTTTGGGCACCATGCCCAGATCGCTCAAGGCATCCAGGAACTCTCCTAGGCCACCTTCCTGCTCCAGTCGTGGGGATAGGTACTTCAGGTATTCGATCAGCGCTTCTCGTTTGCTGCTGAAGAAGAGCGGCCCCTGGATTGCGTCCATGGCGGGCTCACCCAGTGGATAGTCTGCAAACACCAAGCACCACTGTTCGGGTATCGGATACGTGATGTGGGGCTGTTGCGTCATGGTGTACTCCGCGTCTGTGTCGATGGAGTCCATGTTCATGTCTGGCGGAGGGTGCCAGAAGCCGGGCATTGCGAGTATCTGGGCCAGGCGGGTCGCCAATACTGGTCTTCGGTGCCCAACAATCGTATTGGAGGCCCGCCCAGCCCACACTACAGCGTGATCCCCTTCAACTGGTTGTTCAGGACAGCCTCAAGCTGATCGCCGAACCGCGATTGGAGGGCGTGCTCCGTCTTCTCGTTGTACAACGCGAGGATCAGACGGAACGTTCCTTCCTCGTCACCTCGGATGCGGAACAAGGTGTTGGACTTCAAGAGCGGCTTCGCCTTGTTGAACCACTCCACCTCGTCAGCCATTTGCGGTAGAGCCTGCTCCAGGAATTCGTGGGTATCGCTGGCGTCGATCCGAGAAGCAGCCTCGAGGTTGAGCTGATACCCGTGCTCCTTCAACGTCTTTACCATTGCCACTTGCTGGATGGAGTCGATCTCGATCGACAGGGGCTTTTCTTCACCCGGGTCCTGAACGCTCCCCAACCGCTTCCCCTTGAGGAATACGATGCAGGACCAAGCCAGATTTTCGCCCTCACCATCTTCGTGAGTGTGCAGGTCCTTCAGCCGTATGCGGGCAGCAGAGATGGCTTTGAGGTTGTTGATGGTTGTTTCCATGTGAGATGCCTTTGTGGTTTATGGCATCTACATCCTCAATGGCGTCTCTGCGTGCCAGAATCACCCTCTGTGTAGATCCATCTCCCCCCACAACCTAGGGAACCATGCACCCGTGCTGGAGCAAGAAATCAACTCATGGCCGGCAGTCAGCCGTCACCCGCGAGTCAGTTCCACTGTCTTGGTCATCGGCAGCAGAAATGCGCCGGAGTGTGAGGTCGCAAAGGTCTTCGTGACCTGTACTGAAGTGATCACCCCGCACGAGGCAGGTTTCCGAATCGAGTACACAGCCTCAGGCAGCAGCCATGCCTTGACTGGTAAGGGGAGCCTGGCTGCAGGTGTGAACAGGAGCATGAACACGGTGTCGATCGGAGCCAGCGACGGCTTCAACCGTGGGTTCATCACGGTAACGCCTGATGCCCTCCAAGGGCACCGTTTGGGGACCTATCTCATGTGGCGAGTGGTGCAGTTCCTGCACCAATTTCCAGATGCACAGGTTAACCCCATCAGGTTGAGCGATGCCCAAGCATACGAGTCCAATCACGTGCGCAGAAACCGGTTCTACGAGCAGATCGGTCTCCAGTTCGATTATTACGATGGGAAGCATGAGAACGGTAGATCGCGACCGGTGCGCGCCGGTGACCTCATCCTTGTCGAGACCTGGAAACAGAACATTCAAGAACTGGGAATGGCCGACTATCTCAAGCACCAAGACAGCCACGTACGTGGTCTGTGCCACGAGATCAGCACGCTGGCGAATCGCTGCAGTAGCCTTCAAAACGCTCTTGATGATGCGCGTCGACGTCCCATCCGGTGGGGAGTTGTCACCTTCATCGCTAAGCATCTGCACATCATCGGGCCGGCGGTCCTTGTCATGATGGCGGCTTTGGCCGCCTATAGGGCCCTTAACGGCGATTCCAGCTGAGACGATTGGTTCGACCTGAAAACGTCTCCTAGGCCCCGCGGCGGGCCTTCCTGGGCCATCTCCTCCCTCATTCGCTCGACTTGGGCAAATGCGCTGTGTTCGCCTCGGTGATACGAGTCCCAGCACGGTTCCGCCCGTTCGAGGGCCTGGTCCAGGGCCAAAACGAAGTTCACCAACTCGAAACCATCGCGCAGCTGGTGCCTCGCACCGACCTCATGAAGGTCACCGAGATCAATTACCAAGCTTCCCTGCCAACGTTTCGCCCTGAATCTCCAATCAGCCGACTGGAGACGCCGGGTAATAGTCGCCTGGTGGTAAGACGGAAGGCTCTCCAGAACCGAAGCTAGGGTGCGAATTTGTGCGAATCGCCTCCTCCACGACTCACAAACGTGGTCGGTATGTTCCTGGTCTCGTCTCGCGATCCTGTCCAGATATTCGGTAACGGTAAGATTCCCGACCTGGACCTGCCAAAGCCATCCTTGTTGCTCCCTGGGGAGGTAGCTGGGGCTGGTAGCCACCAGAATCGGTATCAGGAGGTGGACGCACTTAGCCCGGTTCAGGTGTTCAACAAGGGCGCCCACGTCTACGGATTCAGCCAGGACCCAATCCGGCTCAAGACCTTGCATTTCGTCTTGAATCCGCAGGCACACCTTCTGGGTATCCTCAAGGCATGAAACCAGAAGCTCGGGGCCGAATGCGCCGGCCTCGAAGCTCAGCGGTAGTCGCGCGACCCGATGGGGGAGGGCAAGTGCCTGGGTGAGGGGAGAAGTCAGCTTCCGTCCACCTGAAAACAGACGTTCAAATCTGGCACCGAGGCGGGCCCGCAACCTCTCGTCAAAATCTCCAGCCTCATGTTGGATCTGCTTCACCCAGGGGGCCGCGGCGAAGCACTTATCAAAGGCCTCAAACTGCCGTTTGGTGTAGTTACCCTCACGTCCAGCTGGGATCAGAAACCAGCCAGCCTCTAGGGCACGTACTACGTCATTGGTTGCTTCGTCAGAATCCTTCCACATCCCTTTGAGGCGCAGCCGGGCGGTACGAAGGTGCATCGGGCAGACCAGTGCATCACGGTTGATTGGGTACATGCTGTTGTCTCCTATGTAGCCTCCATATTCCAGGGACGGGCGCTGTGCCAGAACCTGTCTCTGACCTTGAACAGCCCTCAGGACGGATTCCGACCTGCACCGCCGGGATGGTGTAGGGATTCGTCAGCAGAGGAAATTCCTTCCCACGCGAATTCGCGGGCAGCGGAAAAGGGGCACCCAAAGGACACTATTAGGGTGAGGAGATCCTCCCCAATGATCAGTTCTGTAAACCACGCTTTGCAAACAACCTGGTGGGTACAAGTGCGGCCGAGGCCAAGCCTTCGTCACCGCGATGCGTTTATCCAACTCCTAGCTTCCGCAACCCACATTCTGAGAGACGTCGATGGCAGCTATGTCACTGGAGTACAAGACGTCCTCACCGCAATCCGTAAGGCGCCCTCGTTGACTGAGGCCGTATTTTCTGAGGTCGATCGCATGATGGAAGAGCTTCAATCCGCAAGCCGGCGAGTGAATGACGCAGCCGCTGAAACGTCAGGGCCGGTGGCGCTATTCGTCCCTGGCTTTGGGGTCAGGGCGCAAGAGTTAGCTCGTGGCCTCCAAGGTATGGGGGCGAAGGTCATCACGCTCTGCCACCAGATCCCCTTCAACCCCGAAGATGAGGCCGGAATTCGCCGCTCCAGTATGCTCATCGTCGGTGACGGAGTGCTCAACGATCCAGAGGCCATCCCCTTCATCTCCAAGATCGTGATGACCTCTGAGTCTGATGCCCTGGTCGTGCTTGTCGTGGAGTCCTGCCCTCTGACATTCGAGCAGCGTCGGACAGCCACGGAGCTCGGACAAGTTCGTATCCTGGGACTCGATGATGACATCCGCAACTTGCGCTCCCTATTCCGGAGCCGAAATCGTGACATCGAGATCGAAGGGTATCGGGTGCTGCTTCTGGATGACTCCAGGACCGATGCCTACCTCGCCCGGAAATTCCTCACCGAGGAAGGCCTGATCGTTGAGCACATCCAGCATCCAAGCCAAGTGCTGGAAGCTCTATCCCGATTCCGACCTGATGTTTTGGTGACTGACTTCCACATGCCGGAGGCGAACGGGGACGTCGTTGCCTCGATCATCAGGCAGGACAGGGACGCCACCATTCCCATTATTTTCCTGAGCCGGGAGTCCAACGCCGAGAAGCAACTGCTCGCCTTGTCCCGAGGGGCGGACGGCTTCGTCCAGAAACCTCTGAAGCGAGGAGCCTTCATCAAGGCGTTGAAGTCGATAATCAGCAGGTCCAAGGGATTGGAGTCCAGGATGAGAAGAGACCCCCTGACGAACCTCCTGAATCACGGCCAATTTATGGCGTCCGCCGCGACTGTTCTTGCCGAAGGCCCGCCAAGTTCGTTGGTTCTGATCGACATCGATCATTTCAAGTCGGTCAACGATACCTTTGGCCATCCAGTGGGGGATAGGGTGCTGGTTGGCCTGGCCGAGGTGCTCACCGATTCGCTGCGGACTGATGACTATGTCGGGCGGCTTGGGGGAGAGGAATTCGGCATTGTCATGGTAGGTGCCAATCCAAGCCAGGCGAAAATGGTTGTGGATCGGCTGCGGTCCATCTTTACCGCGATTCAGTTCCAGTCCGAAGATGGGACCTCGTTCAGTTGCTCGTTCAGTGCCGGTGTTGCGATTCTGAATGTAAGCGTGAAGGAAGCGCACCGTGCCGCCGATGAAGCGCTCTACAGTGCGAAACGGAGTGGGCGAGATCGTGTTGAGATCGCCTTGCTTGGATAACTTATCCGCAAAATGAAAGCCCCGCACTCTGCGGGGCTTTTGGTTTCCAGTCTTCAGGCCTGGAGTGTGGTGTTGCGCGGCTGAAACTCCCGCACATTGTCCGGTCGGGTGCTTGGCGGTTGTTCGTCCAGGGACGATGTTTGGGAGTGATCATCCTCTTCCACAGGTTCGGCCTCATGGACGAGCCCGAGCAGCGCGCGCTCCATCATCTCGTCGGTATCGAACTCCGCTATGGGGAAATCAAGCGGCATCTCGACCTTCTCAAGCAGGTGTTTGATGTCTCCATGGGTGAGGCAAGGCTGAATACGCATCAGGCGTACGAGTTGGATAATGGCCTCTTTGTTCATCTCAACGGCAGCCATGCAACGCGACCATACGTTCTTGCGGATCATCGCCAGGCGTGAAGCCTTCAGCGTTGCTTCGGCATCATTTGCTGGCCTGTAGAACGCATGGCGGCCGTCGCCCAACATCAAGAACTTCGAAGCAAGGTCGTCGAACGACTGCAGGTCATCGAAGGCTGCTTCGCTTGCGGTGCCGCGGATGACCTGTTCTGCTGCGCTACCAATCAGAAGCATGTGCATGCGCCAATTGATGAATTGGCCAGTAGCAATCAGGTTCATGTCCGAGAAGATCTTGGCGGTACGGGCATTGAGATCGAGGTCTGCGTAGAAACTGCCATCGATCAGGCAATTGCTGCCTTTGTAAGCGATGATCCGTGCGGCTTGGTGTATGGCCAAGCGTGTTGTATCAGCCATTGTCACCTGAAAGGCCGGCCGTTGGGCTGGCGTCTGCGCGAACGTTTCAGGGAGAGCAAGTGCTTTAGACATCCCGGAAATCGGGTCCGTGGTTTCTGGCTTGGTCTCTTTCTTGGAGGACGTAGCCCAATAGGCGCCTCCCAGCAGGGCAGCAACCAGGAGGGCAGAGATGCTGAAACCCAGGTTGTCTGTCACCGCTCTGTAAATGCCAGCTGCGCCTACGTAGGTTGCCAGTCCTGCTGATGCTGTTGCCCAAACGAAGTGAAGGCCGCGAGCGAAACCATCGCTCATCGACTTCCCCAGCTTCCCGGGATCGGCTTTAACAATCGCCGACACCAGGAAAGCGAAAGCAATCACGATGGAGAGGACGATGGCAGCCGTCGTTGCCGTCTCTACGAGATCACTCGGTCTGTCCTTATAAGTGAACACGGCCAGTACATACAGACCAACTACCAGGCACGACAAAAGGAACGGAGGTACCCAACCCGGCAGCAGCCGGGTTGCCTCCTTTAAATTGCTGAGACTGCTCATCATCCCTCCTTTCTTATGCCTGGGCTTCAGCGGCTGCTTCCGGAGCCGGAGTAGCTTCCTTCACCGCTGGTGCAGTAGGTTTCTGTGGCTTGGAAGCCGCGCCCGCTGGCTGTTGAGGTTTGCCATTAGGTTTCTGGCCGGCGGCGGTCTTCTGTTGCTGACCCTGAGGTTTGGCGTTGCTGCCTTGCTTCTGCTGACCGGTCTGAGTTGCCTTGGCGGTGCCCTGGGCTTGAGCTTGTTGCTCTCCACCCTTTTTCGCTTTCTGGAGGACAGGTTTAGGGGCTTGCTTCGATTGGCCAGACTGTTGCGCGGATCGAGCGGACTGCCCGCCGCCGTTCCGGTTGAGGTTCAGGTCTTTGTTCACCTCTCGCATTTCGGCATCGAACGCGTTCAAGGCGCGCTCGAATCGGTCCGCAGCCTCATTTGCTCGGCGCCGAGTCTCAGGTGAGCCGGCCATTTTCATCTGGAGGATCGTGGTATCAACGCGGGAGGCTTGGATTGCCATGCCCACCAGGGTTGCAGATCGTTCGCCAGTGATCCGAACCTCTTTGGTCGGGTGTAGAGCTTCATTGCTGCGTTCATCAGCCATTGTTGTCACCTTGGTTGCTTGGGCCAAAAGACCGGAGCCAGGTCCAGTGCGCAGTGCGCTGGACGCAGGAGTTGAAGAATTCCTCAAGGTCGCGTGAGTGCTTGAGATATGAGGCGGTGTCGTCAGGCACCAAAGCGCCCCACACATCAACCCAGAAGAGATGGGCAGCCTTGTGGGGCAGGTAGCAGACCTCGATGTGTCGATACTCCGGCGTACGGAGGTAGATCTTGCCGATGTAAAGGACCAGCGTGACCGAGAGGATCAACGTGAGGATCTGACGAACAGGGCTGCTTGCTTTTCCTTCAGCCATTGACGGTTTCCTGTGTGAGCGTGATGCGGAAGCCTGTGCGTTTGAGGACCAAGGCAAGAGCCTCGTCGAGATCAAAGCCACCATCGACCAGTGAGGAGAGGAGGCGCACCGAGGCGACGTCCTTAGGCTCACTGACTCCTAAGGTTTGGCTCCAGTCCTTCCAGTGCTTTGTTGAAACTGGGGTAAGCATGGGAACGATCGCGTGGATCTTTCGAATGCCGGAAATGTTCGGGGGAGATTCCGATGCATAGGTGTGGCACATGCGAGCCAGGAACTCGCCTGCGTTCATCCTGGAGGCAATGAGCTTCTCGAACTCGGCGGTGCGTCCAGCTTTTCGGAGTGCATCAGGGTCATCCATGCCTTGGCCAAGCGGGACGATGGCTGTGACGATGCCAGCAGGTTCGCAGTTTCTGATCGAGACGATTCCGCCTTCATAACCCGCGATGTCGCCGTCCACCATATGTGCCACCTCGGTGACACCTTCACCTGCGAGGAAGGCCGCCTGACCAGCATTGATGGAAGCCTGCCCAATAGCGGTACCCCAGAACCCCATGAACTGGATCGACCAGCCATCGAAAGTACCCTCAACAGCAATTAGGGGACCGGGCTTCCTCATGCTGAACAGATACGGGGTGTCCTTCTTGAGCGAGTCGGCGAACATATACTTCTTGTTCCATCGATCGCCTTTGCCGGAAGGCAGGCGTCCCCAGAGACGAACGTCCCCATCAGGATGCGGCCAGTAACCGATGACACGATTGTTCATCGTTCGCCGGTACTTCGAAGGGTTGTTCTCCTCGACCAAGATGTATCCCTTGGCGATGGCTACTTCCCGGGAGATACCGCGCTCCTCGAGTAAAGCCAGAACCTCTTCGGGGGACGAATAGACGCCAAGTCGCATCGTCGCCATCTGCTCATCGTTGTAACCACGATCCGTCTGCAGCTGCTGAAGAAGGTCCGGATACTTGCGGGCCAGGATTTGGGTCGCTTGGATAATGGCGCGCCCTGGGGAGAGGGGGGCAGGGGAGCCATTGATACGACCTTCAGGATTTTTGTTCGAAGGGGGGTCAACTCGGGCCAGTTCGCATAGGCGCTCTACGATCTCCTTCCTCGAGTAGCCCGATTTCTCCATCACGTCCCACAGCGACGTCGACTCGCCACAGTTCTTCTTACGCGGACAATGGATCAAGTGGGTTCCAGGATGATGGAAGGCCTCATGCATTCCGCAGGCCGGGCAGAGCATCCGGTATGTCCCTGAGGTCTGAAGCTTTGTCGGCTTCAGGTGGTCGAGCAAGCCTGCCGAGACTGCATCTATTTCGGGATACACCTTTTCATGGAGGAATTCGGTTATTGACTGGCGCTGCATTCGGCTGCTCCTGTCGAAACCGCTCGGATGAACTCCTTCGAGGCGCCAGCCTCACTGGCTATCTCAGCTAGCTTTCGCTTCAGGCCGCGACGTACCTTCCATGTCTGCTTTCTTGAGATCTTCAGGATCTCAGCAATCGCGCCGGACTCCTGATTCTCAATAACAGCCAGCCGCAGGATGTGGTGCTCTCGGGCAGAAAGAAGGTGGCGGATCTGTTCGATGTATTGGTGGCAGGTTTGGCCCGTCTCGTCCGGTAGAAGGACCCCATCAGCCAGAAATTGAGGTGCGTATTCCAACGCCTCAGAAAACTGTGCAGATGCGAGCATGTAGTCGGACTGCAGAGAATGGGAGCGAGGACCAAGTTCGGTTACTAGGTCACCCATATTGATAGCCGAGCTGCCAGGAACTTCAGCAAGCACATCCCCGCGTCCGTCCCAACGTATGTAGTTGAGAGCCGCGCCGATGATATGGGCAGCACGTTGATGAGGCTCGACATCTTGATAAAGCTCGATCGCGGAAGCGACGGCCTTGTAGAGCCCGATCTGCAGGATGGACAGGATCTCGTCGTCCGTCAGGCTGACGCGCAGCTTTGAACGAACCTCAGCGATCCACTGTGGTCTTGACTCGGGATGGCAGACGACTTCCCACGGATCGAGCTGCGCGAACTCCTCGCGTGACAATCCCGTCAGCCAATTATTGCGCTGTGAGCGCATGGCCCCTCCTCCGGCAAGAACAGCCGGTCCTAAGCGTCGCGGTGTCGGAAGCCGACACCGCAACAATCTCCAATCGGCTGATTGCCAATTGGCCCCCCCCTCAAACAGTGAGTGCAGCTTTTTCAGCTGTCACTGCACCAACTCCAGTGGCCATCCGCAGATTGTCCGCTGGTAGTTCGCGGCGATTTTATGGGGCAAGAAAAGGACAGGCAACCCAAAAAAGGTGGCTGAAATCCCGCGAAATAGGCGGGTCCGAGGCCGATTTGGTGACATGCGCGCCTAGTTTGTGTGGGCTGGGTCAAAGCCATGGTATGGCGCAACGCCAGTATTCATCAGGGTTTTGGCGCCTGAAAACCGTCAGCGCGTGACACGTTGGTTTTAGCTGCTGGCTGGAAATTGCACCGATCGTCGTTAAGGTCGGGAATGTGTAAATGGGAGTACAAAACTGATGATCGGTGTACACAGCGATGCAATGAAGGCTGTAGCGGGGCATCACGCCTTCGGCGCGCAGAGAGTGAGGGGTTGGTTGGTGGAAAGCGTGGACGGTGTCCCGTCAATAATCGCTCTGGTCTATCAGGACAATGGCGACGTGTGCGCAGAGGTGGTCTGGATGGACCACACCCATGCAGCAGATCTCGACCTCATTGTTGCTTATCTGAATGAAAGAGCTGGCGGGGGAGAGCACCTGGTTGGTGCCCTTCGCAACATCTACTGCGGTGCGCGGCCAATTGATGCTGGTACGAAACTGGGTTTTAACGGCAGCACTAAGCACTGAGTGAGCCCTTGGTCTGCTTCCTATATAGAGGGGAGCTTGGGCGCTACCCTGATGACAGCGCCAAGTCCACAAGAACGTCCCCCTTACCAGGCTGCTCAGCAGGGCAGGCAGCAATCCTTCTGCGCCGGTTAACCGAACAAGCCATCGTGCCAGCGCTCGCCTTGGCATCAAGACCTTGGCCATCCTCAATGGGCTACACGAAGTAGCCCACTGCGTGCGCCCGTAAGCGGCATCAGGCCTTCCCTTGCAGTACGACGGCAATCCCGAGGTCGTAACACAGATCAGTGACCACCGCGGCGGGGGGAGTCAGCACCCGCTGAAATGGGAGGACCACCGCGGCTGGTTTAACCCTCTGGATCTCATTGAGGACCTCGATCAACTGCTCTGTCCTGGTTCCAGATGCTGGCCGGTACTCCCTTAAGTGGACGTCTTTCAATAGCGGCATGGTTGTCACGTCACCGCCAAGTCCAATCCCGTCAACAACGCACGTGATGTATAGGGCAATGGCTTTCTGCGTATCTAAGCCAGCTCGGTAGTTATCGAGCGTGCTTCGGTACCAATAGGGCCTGCCACTGCCTGACACCTCGTCAGGAGGGAGAACGGTGTTGCGCAGTTTCCGCATGGTGGGCCGAGAAATGTGGAGGTGGTTAGCAGCCTGGACGGTGGAGAGTCGTTCCATATTGGGGAAATTGGGCAAGTGCCTTGAAGAAGCAAAATCCTAAGAAATCCGTACTATTACATTAGACGGGGTTTTAACCAAAAATAGGGGAACGCAGTCGGCCCGCGTCCTGCCGTTTCAATGGTGAATTGCTTGCCTAATTTACCCAAAAAACCTACTGAAGAGGTCATTTTGCGAAATTCTGGCTCTCGAAGGCGTTCGTGTGGGGCCATAAATGTCGTAATGGGGCGGGATAAGGGATTTAAGGGCCGGTGTTTGCCTGGAGATGCCTAGAAAGGACGGCTAAGGGCATTTATGGGTGATTTTCAGACTCATTGCGGCAACGGAATTTAGATCGGATTCCGGGCGTAAAAGGGCGTGAAATGGGCCTTACGGGGCGATATGGGGGAGTTCTAGGGCGGGAAAAGGATGGTTGCGCCGGTTAAGGCCGATTAGAGGCGAATAAGGGGAGAAGAAAATGCCCAGAATTTCCGAAAATTACAGAAAACATTCAGTAGGGTGACTTTTGAAGAAGGAAATCCGTGATGCCCTGGCTAAAGGGTATGTTGATGAGTACGAGCACTCGGTAAGGCGCCGGTCAGAGACATTTCTGGCGCTCCTCAATTCCCTGCGTACCGCAGCCCGGTCTGCTACCGAAAAGCTCATGCAGCTTGAAATCGCTCTTTCACGTTTTCCAATTGAGCAAGACGGGAGAACCATCTCCACATTCTGGAAATGGAGAGCCTCCCGAAAATCGTCTGGCTCTCTCCGGCTCTACCTTAAGTGCAACGAGCGGATTGAGGGGCGACTGCAGAGCTACCGAAAGGCCATCCTTCCTGATGCCGAGCCTGACGTAATCGATCTGCTAACTTCGCTCCTGGGGAAACGGCTTACCACTGAATTTCTCAACGACCTGGGTGACCTTCTCCACTTTTCAGAACGTGTGAGTCGATGGGCGCATACGTTGGGAATGCCTCTAGACATCGACGTCGTTCGCTTTGGCTCGGTGATCAGCGCTTGGGTTGGTGCGATTGAACGGCTGGGGGGCAGCGCTCCAATGAAGCTTGAAACCTTGATTGGCCGTTTCGAGTTGGTCGACTCAGAACTTCAGGAGGCCTTAATCGAGTTCAACCAGGCCAGGCAGCCTGTACGATATAGGTCGATCATCTGCCGCCAGGATGTCGATCAAAGTGATCCGCTGGGCCCATCGCAGCCGATCTTCAGGGTGGTCAGAATTTTTAATCGGGTCACTGGGGCCCGGAAAACTGAGCCGATCGAAGAGTTCAAGCGGAGCATGCTCCGCGCGGAGATGAAAGCGAGCTTGGCTAAAGAGTTGGGTCGAAACCCGACACCTGGTGAGGTAGCTGAAGCAATAGGGCGTCAGAAGAGGAGGCCGCCGACGCAGTGGATCACGAGTGATGTCATCTCTCACTGCTACCTGGGTAAGCATTCAGGCAGCATCCTTAGGCAACAAAAAACTATCGCAGCGTCTATGGATGAATGGCTCGCACTACGCGGCCTTTTTCAAGCGTTGCTTTGACCATGAGGGGATTTAATGTCTATGAAGCTTGAGCAATTGGTTGCCATAGATCTGGGCAACGGCTCGACGAGCTACAAGGCCGGTAACGATGCCAGCGGGGAATATCCATCCTTGGTTGCACCCTATGCCGGCAGCAGTCTTGGTGGAGCCCTCAGTCGGGAAGTCTTCACCACGAAGAACGGTCGTCGCTACCTGGTGGGTGATGATTGCAGGGAAGAGGGTGCGCGCTCTCGAAGCACAGACTCGAGCTTCTACAAATCCGACGAGATTCGAGTGCTCTTTCTGAAGGTGCTGAAGGATGCGAACATCAAGAACCCGGTCATCGCTACAGGATTGCCGACCGAATTCTTCGCCACCCACGCGGCTGAGTTCGAGGCCGATCTGAAAAAGTGGGCACGAGAAGACGGCTACCATCCTGAGCTGGTCAAGATCCTTCCCCAGTTCGCTGGCCCATGGTTCGATCCAGAGCTCGAGGACGAAGATGGTAACCCGCTTGATCCCAACGAAATGGTCAAAGGTAAGTACGGCATCATCGATATCGGCTACGGCACCATCGACGGTGGGCAGTTCAATAATGGTCGTGTCAGTGATATCCGATACGGCGAATCCAGTGGAGTCTCTGACATCCACAAAGCGATCTACACCTCTCTGAGTAACCCTGAGCAGTTGAACGAGCTCATCACGAAGAAGGGAGCGAAGCTTCCGAAAAACTTCGCATTAGACAACCAGATCAACGAGTACACGATGGATGTCTGGCTGAGGGAAGGCCACTTCATCTGGCGTGGAACCAAGATCGATATGGAACCGATCAGCTTTCCCGCACGCCAGGCTTTCACCGATCAGACCATTCCTCGCTTCATCAAGCAGTTGTGGGGCTCAACTGATTTCCTGAAAGGGATGGTAGCCGCCGGCGGTGGAACTACCGTTCTTGGCCGCACTCTCTTGAAGCGCCACATCACCTGCCCGATCTACAGCGCAAAAGACCCTGACAAGTCGATTGTCCGCGGGTACTACCGCTTCATGGTCAGTCAGTATTTCAAAGAGCATGCTTTGATCCGCCAGGGGTAACGCACAGATGAGCAAAGTCGTGATCCGAGCGGAGCTCATCCCTGGCCACCACGATGCGTTGATCGAAGCCCTGGGCCAACATGGGCCCAGAGCCGGAAATCAGATGGTGTTCAGCATTTCAGCGGCCTGCCAGAAACAGTGGCCTGTCACGTTGAGTGACTTCACCCCGCCGGCGCATTCTGACGAGCGCGCAGTCGAGGTGAAGATGACTCTGAGAGAGGATTACTACCCCGAACTCTTCCGCCTCTACAAAGGCTTGGGGCATGGCAATCGGCAAACTGTCTTCCTCAACATGCTCAACCGCCACGTGTCGTTGAGCTTTGGTGCTCCAGAAGCGGTGATGCAGGCAATGACAGATTATGCTCTTGCCAGATCGTGCCCCGAATCTACACGGACGATGTTGAGTCAAGATGCTGCCGCTGGGGTGGCTGAGCCGTCCGGAAATCCCAGGCAAGATGAGCCAGTGGGGCATGCGAACTCGGTCGCTAGCGCGATCTCGGCTGCTCCGCAAGACGTGACGCCTGAACCTCCGGCTCCTTTATTCGTGCCTGACCCCATGGCATCAGTGGACATAGGCCTCTGAGACTGGCAATAAAAAAGGCTATCTGGAACTCCCGATAGCCTTTTTTTATCTGAATTTACTCGGGCAGGTGAACCCAGAAAAGGCCGTCAGCTCGAGCAGAGAGCTTGATTTTCGGACGCTCTTTTGCAAACCAGCGAAGGGCGTACTTAAAGAAGCCAGCGTTGTCCGCAGAGATAGGGGGATTCGTGCTGGCGATCGAGGTGATGGCAGCATCGACAAGCAGGGTGTCCCTATCGCGAAGGTGAACCTCGTATGTGACAGTCTCACGCGGTCGAGCGACAGCCGTAGAGCCAACCAGGTCCATGAAGTCCTGCAGGCGTAGAGCTTCGAAATTCGCACCCTGGCCCAAAGTGTTGGCCAGGCGTTTCACAAACGCATTCTTCGTCGTAGGCCATTCCGAGAGCATTTCGTTCACCGAAAATGCATCGTCTTGCTGAAGGTAGCTGGTGTCTGTATCGAAATCGAAGTCGTTGTTCATCTGAATGCTGCGCATTGGATTCACCAAAAAATTTCAGGTGTTGGGCTGGTGGCACACGTTCGGACCCGTAACCTAAGCAGAACGAACCAGTGCTTTCCGGTACACCTTCATGTTTGAAAACCAGCCATCTGCGACCTTGACGACCCCCCCAACGCAAATCTCGCCGGCGCGGGCCTGATGAAGATTCTCGTTGTAGTTACCGCTCACAGGGATTGGGTGGATACCGTGGATCGCAAGAGTCTCTCTTACCGCCTTGGCCGACTCTTCATCCAACCCGGGCAGCATGTCGATAGCCTGAATTATCGATTCTTCAGTCTCATCCGTTTCTACCTGAGGTGCGAACGGCATGAGGATCTGCTGAACCGAATTTCGTGGGTACGCACGGCCGACCTCTGGCACCAGAGGAGCAACCTTTGTGACTCGGGACATTACCGTTTCGGGCGTTACCGACCAGGGGCGTGGAGCAATCACTTCAGCCGCCGGAGTCACCAACTCAACGGCGTAGGGGATAAGCGTAAGTGGAGAACCTACGGCCGCTCGGCGAATCAGGTTCCCAACGATGTCAAGGACATAGCAGGGAACCGACTCTTCGTTGATTTGGAAGTGAAGCGATCCAATCATCCTGAAATATCCTCAAGGATCTTGGCGATATCCTGGACCGCCTTGTCCTCCATGCTGGTGCCAAAGTATGCATGGTTGGGGAAGGTGGTGTACTGGGCTGGGCGAGCCCCGGTCAATGAGACTGTCTTCGGGTCCACGTCCATTTCCTCCACTACAGCGCGAAGAATGGTATGTGGTGTTGCGGCGTTACCGGTTTGAGGAAGCCAAGCGCGTACGACTTCATTGTCGGGGTTGACCAGAAAAACCATCGTTGGCCACCAGTCGTAGAACGCCGACGATTCGTCTGCACCAAATCCCTGTGCCAGCATCGTCCGTTGATTCATCTGGCCCCACTCGTTGTCAGGGAAGTAGCTGTAAGGGGCGAGCCACTCTTTGAACGATACCTTACCGCGCTCTTTCAGCCGTAGGGCCGGCGAGTAGTAGTAGTGGTCGACACACTCCCGGAATCCAGTGCCACATTCGTCTCCGAAGAATGTCATCCCAACGCCATGGTCACGTTGAGCTGTACGCACAGTGGACATAGGCATCTGGCCATACGACAGATAATTGATGGACACCGGAAGCCCAGCATTTTTTAGGAGCAGCTTCAGATCCCACATAGCCCGTCCTTCTCGGCGAGCTCGAACATGGCTTTGCTCGGCTTGGCCGGCATTATTAAGCTGTGCCTTTGCATCGGAGTAGGTGTTGGACGCAACCCAAACTGTCCATCCTTCCGATTCCCAGTCCTTGGTTCGTTTGGCACGGAATTCATAGCCATACGTAGCCTTTTTGTTTGGACTGTTCACAATCTCGTAGACGGTTGAGTTAGGCATTTTCCAGTCTGGGTGCCCATCCACCTGACCTGTGGAGGCAACCCCGGCGGCATTGTTCTCGACTTCCCCATTCCCGCATGCGCTTACCAGAAGGCATGCCAGCAACATCATTTTTCCCTTCATCGTTCATTCTCCATCTTCGGATGGCGATGGTTATACCGCCCGGTGTTCGGATTTCAAGCAAAAAAAAGGGCCCAATATGGGCCCTGAGCAGAATTTGGTCTATCAGATGAGATCGTCCAGGCTCGAACGCTGGCCTTTGGAGGACTGAGAAGCCTGCGGAGTTGGAATTTTCACTCCCGAACGTGCGTTGGCACCCGATGACCCAGGGCCACCGCCATTTTGTCCACCGCCACCACCTCCCAGCCCTCCGGCGATCCCGCCCGCAACCTGGGCCGCAGTTTGTACTTTCTGCTGCGCTGGACCACCGCCGCCACTACCGCCACCCCCACCAGGTGCAGGATTACCTCCGGCAGGGGCACCCGCAGCACTGGCACCGCCACTGGCTAGAGCCCCAGCTGTACCTGCAATTCCGCCAGGCAAAGCAGCTCCCGCAATTCGTATTGCTGCTCCCACGACCGCCATGCCGGTTGCCGCCAATCCTGTAGTTGCACCGGCAGGATTGAAGCCTCCAAGACTCTTAACATCGTCCCAGAGCAAAAGTTTAGCGAAGATGATTTCAATAACGGTTAGTGCAACAAAGATAATGTACTGGCCTGTTCCGGCCGATATTAATAGGGTTGAGTTTTGAGCATAGTTGCCCATGTTGTAGCCTTGCATGGTCTCAGCATTAACTGCAAGCATTGTGGAGGCCATTGTTAAGCAGAGGTCATTAACGAACGCAACAATAAAGCAAAAAGCAATAATTTTAACAGAAGTAAAAATCACCCTTGTCGACCAGAAGATGCCGAAAACTGCAAAGATGGGGAATGTAATACCCATTAGTGCAGCGAGCATGGCGGCACCGTTTATCATCATTGGGATTTTTACAGTAAGCATCCATTCTCTGAAGGTTTTGCCTATATCCATAAATTTCGTTGTTCCGCTCTCGAACAACATGGTCATTGGATCGCGGACGTCGGAATCTTGGTAGTACATACCGCCATAGGTAAGTAATTCCGACTGTCCTTTTTTCCGCTGAGATGCTTCATTTCGTATGTGATTGAGCATTATTGCCGCCGCATCATCACCATCCCGTCTGAATGAGTTTTCCTGATAAGCAGGAGCATGTTTTTGGACGGCAGAGTTGAAATTTCTCTGTGCCATATCGATCATCAAGAACATGTCTTTGCAGGTCTTGGGATAGAAGTTCTGCTTTGCGCCAGTAGTTGGTGCTTCTTTGAAGCCCGAGTTCAAATATTTTTTGTACTTCGAGTCGCTAGCGTCAAGAGACAATGCTTGGTCAGCAACTTCCCCAGCTTTTTCTGGAAAGAGCTTCTGCACCCAATAAGCTTCGGTTGGGATCTCGAAGCCTTGGGGTGGGTTCGTGCCGTCATAAGGATTGCTATCACCCTCGATCTTGTCGAGCATAGCCATACCCTTCTTTGTACCTTCCACTACTGCATTGCCACCATCACGCTTCAGCCAAGTGGAGTTGGTAGGGTTATCATAATTGGCCTCGCCATTGCCCGTGACCTTGTCCAGAAAGCCTCTGCTATCTTCGAACTCAATCTCATTAGCACCGATTCCGGTAGACCCGAAGAAGCCGACATATCGTCCTGCACTTAACGCTTCGGGGGACTTCCCATTAGCAGCAATGAATGCAGGCTCGCACTTGTTTAAATAGTCCGAATAAAGTGGATACACAGGGCTGTCAGCAAAACGTTTTAGGGTGTTTTGGTTTGTTACGTGGTAGGCCCTGCTGAATGCATCTTCCGTAATCTTTCCTTCATTGACCTTGTCAAGTGCAGACTTAAAGATTGCGTAGATGTTGCCGACTATAGTCAGGGACCATCCCCCCCCGCGCGCCATTTGAACAGAGCTACCTGTGCCGGGGAATGTGAATGTAGAGACTGAAAGAAGCAAAAACATTAGGCAGGTGCCCGTGAGACCGGTGAAAACCGACCTCAGCTTATCCTCAGGGCTCCTCATCATAAGGATGGAGGTCCAGGCAAGACCTAGACCTCCGATAATGACTCCGGCGGAGTTAACCAGAAGAGTGTGGTAGTCCTGCCAAAGACCAAGGTAGTAACCGACCAAGTCAGCAAAATTGGAATCTACGAGCTTGAGGAAGTCGTAGTCCTTGACGGAATTATCGACATCAACATCAGCCATTTATTACCGCCTTAGCTGTCTGCTCGATTAGTTTGTTTCGCTCCATGTCATGCTTAATCTTGTTCTGGAGCATTTCATATTCTTTGCGAAGTGAGGACAATGCATTTGAATACCGAGCCTGATCATTGGAGCTTATTGCTTGGTCATCAACTTGGTTCGCCAGCCCGGTCATTACCCCCACTTCAAGTTTGGAAATGACCTCGTCTAGCTCTTTCATCATGGCCAGCGTGGCGAGATTTTGTTGGGCTTTGGCAAACAATGCGGGATTTGTAGTGCCTAGTTTGCGCATGAATTTAAATTCAGTCTCGGTGATGACGATGCCGCCGCGATTCACCAACTCCTTATAAGCGTCACTTTTTTCGAAGGTTGCTGGGTCTGCTTGATATACGTTCGCGTAGAGGCTTTGATACTCCTGAGTCAGCTTCTTCGATTCATCTTCAAGCGAAATGGTCCGAGGAGTGACCGTATGCGCGTCCTCTTCGGTACTGTAATTTGGCAGTAAGCCCGAATATTTCTTGATGTCTTCACAACCAAGCTCAGATGCAGCCAGCACGAGGGAGGTTTTGCCATCTTCGGGCTTGGCACCGCAGTTCTTGCTGGGCAATGGAGCAGAACCTGCGCCTGAACCAGAACCATTTCCTGATCCTCCCCCGCTCGATCCCGACGAACTCCCACTTGAAGAGCCTCCACCTTTCACGCCAACCAGGCCGCCGGTCATCCCTGACACGCCATTCATCAATGATGTCGCTCGGCTTGTAATTGTGTTTTTGGTGTCCTTCATTCGGGTAATGAGGCTGCTGGTGATCCCGTCACCAGACATGCACTTCGCGGACTTGTAGCCCTCTTCGACAGTGCAGTCAGCTTCGGCCATCACCTGCATGTTTTCTTCGTAAGCCTTGTCGGCACGCTGCCGTACACCACTGCAGGTGAGGTTCGAAAGATCCAGGCCAAACTGTCCGACAGCGTTAAGCTCGTCGATTACCGATTTCACGGTTGGCTGGCTGTAAGCGAGGTACATGATGGCGAGCGCCGGCGCGTTCTGAATGAACTGCTCAACCATGTCGCCGTACTGCCCGATCTGACCGTCCAAGACTGTGCCGAGGTTGAGTCCATCACAACCTACACCCACCTGGGTAGCGCCATACGCTCCAACAATGAACTGCTGCTTATCCTGGAAGGGGGTGAAGGTATCGAAACTACCGCTTCCACCACGACCAGCTTTGTTAACGGCACTCCCACTAAGCCTTGCACCGAACAATCCGGTCACATCATCCATTCGCCGGGACCAGGGCGAGTCAGAACTGTCGCTTTTACCGTCGCCATCAATAGGACCGTATCCATAATCGGCAAACGCCGTTGCGGTGCTGAAACTGATGAGAGCACTGCAAACCATGACGGCAAGTTTGTTCAGCTTCATTTGGAATCCTTCTTCGCAACAGTGGTGTTCTTCACGTAAGTCATTGCCATCAGTCGGCCTTCCAGCTGGTTCATGGTTCTGTTGCCAACCAGAGTTTCTCTTCGGCTAACTTTCATGTTGTCGATCCAAGTGATGGGCCAGGCTGTGATGCCCATCTTCGTGACGTTGTCTCTTTCTGCTTGGCTGAGCATCCGCCCGGTCAAGCCACGCGCGGTCACTTTCTCTGCGAAGACCTTTGCATCTCGATCGAGTTGGAAGACTCGCACCTTCAGCTTCGGATATTTCTGAACTAGCCTGCCAAGAGTGGCCAACTGACGGTCGCAGACAGGGCAGGTGGATTCAGTGAATACCGAGATGCTCAACGAGTCGGTGTCGATGGGCTTCTTCGCCGCGGACTCTTCCATGGCCGCGTCAAGCCCCTTGATGTGTTGTAGGTCACCGCGTTGCCACATCGCCATCTGGTAGAGATTCGCCGCTTGCTTATACTGGCCCCAGGTTTGGTCCATGTAGCTGACCAGCTCGTTGGCGGCCTCGGGAGACTGTTCTAGCTGTAGGCGAATGACTGCACTCGGGGTGCCCGGTTGGAAGTTGAATTCGAGCCCTTTGTTGTTGGTAATTCGCAGAGGCGCGTTCGGGTTTTTCTTCGCGTTTCGATTGAGCTCTGTGCAGTTTTTCATCCACTGCATGTTTTGGCAGTCGAGGATGTTCGGGAGTTTGTCGAGTTCTTCAATCTCACGATCCCGTGCCGTCCGATTCACCTTATCCAGCGCCGAAGACAAGGCTTCCGCGAGGACATCCTGGCCGTTGGGCACGTTGGACATGACAGTGCCTGCGTTGGAAATCAGTGCGCCGGCGACGAAGGCGAGCCCGATTTTGAGCTTGTGGTTCATAGGGTGACCTCAGTTCAGGAACGATGTGAGATCGGCAACCAATGAGGCAGGGTTGTTGACGACCCTGGGTTGTCCGTTCTTGGGAATGAGGACCAGTGCCGGCGTGCTTCGCACACCGTACTGGCTGGCAATCCGCCCACCCATGTCAGGGGTGAACCCCAACATTGGAAGTTGGCCGGATTGCTGATTGAAAACTCGCTTGGGGTCCCATGTGGCCTGATCGATTACGACGTAGAACTGAGCGTCTACTCGATCACCAAAACGGGCCCGGACCTCGTCGATCGCAGAGCGAATCTTTTCGACCGCATCCGAGTTGTCGGACACGAACGACATGATCGTCACTTCTGCAGCGGCCTCACGTAGAGGATCTATGAAACGGCCAACCTGTTGCCTCATGCGTTCGGCTTGCCGTTTAGCTCCTTCCAGATCTGCCGGGACCGGGAGGCCGCTTCTCCCGGCAATCGAGGGGAGGGTGCCTGGCGTGGCTGCAGCTAAGGATTTCTGTACCTGCAGGAGCATTGCCTCACTGCCCTTATGGCCACGCTTGGCAGCTGCCTCGAAGAAGGTCTTTGCCCTCTGCAAATGATCCGGGGTATTTGTTGCCCGCATCATCATCATCCCGAGGTGGTACATCGCCGTAACGTTGCCTGCTTTGGCTTCGGGGAAAAGAAGATCCCAGGCCTTCTGGTTTTCCCCTTTGAGCATGAGTACCAGGCCTTCGCCGACGCGCTGATCCTCTGAAGGACCTTTCTCCGCTGCGTTCAGTGAGGTACTGATCAGCAGGCTACTTAGCAGCAATAGAAATACCCGCACGGGCTCTCTCCTCGTGATAGATCGGCATGAACTCTTTCATGTAAATGTCGCGGTACTTTTTGGTCTTGGAGTGGTAGTAGCCGACCGCCTGAAGATCTGATCCGTACCGCTTTTTCAGGTCCGTGAGATGGCGGGCTGCGTAGTCAAGATTGAAAGCAGGATCGAGCCACTGCTGGACAGAGGCCTTTCCCTTGCCGTGAAAGCGGTAGTTGATTTGCGCGATTCCGAGATCGGTATTGAGTAGCCAGACTTTGCGCACGCGCAGTTGCCCATCGAGGACCTCTTTCGTGTCATCCATTCGTTGAAGGAGAGCGGGGAAGCCCTGGGCCTGTCTGCTGCGCTGATAGCTATTGGCGAAACTCATTGCAGCTCGTTCAGATGGGAAGAACCTCCGTATTGCTTTGGAGTTTTTGTCCGGGATGATCTTTACAAGCCAGGGTGCGGAGGTGAGTGCCCACAGGGCATTGACGGCCTGGTCTTTGGTTTGGAACCAAAAACCTTCGCCGTCTACGTTGAATACCCACGGCTGTTTTCTGGATTCCTTCTGCACCATTGCCCGGAACACGAGTCGATCATTTCCGTATCTGGCTGCAGTAGCGTCGATGAGGTAGTCATAGTCCTGGGCCGAGACAGTGGCCGAGGTGATCAACAGGAGTGCAATCAAAATCCATCTCATCGGGCCGAATCCTCGATCGTTGTGAAATGGTTCTTGCGCAACCACTGCAAAGCGCGTGACCGATCACGTGCGCAGGCATCAAGACGTCGAAAAGCTTCCGGGTGAGGGTCCGTAGAGGAGGTACCAAGGAACTTGTGAACCATCTCGTGATGGATGATGTACCGGATGACGAAAATCGGTGCTCCATTGCCGGCCGATCTTGAGAGGATCGGATGAACCAGAAGCGACTCCTCGCCGCTGACCATTTCGATGCTGCCCGGGGCGACGTAGATCGTGTCGTCGCAAACTCTGTTCACCGATTTGGCCACATCCGGCCAGGTTGGATCTTTCAGCAGGGTGAGCACTCGTACGTACAGCAGTGCTGCGTCTCTTGGGCCGTTAGGTGAAAACTGCTCCAGGAGTGTTTTGGCTTGTTGAAGATCTTTTTTGTGGTAGGCCTCAACACCCGCCTGCAAATCCTTCAGCTCCTGTGGAGAGAGATGATTGATCTCAGTCTTAGGCTCTGGGGACTCGCAGGCGCTGGGGATGCCCCAGCGCGGGCGAATGTTGATGGAATTTCCGAAGTAGCTGCGATTCACCTCGTCGGCCAGGCGCTCCAGATTGAGTTGCTCATCCGGTGAGACCTGACGGAGGACGTTAGATCGCGCTACAGCCATTTGGTGAACTCCAGAACTTGTGGGCCACTTGACCGTTTTTGTCTTGCAGGTCCAAGCGATCGCCCACGATTGAAACGCGGTACCCATCAAGGAAATCGCCTTGGCCAACCATGTCCTCTGCTCCCGCGTGCACGATGAAGGCGTGTGCAACACAGGTGCTGCAGTTCCTGGCCGCCTCTGCTACTGCTTTCACACAAATCCGCGGACGAGCCTTGCTTATCGCGACTGGCGACGACTTCGCCACTGGGGTTCTTGTCGGCGCTTTGGTGATGCGTTGCTGAACAGCCGGTTTGGTTTGCTTGGCCTTTTCAGCTTTGAGTTGGGCTTCCATCTTGCTGAGCTTCTGCTCGAGGGCTGAGATCTTTTCAGCCTGAGCGGCAATGTCAGCGTTAGCCTTTGTCAAAGCCTCATTGCTTTTCGGCGCTTCCTTTACGGGAGCACTATCCGGGTTGACGCTGGGGGTTCCAGCGAAAACGGGGGGCTGCTTTTCCGCGCCAATCGAAGAGGTAATTGCGGCCCCAGATTGGCTTGCTATTGGTGCTTGAGCACCGAAAGGATTTGCCGGCGAATCCTCATGCGGCGAGAAAGGCTCCGCGACAGGAGCAAGAGCAGGAGCAGGAGCAGGAGCAGGAGCAGGAGCAGGAGCAGGGACACCCAGGTCAGGGGATGCGGTGGTGTGGGGTGCCGCCTCGCTCAATGGCTGGTCCAGCCCACCGAATGCTGGAGGAGCCGAACTGATTTCAGTTGGTTTTTGGAATGGCTCTGGTTCAGAACTGAGACTCCGCGAAGTTTGACCGGGACCATCAATAGGCAGAGACAGATCATCCTGGGCGCCAAGTTCTGCTTGGGTGTGATCGGCGGGTTCTGTACCAAAGGCCATTCCTTCCTCGCTGGAGGTAGGGGCCTCCTGCGCTGCTTCATTCTCAGAAGGCGTTTGGCTTGTACTGGAACCCTCCATCTGACCTTTGGCGAAGAGGACAAGCCCCACGACCAGGATCGCTGCAATCAGCTTTTGCCCCATCGTGAGTTGGGAAAGCTTGTTGGTCTTCTTGGGTTTCTGATCATCTTCTTCCGCAATGATCGGTTCCAAGGGCTCCAGTTCGTCGCTGTGTGCGTCGGCTTGAGGCGACTCTTTCGCGGCCGCCGAACCAAGGTCAATGGTGGGCTCTGTGCCTTGGCTGGCGCTGTCCTGTCCTGGCTTTTTACGTGCGAGGTTGCCAACCCCCGAGCTGATCTTATTGACGAGGTCCTTCAGGGAAGGTTTTTCTTCGTTGTTGCTCATGGCTTAATTTCCCAATACCGGCAGATAGGTTGGTGCTTCTTCGGTCCAGCGACCTGGAGCGATCTGGACGCATTCCTTGTGGCCAGGGACCAGCATTCCGTTTTGCACCCGTGCAGGAATATCAACACCGCACTGAATGATCGGCGGGTCCCAGGTGAACCGATCGCGTGCACGCATCTTTCCCTTCAGATCTGTGAGGACCTGTGTGACGCCTTCCTCGTAAGCGCGGCGCTCGAGTTCGGTTTTGGGGGCGTAGAGGGGCTTAATAGGCTTGGCCTGCTCCTCGATGATCGTTTCGCGCGGTTCGTACTTCGACGAACAAGCTGCGAGCGAGGCGAGTGCGGCTACCGCCGCGAGGGTTTTAAGCAGCTTGATTGACATGGTATCGAGCACCATACGGGTGAGATTTTGCGAGCTCGGAGATTGCTTTCTGGCGAGCTTTTGATTCGGAGATGGAGTGCTTCTGCACAAGCTCCTGGGTCTTGCGCTCGCGCATTTGGTAGTCGTCCGGATGGGACGAGGCGATCCAAAGCGCCATGGGGCTGGCGAAGAGCCGGAAGACACCGCTGTAGTATTCGGATTTGGTTGTCCGCATCCGGTAAAAGACTTCGCTGTACAGCGGGGGCAGAGATGCAAGCGATCGCCAAAGCTCAATCTCCTCGGCAGTAAATGCGAGGAATTCCTTCGCGATGTCGTAGTCCGACTGCGAGCAGGCCAGGAAGAAGTAATGGCTTGTGTTCTCGAGGATGCCGTCCTGTGACTCGCCATTCCCACCTGACTCAGCACGGATCAGGTTGACGAAGTCCTTCACGGTCTGAGAAATCAGCAAGCAGCCGGCACCATAGCGGCGGAGTTCTCGATAGAAGCTGGAGAGCGCCGATGCGGCAGTCGGGTCAGAAAGGGTTGCCCACGCTTCGTCGACAGCCACGATCTTCTTGCGGCTACGTTCAAGCTTGAACTTGCAGTACAAGTCGATCTGGCGGAACAGGGCCAGAGTGACTACGGGTAGGGCAGGAGACTTTGCCATCCGCTGGGTTTCGAGAACGGTAAAGTCGTTCTCCCATTGGACCTGCAGGAAGCCGTCAAAGAGAGCTGCAAATGGCCCGGCCCCGTAGTAGAGGGTGAGCGCCTGGACGAGCGATCTGCCCGACTGTTCAGTGAACTCAGTTTTGTCGAGGTAAGGGATGAAGTCCCTGAAACGAGGTTCGTCCTTCGGCTTGGTAGCTACCCAGTCGGTATAGAACTCGTTGAGTGCCTGATACAGCAGAGGCACTGTCACTGGGGTAATGACCGATGTTTTGGACTGCTCTGCAGCGCTGGAGGTGATCATCATCACCAGCATGCGAGCAATGAAGAACATGTCTTCCAACGTCGGCATTTCGTTGTTGCCGTCGTCGTTTTTACCGATCCAGAACGGGTTGATACAGATGGGGTTGATGGTCCGCCCGGTGATCGGCTCTTTGAACGGCTCGGTCGCAAGGCGAATGTAGTTGCCATCGAGAACCAGGCAGAGGCTCTCGTAGGAGTCGCCCTTGTCGATGATCCAGACTTTAGGTCGGTACTTCACCCTCAAGGCCATCAACAGGTTGTTGAAGGTGAACGACTTACCAGTACCGGTACTACCGCAAATCAGGCTATGCGCGGTGTTCGTCATCTGGCCCCACAGGTCCAGATAGATCGGCTGTCCCGCCCTGTTGTTCATCAGGATTGCAGGGTCGGAGCAGCCTTGGTATTCAACAAAGAACGGACACAGATGGGACAAGCTTTCCGTGAGGTGAGGGGTGTCACGACGGAAGAGCTTCATGCTGCTCTTGCGGAAGTTCAACGGCATGCTGTTCCTGACAGCAGCGTCGCCGCGAAGGGATTCTTTGTGCCCCACACGCCAAAGCATGTTCTCCAACTGCATGGCTTGATCATCGACCTGGGCCTCGACGAACCCCATCAGGTTGATGTGAAGCGACACGTCAAAAAACTGCTCGCGGTTGTTGGCGTTTTCCGCACTGATCTTGGATTTAACCTTCTCCAGGTCATTGCGCTGCTGAGCCAGCAGATCCTTGTCGCCAATTTTCATGGCTTCTTTCCCGGATTGCATGCGCCCACGAGTCCATAGGCGGCTCATCATCGCTACTGGGGAGGGCACGCTCCAGTTGATGGTGATCAGCGATTCGCTCTCGATGCCCGACATGGCCACCTGCAGCATGCCCGGGAAGCTCGAGGTTGGTTTACCCAGTACCGAGACTGGGCGGATGAAGTAGGGGACGCCAGAATCGTGAATCGTCCAGCCTTTCTCCTCAGTTTCGACAGAGGCGAACATCGGGGCATTGTTGAGAGTTTCCCGGTACGCGACTTGGCTCGGGTTCTTCAAGCAATCCAGGATGGGCAAGTCAGGCCGGTACTTGGGCGGGTCGACCTTGAAGCAGCGAACGGGGTTGAAAAGCTGGTACTGAAGGTTGATGAGGCCTTGGCCGTTAAGCGAGCCCGGCTGGAACCCGAACGTGGCCAAAGCCTGGCCGATCTCATGACAGAGTTGGCCAAAGCGTCTTGCGTGCTTCGTGTATTCCTTATGAGCCAGCTTGTTGGCGTCGATAAGCCCCATCGAAGCCAGTGCGTTCTTCGCGGTGTTGTCGATGAACTTGCCGAAGAGGTAATCCGGACTCCAGAGCAAGACCAGGTAGAAGTCCGTTACAAAGGGATAGCGACCTTGGCTTACTTCGCGCTCAATCTGCTCGGTGACATTGGCCCGAACGTCATCCTCTCCCTCTTCCGCCCAGGGGTCTCCGCCCATGAGAAGAGTCCGCACATTATTTCGAAGCTTCTCATCCTCGATCTCGGCCAGAGAGTCCTCACGCATGCGCTCAAGGACCTCGGTGGAGAGCTTTGTGAAGAAACCTTCAGGCGAGCTTGCCGCAACAATCTGTCGTTCGACGATCGAGTTCGCGATTTCGAGAGCGAACTCATCTTCTCCGCCTTCAATACCTGCACGGTAGATCCCAAGAACTTCGCGAATATCTCGATGGGTGTGACGAATGAATTGACCGGCCGATCCAGATGGATACTTGTTCAGTACATCACCAAGACCTTTACTGAGGGACCACAGGTCATCGTTGTTCAGGAGCGAGGCATCCATACCTCGTAGCTTCCAGATTTTGGCGAAGCGACCATCGATGGTGTGGAAATAGCTGCCATGCTTCTCGTACAGGAATGCATCGGAAAGCAACTGGATGGGCATGCCGCCCTGATACCCGCGGCGAGCCAGGCCAGCCAACTCAGTGTCGTAGAGATGCAGGTCGTCAATTTTTACCTTGGCCATCAACCCTGCCCCTTGAGTGTTGCTGTAACCACGCGCCCTTCCGGGTAAACGGTCACACGAGCGCCACTGACTCGGGTGAGGTATTCCGCAAGGTCGCGCAGCGAGTTGGGATGCGAGTTGAGCTTGATCACTTGGTCTTGGTTGACTTGCGGATCGAAGCGAGAGTCGTAGCCGGACGCTGCGGCCGAGAGTCGGACGATTTCACCAAGGGTGAGGTCTTGGTTCTTGAAGAGTTGTGCCCACGGGATTTCGTCTGCCTGAATCAGCTCGCGGTGATCGGTTGTGTTTTCCTTTTGGAAAATTTTCCGATAGAGAACGACGTCAGGTTGAAGAACAGTCAGGTCTTGGCCTGATCCCAGGATCATCTTTGTGTGGTGTTCGCGAATGGCATCCTTGTACATCTGGGGAACACCCTCAGCCAAAGCCGTGGATGCCGCTGCCAGGAGACAGAAGCCGATGGTCAGTTTGCCCAATCTGCTTCCTCCACGATGATGTAATCCCAGCGGCCGCCATGCTTCACGCCGGTTTTAGCGTCGGCGTATGGCACCACCCATACCGGCGCTACAACGTCCGGGTTTCGGATCGGAAAGTACGGTTCCGATGAGCCAAGCTCTGGCCGCGCGCGCAGGCCTTGGCGCAGGAGCGAGACCGTGTCTCTGCTGGCGCTGCCATGGACCGCATCGTAGATCTGGTCCATCGAAGCACTGTTTTTGAAAGGCTCCTCACTGGCACAACCGCTGAGAAGCAATGCGGTGGACAAGGCCAAGAATGGGCGGATGTTCATGGCTGGTTCCTAGATCAGGGTGTCGTACATGCCGGGGTCAATGTCGAACGCCTCAGCTGGTTTCAAAACACGGAAGGTTTGGTCTGTTACGAAGCGCAGCTTGATGCCCGGCTCGACGATGACGGTGTCTACCGCAGCGTTTGCTTCTCGCTCGAATCGCTCCGAGATCTTCTTGAACATCCCGGCGATGCCCTCGTTGACCGCCGCCTTCGTGGCGTTCCCGGTTAACTGGCTGGTGGTTGAGCTGGTTCCGTTTTCCATCGCGCTATTCGTAGTGAACTCGGCCTGGCTCAGGGTGGAGGCATATGCCGCTGCGGCTGCTGCAGCTGACTGGAGTGCGAGGGTGCGGCCTGAGGCCTTGTCCAGGCGGCCGTAGACGTCTTGCTCGTTGTCTCGCGTATCGACGATGTACCCGGTTGCAGGGACCGTCTGGGCACCACCGGTCTCGTCCCAGTAGGAGAGTTGCTCGATGCGAATGGTCGCGCGGCCCGTATTCGAGCTGGAGTTGCGGTTGCCAGAGCAGAGGCCCATCAGGTGGATAGTGCCGAGATCTCGTTCGGCGCCGTTGGGACCCTTGAAGATGCCGCGCACCGGAAGGACTACCGGTCGAGCGGGAATTTTCCCTTCTTCGGATGCCCCAGGAGCGTTGGCGCCGATCGGGCACGCAACCCCGTGAAGCGTGGTGACTTCCACAAAAGAGAAGGCGGGTACTTCATACGTTTCGCGCGGACTCTGGGTTGGCAGGGAGGCGTTGAGAGACTGGGCTGCCGGCATCGGGTCCGGGTTCGGCTGGCGGCCGTTCAGCTTTGCCAGGGTCGCGTCGGTCTCGTTGTAGGTATTCACGCCAGCGCGCTGAATGCCATTCGACTCAGGAGCTGACATGTTGGCAAACAGCTGTTGCTCGGTCTCAGCAGTTGAGCCCGCGCCGCCTCCGCTTTTTCCGTTGAATTGCTGACCGCCCGCGTCCCCGCCATTGAGCAGGAAATAGTTCGGACCGTAACGGTTGGAGTTCGATGGGTTTGCAGAGACTGCCGGCATTGGCGGCTCGAGTGAAAAGTCCTCGAGGTTTAGTCCTTCAGAAGAGGAGGGTGGCAATGGCATGCTGGAGCCTTTGTCCAGCTTGTTGATACCACCGTAAACACCGTCAACCTGATCTTTTCGTAGTTGTGCAACTTCTTCACTGAGAGCTCGAATCTCAGTGTTCGATTTCTGCTCTGCTTTGCGTTGGTCCTCAAGCATCTTCGCCTTGAGAGCCTCGCGATCCTCCTCGCCTCGCTTGATTTTGTCCTCAAGGGTTTCGATCTTCTTGGCGAACTGAGTCAGTGCAGCATCTTTATCCTGGATGGTGATCGAGTTGACTTTGTCACTGCCAACCTCAACTGCCTTGGGTGCGTCAACCGAAGTCGCACCTGTGGTTTCGCTGTTGCCGCCCATGAAGTTCATGGCAACACCAAGCGCACCAACTGCAGCGACGATATATAGGCCGCGTTGCTTCGTTATTACGTTCTTCTTCTGATCGTTATCGGCGCTCACTGTACTTTCTCCGATACGATGAATAGCAACCCGCGATGTGACTCTCCGTAGACCTCGGTAATGTATTCGGGGGAGGGGCCTAGTATCCGAGAGGAAGGGAGCATGGAAACTTGTCTGGCAATTCCAAGGGACTCGCGTACGGCCTTGTTGCCATAGTCGATTTGATCAATGGCGACTTTTGTTGACGTGCGACCGTTGTTGATGACTTCGTAAGTAGTGCCGATGTACTTCGGACCCACAACTTGGGAGCGAAGTTTGAATTCCAGCGAGCCCTGCCGAAACACAACACGATCAGTCTCTGAAAGTCGGGAAAAATCCTGTTCGCGATATCCCGAAGGCAGTTTCCCATCGTAGAGATAGTTCATCAGACCTTTAATTCTTCCGCGGGAGTCTCGCGCCATGGCGGACCTATCAGCGATCGGCTGGCCCGAAATAGTGACTTGGCTGTCTGCGCAACCAGGCCGGGTTATAAGTTTGAGAATGTACGTTTGCTTGGACGGCGCATCGACATAAACAAGGCCCGTATACAGCGGATCTGTCGCTTGAAATGCGAGCTTGTTTTTGATAGGGGACGGGTAGAAGTCCATGCCCTGAGTTACCTCTACATAAATACCGTCGAGGTAGGGCTCGGGGAACAAAACCTCTGCACGCTGGGTGTCGTTTGAAATGTAAATGTCAACTGGCGAGTTGTTGTAAACAACAGTGCGCGGATTCCGGTTGCACTCGTCGCTCGCAAATATCGTGGTTGACATGGCTGCGCAAAGGCCGGCAGCTATCAGTCGCTTCTTCAACCCTAAATCTCCTGGATGTCGAAGTCATCAGCCACAACCGCCCACTCGTAGAACTTCGAAGGCTTGACTGGCTTGATTAGAATTTTCACATTGTACTTAGCCTTGTTGAAAACCCTATTCAAAGTGGCCCTGTGGCGTTCAGCAGTGAAGGACACCACATAACCCTGTGGGGTAACTTCGACTTGATATGGAGAAGATTTTGTGAATACCTGTGTGATCTGCTGCTCAACCGACTGGTTTGCAACGATCTTCAAACTATCTTCCTTCAGCGCGCGGAGACGTGGCGACATCATTCTCAATGCTTCTTCGGCATTGGTTCGAGCAGACAGAGGAGTGAAGTTGTAGTAGTTGTCAAGGAAGACAGCCACGAATGCAATGATGTGTCTCTGTGGAATCTGCCGCTCGCTGATAAAGATCCCCTCAGAGTTTGGGAATCCATACATGATTCGCTCGCTTTGCAATCTCCGGTTTGTTTCCTGCAGTTCCCTATTCATGCCAACCAGCACGGCGATAACGACTGCAAAAACCGCTGAGATGGCGATCAGCGTAATGATGGCTCTGCCCGCACGAAGATCACTTGCGCCGAGCAAATTGAAATACTTCAACGGTGCGCCGTATTGCTCACTCATGTCAGGGCTCGTATCGGTTGCAGTAAGACGGTGAGGGAATCAGCCCGATCTCGAGCCAGATCCGCGCAGTGAAGCGACCGAACTTCCCGACTGCCTTTTGAAGGGCAGGGAACTCGCTCGTCATTACGTAGAGGTCGCCTACGAAAGTTGAGGCCATCAGGGCTAGGAAGCCCTGAGGCTTATTTCTCGTGGAACGCTTGAAGAGCCACAGGCAGAAAAATGCAACGGCAAAGGCCCAAAGGTTTTCGCCTGTGGTTTTGCTGACGATCACCAAGGGAACGATGAAGAACAGAAGGTCCTCTTGGGTGAGGCCTCCGAAGTTCACCGGGCTCGTCGCGAAGGCATAAGTCGGTGCTTCAGTTGTGACTCTCAAGCGCATGGTTACTTGGTCCCCGAAGAACTGGAACCAGTACCACCGGCCATGTTGAAGCCGGCCAGGTTACCGGCCTTGACCACTACGGTTTCACCGAAGAGGGAAATCAGAACCACGAGCACGAATACCCACCAGCCGCGTGCGCCTGCGAAAAGCACCGACAGCAGCAGAAGTGCCAACCCGGCCCAGAGACCGTAACTGGCAATCAGACGCCACCAGTAGAGGAAGCTGTTGTTGGAGTTCTTCGCGATCGTCTCGTCCGGCGCGAAATCGCCGTCGAACGCAGCCATTGCGATATCGGGCATGGCGACGATGAAGATGGTCACCGCCAGTGCGAGAATCCCCAACGCAAAGCGTTTGAGGTCCTCCGTTTTCAGTTGCGGCGCGAGGCCAGTCATTTGCATGGGTCAATCTCCGACTCGAGTTGGGGTGAAAAACAGGCCATCGGGGGTAACGGTCTGGTACCGGAGCCGCTTTTGCTCCGGTTGCAGAACTACGTTGATGGTCTCTTCCACGGGCCGGACCTGTGCGAGCATCCTTACGAGATCCAGCCCTGGAAGTGGGGCGCTGGCTTCGGCCTTCTTGAGTTCGTCCTGAGCCATGCGAAGGTTTTGAGCAGCGAGAGACAGGTGCTCAATGGCACGCTGATACCGGGGATCGCGCTGATCGATTACGTACGGGTCGGATTCAGCAAATGCTGGCTGAACGGCAATGGCCGCCAGATATCCGATCCCTAAAGCCCATGCGTGAAAGTTCATAAAGGGCCCTCCTTTCCCAAATAGTGGAAAGTGAGTGCCCCTTTTTTGAGGGTCGGTAGTGACAGGCCGGCTTTGGGCCGGCCCGAGGGGAGGGGAGCAGAGAGTTAAGAGGTTTTTTTCTCGTCGAACAGCTGGCCAACCCAGCGCCTGGTTCGATGGAATTGTGCAAGCAGCACCTTGCCCAGGAATCCAAACAACTGCACGGTTACCAACGACAGCACGATCTGCACGTAGGTGAAAATCATGCGGACGAAGGCGTTAATCAGCAGAGAGGTCAGGCCGCGAGTAGGCTGGAAAGCAAGCCCGAGGCAGATGATCACGGCAGCGATGGCCAAGTAAGCGGGCCAACCGATTCGCTGCACATGGAACTGGGTAATATCGAGAAACCAGTCCCATACAACCCCGAAGTCCCAATCCCACTGCCGCAGTTTGTCTTGCCAATTCATGGTGTCTCCTCAATGCTCGAGTTTCGCATGCTAAATTCAGCCCTGAGTCAGCTTTTCCAGCATTGCCTTGTTCTTCTCGTGGAATCGTTGCCAGGCGTTGACGCCCGAGCGCGCTCGACGTGGCCTGCGGACCAGTCGCATGTCCTTGAAGTGGACATTCGGGAAGCTGTTCCTCACCAACGGCATGCGGACACGATAGGTTCCCGACTTCGCGACAATGATCCCGTCGCCTTGGTCGAGCGACGCAAAGTCTTCGGGTTGCAGGATGTCCTCCCGCGTCGCCTTGTATCCGGTACTTGAGCTGGCGCCTTCCGAGTCGTTTGTGTAGAGACCTGATTGCTCGGATGCGTAACTCTGTCCCGTGCTGCTGCCAGAGGACTCTTGGACGAACCTTTTGATCATCGTCCCCGCAAGCTTGACGGCGAACTCCCGCGTCTGGGCATCCCGGATGTCGCAGTACAGGTGTGTCCAGCAGTTGCCCAGCACCATCTCGACGAAGGCAGGGGAAATGTTCTGGAGGAAGCCAACGCCCTGGAAAGCAATGATGATGGGCACATTCGCCGATCGCGCCAGCTGGAACAGGGATACCTGGCTCTCGTCCATGAATGATGGGTACTCGTCGAAAATGGCCGGGCACATCATCAGCGGTTTGGCTTTCGAGAGCTGGATTTCGCCGATCGCTCGAGCAAGATCAGAGATGAACAATTTGCCGAATAGCTCCACACCGTCTTTGTCGGCAAGCGACGACATGGACAACACAACAACCTTGTTCTGGAGGATCGCCTCTTTGAGGTCGACATCCGGGCTGTAGGTATTGACGATGCTGGAGTATTCGGAGTGGGCGAACGCCGAAAGTTTTGACACAAGTCCTTGGAGCAACTGCTTGTACCCGCGCAGGTTCCACACCTGTTTTTCTTCGTCGAACCAGAAGCGAAGGTATGAGTGCAGCCACTCGACACCATCGCTGTGATAGATGGAGTCGGATACCCGTATGTTGCGGATAAAGCTCAGCAGCAGGTCGAAGTCGGACAGCACTGCAATGATGTCCTTGATGTGGAACACTGGCTCCCCGGGCTGCAGCTTCAGCGACAGCACCGCGGCAGTCAGGGAGTAGCGAGCAATGTCCGTCCAGAACTCCTCTTTGGAGTTGGCTTGGAGCTTCATTGCAGTGGAAATGGTTGCGCGGACCCCGCCCGAGAAGAACGGATTGTAGGTATGCGACATTTCCGGGAACTCGAAGTTGATGATCAGCAGCTCATCGAGCCGGCCGGCCGCTTCCATCATTCCGTAAATCGAGCCGGAGAAATCAGAGTCTGACTTCGCTTCGATTAACAGAAGGCCGGCCCCTTTTTTTATCTGTTGTTGGATGATTGCCAGAAGCAGTTCGGTCTTGCCGGTCCCGGTTGCAGCGAGCAGCGCTACATGGCGAGTCATGATGTCGTCGGACAGCATGAATGGGATCATTGATGGATAGGTGTCGATCAACTCCCGGCGGATATCGTCAGCGGTGGCGATGCCCTTCGTACTCGTGATCGCGTCAACGCGATCCTTCCACTCTGTCCAAGGAATGGCCTTGCCCAGAAAAGTGGAGCGGCGGAAGTCGCAATCCGGAATCGGGGCTTCGATGTAACCGGCGTCCCAGATATCCGTGGTAGACGCTTCAGCTTCTTTCCGATCAAGCAGCAGGGACCAGATAGCACAGCCTGCAGCGATGGCCACCGTCAAGGGGAGCGGCACAAATGGAATTGCTGCCCCTACCAACGGAAGGCTGATTGCGATATTTCGCTGTCGCTGAATTTCCGCATGCTCGGCGGCAAGCGCCTCAAGGCGCGCTGATTTGATCGACATCTGGATTTATCCGTTTAGGGAGAAGAGACCGGGCAACAGTCGGTTCGCGCAGGGAATATCCCGTCAGCAATCCGTCGAGTGCGCCAACCACCAGCAAGGTGGTCTTCGCACTGTTCAGGAGAGTCGAGATGAGGGTGGTGTTGATGAGGTCCTGCTGGCCCTCGCCGACCACCAAGACGACAACGTCGTAGACTCGCCCCCGGATGAGCTTCGGCGTCATGACAGCGCCCTGGAACACATCGAGGCGCTCTGCCAGGCTGAGCAAGTAATGGTTACCAGCTCGGTCTACAGCGTTCAGGCGCTCTGGATTGATTTCAGCGGCGGTGAACACGGAAAAGGGTGGATGGTTTGTGCTGGCGACGGATTGCCTAACTACGAAAGGCAATCCTTTGAACAGCCCTTTTCCATGGAACTCAACCAGGTGCTCCTCGCCAGTGAACTCCCGAGCGATCGCTGCAGACAGCGGGCCCACCATGTCCTCACCTCGAGGCCCCTTGGCGGCTGGGACTACAACCCTAATATCGAGCAGCGGGTCTACCTGTAGCTGCTGGGCGAACTCCCTAACCACAACAGGTAAGGTCTCGATGAGCAGCTCGGATGGCACCGACAGCCAAGATATCGCTTGGGTTGGGTCGAAGGTTTCGTCGTTCGCTTTGAGCGTCCCGCTCCAGATACGCCGCGATGCTTCGCGTTGCGGTGATCTGGGTGGCAACCAAAAGCTCGCCTGGAAAACTCGCGCCGGCCCGCCTTGGGTGAGCTCCGCGAACGGTTGGCCAATGGAGTGAGCTGGTAGGTCCTTTGCTGCCCCAAGCAGGAAAACCCTGCTCGAATCTGGTACGGCGCGCAGGACGTTCACCATTTCCTCTATCCCAAGCGAGTCCGCCCCGGCAAGAATCAACACATCCGCGTTGATCGGTCTTTTGCCATGCTGTGAAGGCACCCCTGTCTTTGGATCAATGCCTATCAAGGCCGAGTACGTGACGACGACACTGTCGTCATCGAGCAGTCGGTTGACCTCGTCAGCCATCTCGTTTGTATAAGCGGAATAGATGGCGTCTGCGCCGAAGGCTTTCAGGAAGAGTTGAAGGCCCTTGATAACCAGCATTTGGTCTGAGAGGGTTTCGCACTGGATCAGCGCAAAACGTTCTCCCAAGAGCGAGCGGAGTCCTGCTGAGAACGTCTTCGCAGTCCCGTTTTCAAGGCCCAGTGGCTTCAAGAGCTTGGTGGCCATCTTTTCGGTGGGCACCAGGTCCTCGGCGTCTTTGCAGTCCAGTGCTGCCCATTTCCGCACGAGGCCGGCCAGTTTGTTTTCTGCTTCGTGCAGGCTCAGGAGTTGTAGCTGTCCGCCGCTGGCATGGACAACCTTGGCCATGGCGAGGTCGGTTACGGCCTGAGCAATGAGGGGCTTGATCTCATCTTTGGTGAGTCGAAGCATCTTCATGACCGACTCGATGAGCGGCCTCCCTTCAACGTAGCTGTGCCCGAGCCAAGCCTCCCGGCGGAGCACGCCGACCACCGCGCCTTTAACTGCAGAGACTGTGTTGTTGGTCACTCCAAACCTTTTCGCGAGGTTCAGCGCGGAAGTGAAGAGAATGTCCTCGAAATGGACGTAGAGCAGATAAGGGTCTTCTTTCAGAACCTCACTGAGGTTCGCGGCATAGCCTAAGCGACGTTGCAGGGTTGCCAGCTTCGCCGGCGGAATACCCTCGACGTCGATCTGTGCGAGTGCGAGTTGCTCACTTCGTTGATCAGCCCAAACCTGGCCTAAGACCTGGGCTTCTTGCGGGGAGATTCCAGCTTCCACGAGTCTATCTGGTGATTGGTCCAGAATTGGAATCAGACTTTCGCCGAAGTGCTGGACTGCCTTGCTCGTAACGCTGCGTGGGACGCCAGTGAGGACGCTGAGATATCCAACCAGTGACTCAACCTTCGCTGGTGGCATCGAGGTGAACTGGCTGACATCGAAATCAGCGCCGTCGATATCCGGTACGCGCTTGCCGTACAGGATGTAGTCCTCATAGAGGATTGCGTTGCCGAAATTGCCGGTACCGGTGAAGGAGGTGTTGTCTTCCCGCCGGAAGGTACAAACCGACCAAGGACCGGCGGGATCACGGAAAACAATATCGACTAGGGTACCGCGTTCGCGGGTGAGGGCTTCAGCCCCGTCAGGAATTCGATCAGTCATGCTCATCCGCTTGGGTGCGCGCGGCCGCTATTCACGTTCCGTACGCTCTTGTGGACGCCGTTGTAGCTACGGGCAATCTGGTTGGCGAGTTCGGCTCTCACGGCCGCAGCATCGTTCACCAAGGCCGGATACAGACGGGTCAGCCCAACGAAAATGTCGAAGTCCTCAAGCAGATCAACAGCCACCAGGACCTGGTCTGCGACGATCAGCGACTTATCGTATGCAGCAACCGGCTCCATGCCGTTGAACAGCCCTGTCGGGTCGACAAACAGGAATGGGCGGAGCTGGCGTAGTACCAGACTGCGCGCATGCTCAATTTTGGGTAGAACTTGACCTTCAGCCAGGCGGATCTCCTGGCTGCTCTTGCCGCCAAAGAGCATGCCGGATGCCTTGGCGAGGAAATGGGGGAGCGAAGTGTTTATGGTGGCCGGCCAAGTGCTGCCGTCGACCAGGAATGCCTTCGCTTCAGGAGTGTGGATGTATTTCATGTCTTGAAATCCTTGTTCAATCCAATAATGGAAAGGGAGTGCCCCTTTTTTGGGGGATATCAAAAAAAACCCCGCCGAAGGGCGGGGTTGTCTTGCGATGGAGCGATCAGTTGATCGCGTCCTTGAGCGCCTTGCCCGGCTTGAAGCCAGGAATCTTCGCAGCAGCAATCTGGACAGGATTCCCGGTTTGAGGATTGCGACCCTCGCGCGCAGCGCGCTCCTTTACCAAAAATGAGCCAAAGCCCACCAGCGTCACAGTGTCACCGGCCTTCAGCGCGGAAGTCACGGACTCGATCACCGCATCCAGTGCTTTCCCAGCGACAGCCTTGGTGATGTCCGCGGACTCGGCGATTTGGTTGATAAGTTCTTGTTTATTCACGCATTTCTCCATGTAAATCAGGGGGTGAAGTAAGCAGTATAACGGCGGCCTGGTGGCCTCCAAGTGAATCTGGTCTTCTGCAGCGATTGGATTCCATAGACGCGCCGCACAAAAAGAAAACGGCTCGGCAATGCCGAGCCTAAGGGGAAATCAGATCAAGCTTGCGCCCAGCGCGCCGGCCAAGAAGCCTGCTCCAATAAGGGGGAGCATTCCGGCAAGGGCCTTAGAGCCGGCTCTGTGGCACAGGAAACCGCCCACACTGGTGATTGGTACGATCAGGTAGGCAGCGATCATCTGCACTGACAGCATGCGTGTGCCCAAGGTGGCATCGCTCGTGGGGTGACTCCCGAGCATCGATGCCAACGCCAGCGCTCCGATGGCCAGGCAAAGCAAGGTAGCTAGGAAGGCTCGTTCGGTATAGCGGAATGGGCCGACTTCGATTTCTGCAGCGCTTTTGACGGTGGTTTGCATAGCGCGTTCCTCTTGACTCTCACGACAAGGGTAGCAGCCTCTTTCAGCGCTAAACAGCGGAAATCAACTCCTGAATTTGCCCCTCTGCCGCTGTTAGCAAACAGAGCACCTCATCGGAGCAACCATGCGCGCTCAGAGCTTCCATCGCTCTGGAGAAAGCTCTGGCATGCGCGGCACAGAGATCCACTTTGTCGAATGCCTCCTGGATAGCCGTGTCAGTAGCCACTGGCGCCATTGCTACCAGGCCGTTCTCATAGATACGGCTTTCCCAATGGCTCGGCTCGATGCCGGTTGAGCGAAAGTAAATGAAACCGAGCTGATCGCCCAGGGAATAGGCTGCCGCCCCGTAGTGCTCATCGAATGTGGAACGGCCAGTGCCCAACGCTTTGAATTCCATGAATGTCCTCCTGCTGGTGTGGACGGTGACCATAACGGTGCAGTCCTGTGGTTCAAGACTGCGTAGCCGGGGATTTAGCGGAGGCATTTGAGTTGAAGAGGGGAGAGGCCTCGTTAAGCTCGGGCCATCCACCTCTTCACAAGGAATCGCCTATGTCCACCTTACTCACTCAGCAGCAACTGCTTTCCGCGCCGGAGTCGGATTACATGTCCGACCAGCAACTGGCTTTCTTCAAGGAACTTCTTCTCAATCGAAAACTGCACCTACAGGGCCTGCTCGCTCAACGAGCAGAGGCGTTCCGCGATGACTCCGAGGCGCGTCTCCCGGATGCGGCGGATACTGCCTCCGCGGAAGAGCAGCGCGCGATGGAAATGCGGATGCTGAAGCGGGACCAGGCAGAGTTGTTGGACGTGGAGGCTGCACTGAAAAGGATCGAAGAAGGAGATTATGGCTACTGCGCTGAGTTTGGGCAGCCGATTGGGCTCAAGCGCCTTTTGGTCGCGCCGACTGCAAGCCTTTGCATCGATGCTCAAGAGATTCAGGAACGTCGTGCGCAGCGCCAGCGTGTAGCATGACCTCCAGCGAGGGGGCATGCCCCCTCGACTCTCCTTTCGATCTTCCTACTTCCTCACTCCTCAGGTTCTATGATCAGTCAAAATGCAGGCTGAACATCTCTTACCTAGGAGCTGCATCATGGAAGTCGGTCCCCGCATGTACTTTCTCGTTTCAGGGTTGCTTTACCCGGCAGCGCTGGGAGCCGCTCTTGTCTGGACGGTTAGTGCCTTGCATGCCAGGGTATTTCTCGAGAGCGCGTCCCCAAACGGCTGGTCTCTGTGTATGGCTGCCTGGTTCATTGGCTACCACTGCCTGCAATTCAGCAGGCTGATGGTCAGGCACTATGATCTTGGGAAGGGCTACACCAGGCGCGCCTTCGTCTCTGACCTGGTGGACTGCTTGACGCTGCTACTGGGTTTCGCTGGTCTTCGCTTCTTAAACGAGCCGATCCCTTCGGAGCAGGTCTGGGTTGTCTATTTGGCACTGCTTGGAGTTCCCCTCTCTGCTGTTATTGCCCATCCACTTCGCATGATGAAGGGGCCCAGGGGGCTATTGGTCCTTGGCATGCTATTGGTATGCCTTCTTGGAATCGACTACTTCAAACTGGGTTTCCTCTTGCCATTGTTCAAGCCAGAGGTAACCCACTGGGTATTGCTGGTCGCGATGTTTTCCATGCTTTGGGCCTTCTACCACCGCGTATACCGCTTCGAACCTTGACAGCAGGGGTGCCGACCATGCGAGGGCTATCGATCGTACTGGGATTGAGTTTGCTGGTCGGCTGTACTCATGAGCCGCTTTCAGAAGGGTTACCGGTTCAGAATCACCATTGGGGCGATGAGCCGAAGATTCAGTTTCTTGGCGTAGGTGGCTGGCTCATACATTGGCGTGGGGAGGGGCTATTGCTGGCGCCTTCGTACACCAACCCGGCCAGCCTCGGCATTCCTGGGATACCCCCGGCCCGAGTGGTAGCCGACAACGAGAAGGTCGACAGACACATGCCGCCTGCAGCAGACGTGACGATGCTTCTGGTGGGTCATGCGCACTACGATCATCTTCTCGATGTGCCGCGGGTCGTAGATAAGCACTCTCCGAAAGCGGTCGTATACGGGTCTGAAACGGTTAAGCACATTCTTCATGCAGCAAAGAACAGCTCAGGACAGCGGATCTTTGGCGCTGGCGCGGTGGTGGTGCCAAGTCAGCAGCAGATAACCGACCATCGTGATCCCTCCCGACCTGGTACATGGTTTTACTCCGACGGGAAGGTCATCACTGATGGGGACGTAAACGGAGCAAATTCCGTGGGTTCGATCCGTGTGATGCCTATTAGAAGCATGCATGCCGGGCACCTCTTCGGCCATAACTTCATCCCAGGTGAGTACGACTGGGAACTCGACGATTTGCCGACTGGTCTGCTGGACTGGAGACTTGGTGAAGTAACTCTGGCCTGGATGATTGACCTCCTCGGGGAGGATGGTCGGCCGGTTTACCGCATTCACTATCAAGACAGCGCCGCTGAACCTCCATGGGGCTTTCCACCCATAATCTCTGACTCAAAGCGCGTCGACGTCGAGATCCTTTGCGGGGGAGGGTGGAATCAAGTCAGTTACTACCCCACAGGGCTCCTCAGGGTGACCAAACCGCGTCTTGTGCTGTTGGGGCACTGGGAAAACTTCTTTGGCAACGACCTTGGTGAACCTGCTCGAACCATTCCGTTGCTCGGCTACAAAGGGCTCCTCGAACAGCTGAAACCCTACAATGTGGTGGTGCCTGAGCCCTTCTCTGACATCCTGCTCCCCCCGCCGATGGAGTGATTCTGCCCCAGCGGAGGCCTTCAGTTTCATGCGGACTCCTGCAGAGCAGACAGCAAGGGACAAAGCCCCATCGTAGGCCGTGTAAGCAAGGGCACTTTGCACGAAATGTGGGATTTCGCCCTGGTGCCGGCCCTATTTTCCGCCTTCCGCAAGGCGTTGCATCAATGCGCGTGCTTCGCTGTACCCATAAGCCCGCAGGAACCCGTCATAAGTATCAGGAAATGACATGACGCGCCCGGCGTAATACTCCAAGGGCACAGCAATGTCGGCTTCGTGCAGGTAGTCCTGATCAAGGAAGTGCTCGAGCACCAGCATGTGATCGAAGAAGGCCTCAAAGCAGTCACGAATGAACTCCTGCTGCTTGCTGAACCCCATCCCCTTCTCATGCACGACAAGGGCTGGTTTGAGGTCCCTCCAGTGAACGACGTAGGTCTGGCCTTCATGGGTGAAGGTCCGGCCTGACCAGTCCATCATTCGCATCGCAGAGCGGGCGAGTGGATCTGTGAAAATCTCCTTCATCATGTCCCGTGCAGCGGCAAGCTGCTTCTGACGGTGTTCCTTTCGCTTCTCTTGGATCGCATTTCGGGCTGACCTCAAGCCGCTCCAGATACCCCAAATCGCCAGGGCCATGGTGATCAGGGTGCTGATGACTGATACCCAGTCCTTGAGTGTGGTTGGTGAGAATGGGTCGCCCTGGGTAGGGTTCTCTGCCGCCATTGCAGCGGTAGTCATCAGCATCCAAGCCGTAGAGATCAACCAGGCAGCGCTGTGCCTCTTCCTTGTGGCTGTCATCTGGAGGTCCTCTGAGGGATGGTTAACCTCAAAGTAGCTTGATCCGTTTCTACCCGCACGTGACCACTCGGGGAATTCGCCTTTGAATTTGCCCGGCGGTCGTTAGACTGCCTGTTCCCCAAACAGCCGCGACACGAGAGGTAGCTTTTGACCGGCAAGCTTTCCAGTGATCAGTTGCAGCGGATCTACAAACTGCTGACGGAGAAGCGCCCCCGGCTTGATGATCGGATGAGATTAACTCCGGCCGAGCGTGCACTGTTGGAGTGTGGCGGTATTTCGAGATCCGACTTCGATGATTTGATTATCGCGACTGAGTACCGCGGGTTTGCTGCGGCCGGCCGATACGCAGAGGCACTGGCTGCCTACTTCAGAATCCCTAAAGTCAGCTTGTGCCGGAAGCCCAGGCGCCTCGACGACGATGTGTTGTGGTTGGATGGCTATGCCGTTGCCGATGCCGTTGCTCTGCTGATCTTCATGGAACGCCTGGGCTTCGCTGTCTCACCTGGTCAGCTGGTGCAGGCGATAAAGGGCAACCTGGCAGGCAAGCCCATGCTGACGGAGTCGGAGTACCTCATCCTCACCTATGAGGTTTCCCGCGGCTGTACCACGACAGTCCTCCGGTCAGATGTGGAGCGCCAGCCGGCATTTCCAACGACCAAGCGCCACCGGGATGAGTTAGGAAACCGCTTCACATTGGTGCTCCAAGGGGAGGATGTGTTGTCGCTGGAAGTAGCCGGGCCCCGATATCGTGACGTCAACTCGGCACTAAAAACCTGTGCCTACTGCGGTACGACCTACCTGCCCAGCAGTCGTAATGATCGTGAGGCACATCGTCAGGTTCATAGAGAAACACAGCGGTTACTGGACCCGGGCCCGAACAAGCGGTTTGCGGCCAGGCTCAAGTGTGGCGCTGGCGCCGAGCGGGTAGACGCATCGGTGCCCATGTGGATGCATCAGGAGGTATTGAAGCGCGCCCAGCGTTTCCGCTCGGACTTTGCCTACGACTTTGTCCAGTGGCCCGGAACGATGTCGACTAAAGCAACGGCTGACTGGCACGGCTACCTGATTCCAGCTGGTGCTGACGGCACGATCGCAGGCGCTTGTGCATTCCTTTACGAGACGGAAACGAAACCATCAGGCAGCCCCTGGACTTTATCCTGGATCTGGCTGGCGCCTAAATACAGGCGCGGCGGGCTGTTGCGAGAACGGTGGGGGAGATTTCTTGAGGCCTATGGAGACTTCAGGATCGAGAGTCCGCTGTCTCCTGAAATGGAGGCCTTTGTACGAATTCACGGCACGGACTGGCAGAAGAGCTGCTTGTCGAATCATGGCGAGTGAGCAGAGTGCTCACCGCCTCTAGGAGTTTTTGTGATCAAGACCAATACATCTGCCCCCCAGCTGGACAAGCCGATGATCTTCCCTGCGGAGGACTATGCTCGTGCGTGGGTCGGGTGTCTGGCCGGATTCCTTCCAGGCCTGAAAGATCGAAGTCGTGAAGTGTTCCTGAGGCTGTCAGGGTGGCATCACTGGAACGCAATGGTCGAGGCCTGCAACCCAGAACAGAACTGCGTGTTCATGACTGAGGATTTGAGTCCGGAACTTCGGCTTTCGACTCTTGCAGAACATCGCTCAATCCTGATCCACGAGTTCGGTGTGAAGCCGGCGACCGCCAATTTCTTCCTATGGGCAAATCCCCTGGGCTCATTTGAACTCGTGCCGCTTCGCGCGGCCGTCAAAGAGGCCCTTTATCAGGAGGGTGAGTCGCCTTCCTCGAGGTTGGACAAAATCCTCATCGCTCTGGATCAAGAAAATCGAGCGCTTGTTCCTGGTACTGAAGAAAACTACCGCCGCGGCTGCCACTTCACCAATGAGCGGGTGTACATGGCGATGTTCCAGCATCTCGGCTGGAACCTGGAGCTCAGCGACGGGCGTGACTACGACGTACCATTTGGACTACCTGTCGCACGGTTGGGCTATTTCAGCGACTCCGAACTCGGCTCGGTCCCTGTGTTCATGACTGGCTTGGCGCCTGACCCTGAGCTGAACCCTGATCAGACCAGCTATGCGATTTATGAATGGATCACTTCACCGCAGGGAGCGAAGGCACAAACCGCAGTGGTCTTTTTCAGGGAGCCACAGCTTCGAGTGCTCGATGACGTCGAAACCTCGATCTTCGGCAGCTTCCTTGAAGGGCAGAGCGCATGGCATCTCACCTTGTCGTCTAACTCCAAATCGTTGGGGAGTGTGGTGGTCGACATTGTCTCGGGCCAGACTCTTCCTGTGCCCGAGCAGCGCGACAATGGCTTCGAGTTGGCCATGCGATTTGCCCGTGCAATGGAGCGCTACTGCGACTTTCCTGAATTGCACCTTCCCAACATTGACCGGCCAGTGGTCCTCGCCGGCGGCAGTGGGTGGGGAGTAGTGAAGCTGCCCCAGGCCTGAGGCTCTGCAGAACGAGTGTCTCCCATCAGGTCAGAATGGGAGACATGCACCATAAACGTCACATGACAGCTGGTGCTAAGGGGAAGCTCTGCTCGACCTGCAACCATTCGCCTTTCGGCTGAAATGCCTCAAAGATGGTGCAGAGGGTGTCCATTGGCGGTTGAATGAACCCCGGCCATTCTCGGTGCGGATCGAAGACTGCGATTTCAAACTCGGGGTGTCGAAACGCCACAGCCCAGTGCCATCGTTCCCTTTCTCCGGGACGTATGTCGCGCAATTTGACTATCGCCAGGCCGTGAAGATCGGCCCATCCCCGCCACCGGCGAGTCACTGTCAGAAGTCCTGCCGTGGCCACCGCCATCCTCATCTCGCCCGAACTCGTAGAGAAGGGCGGTCGGCCATGCCTCCTTTTGCCAAGCCCCTGGCTTACGAAATGCTCCCGAGCTCGTTGATATGTCCAGCCGGTAACCATCGCTAAACACGCTACCCCGCAACCATAACGGTCGGTTTGCACGCTCTTCTGTACACCGCATCGGGCTTGCCAGTCGTCTTCAGTCGCTGCCGGCGGATGATGTATGTCTAGGTGATCCATGGATTCAGTCCTCATCCAGTTCAGGACTGATCGTACTGTGAAAGGGCGCTGGCCCAGGCTGGTTTCGCGGTCCGCTTTCCAGCCTCTCCTTCACCAAGGTGGGAAGGATTATCAATAGGTTACGTTGCAAACCCTACCTGGGGCGCAGGGGGCCGCAGCCATGAAGCTCTACCTTGCCTCTAGCTCGCTGTAGAAGCTCTCTGACCTGGTCTTCCGTCGCTGAGCGGTCATCGTCTAGCCACCAGCCATCTTCATCCCTTGTAATCCAAACATCCCCGGCCGACCAGGTCACAGGCCCCCAGTAATCAGAAAGCCTGCACCACACGAAGTCTGCATGCAGTTCGGAAAGTGGATCATCCATAGGTGCCTCGCTGGAAATGCACTGGAGTTGGGTTAGTATCGCAGTGGAGCGCTGGCCAGCGCTCGCACGCCCACCTTGGGCGAAGGCCGGATTAGGCCATGGCTTCAATACTTCTCTTCCTCCAAGCATTGCCCTAGGCAATGTGTCTAGTGGGCGTGGCACAAGATTGCCGCCAAGGAGCATGCTTTGACCATTTCTAACCGTTTCCCCTCCGGCGCATCCCTCGACCAGGTGAAGAAGGATGCCAAAAAGCTGGCCAAGTCAGAGGGGCTCAGTCTCCATGAGGCTCTGGACCAAGCTGCCGCCGCGCATGGCGCTCAGGTCCCCTGGCATCGCATCCAGGAGTTCCTCGCCTGCGATGATGACGAGACTTTGCTGGCCAGGTTTGCTCTCCCGCTGTACGCCGGCGGCGTATTCACTGTATCTCTTACTGAGACACGCCCCATGATTTCGGTAACGGGGCGAACTCGAGCAGGAAAGTCCACCTCAGCATTGCTAATTGCTGATCGTTACCTGTCTTCCTGCCGCGGCCGGGTGCACCTGGTAAGCCTTCTTCACCACCAACCGACATCAGTTGTCGGAGAGGTCTCTGAGTGCGGCTGGCAGGATGTCTGGGATCGAATTTCGCTGAAGTATCCTGGACGTTGCGCTCTTGTCGTTTGCCCAGAACGTATGGCTCAAACACACATGGTGGGGCCTCTTGATTTGAGCCCTACGAAACCTGAAAGGGGAGACCTGGTTGTGCTCGATGAGCGCTACCACTGCGCTAAAGGGCAAAGTCTGGTCGACGTGGCAGAGATTGCTCGCATGTGGCGTGTTGGCCTGATCCTATGCAAACAGCCGGGGCCGTGGGAGCACGAGACCATTCCCGATGAACCAGTTGGCGATCCATTTTCCCTGCACATCAAATGCAGCCGCGAACTGCGTTCGGATGATTGCAGACTCCAGCTGGAAGAAATGGTGAATGGACGTCGGGGCGAATGCCTGATCGTGCCAGGCGCTCCCTACGGATCTTCGAAACGGAAGTTCAGGTTCCAACGAAGTGCGCTGGGAGCCCTCAAGAGCCATTTCGCTCGAGAGTGAGGGCGTTAATACGCAAACCCGACATCCACCCTCGCTTGGTTGTCGGGTTTGTTCTGGAGGCTGCCGCCCACACTGGTCAGCTCCGCGTTGAGCTGGCCCGCTTGGGCAAACAAATCGGCCCTTATGACCAGGTGATCGCCGGGCACGCCAACTCTCAGGGGCTGATCGTTGTCACCAACAACCGCCGAGAGTTCGACCGCGTACCCGGCTTGAGGATTGGATCGTCCCAATCGCGTAACAGAGGAACACACGATGGCTACTGACTACACACCGCTTTCTCCTCAAAGCCTAGCGACCCTCCCCGGCGTCCAGGAGGTCGACGTTGTTGGAGGTATCTTGGTGGTGCTCTTCACTGATGACTCTTCTATGGCTGTCACCAGTGCAGCACTAGCCGAAGATCTTGGGCTGGAAAAATGGAGCGCACTTTCCGGCGAGGATCAGGTTTTTTCTCTGTCCACTACCGAGATGCTTGACCTCATCACGCGGACTGCTTCAGCAGCATCCTCAAACTGTAAAAGGAACCCACGACGGAACCCGCCGCTATGAATACCGAGCAGCCCACGAACATGCCCGCGCCGAGCACATGCGTCGGGTGCGCATTGGTGGTCTCGGCATCAAGCACGAGAGGTGCTGTGGCCAGCCATTGCACCGCGACATGAGAGGCCTTGGCCACCTTGCTTTGCATCCGGCCCTTCAGTGCAAGTATGGCCGCCGCCCGGACTTGCTTGGGGGAGGGGGCAGCAGCCTTGCGCTCCCGCATTGGGAGGCAGTCCGCGATTCGGTACACACCGAAGGTCCCACCATAACCGTTCTTGTAATGCGCCACCGGCGTCGCATCAGGTTTCGGCTTCATCCGGAACTCGTCCCGAAGCCGACCTTTGGAAAAGGACCTGTCGGCCGCTATTGCTTCAGCTCTGAGTACCTCGAGCTGGACTTGATCCATGGCCTCACCTCGTCGGATCTGGGTTACCGACCAAGCACATACGGCTCGAGGAAATCTCTCAGGCCAGTGCGCTCAAGCGTCGAATCATTCACCAGGTCCTCATGGTAACCGGCGAGGACAGCCGTTGCTCGTACCTGGTAGAGGTCGACTATGGAATAGGGTTGCTGGGCTCTTAATTTCTCGTAGCCGTAAAGCGCCGATAGCGCCTCAGCTATTCCGCTGGTGCTCACCTGCACTGCGCTACCGAACCACATTTCTGCCTTGAGCTGGCAATACAGCGCGGCTCGTCTTGCCAGACTCTCTCCAGTGATGCTCTGCAGGTACTGTTGCTGCTCACCGACGTCGTACCTGTGACAGATACAAACGATCTCGCGCTCGCTGTCCCCTAGCGGATGAGCCAGTGACTCACTGGAGATTGGCATTTCAAAACCATCAAGGTCGATTGTTCGGATCACTCATAATCTTTGTTGTCGCCAGGCCGCCGTCGAGCAGCCTTTTTCATGCGCGGTTCAGGGACCGTTCTTAGTCATTCTTGTTTAATAGAATCCCCAACAAGCTCGTAAGTTGTCCATGCGGCATTCAACTGGCGGTCAAGTTTAATAATATCCAACGACTCTAGTGATCCCACTCCGATGACAGTTATCGAATATGGTTCTCTGCCAAGCGACCTCAAAAAGGCGAGTGCAAGCTTTACTTCGCGAACAATAAGCAAGCCTATGTCCTGGAAGTTATCCACGACCAAGGAGTCCCCGCAACACTTGGGCGCTAACAATGAAACCTCATACCCTAGCCGCTTTTGATCGTAGTATCGAACGCCATAAATTTGCATTACCATTTCCGAAATATGCTTTCCTTGAGGTTCAGCATTGAAATCTAAATACCTGAAGTAATCTATCCTTTTTAGGTAATTGACTGCTGAATCTCTAACCGCTTCGTCATCACAGACAAGAAGATAACCGCGACTAGACACCCTCGGTCGCAAAACAGAGCCTTTCGAATCTTCATCTACAAAAATTTTACCAAGATCACTTAGCCTTACTTGCTCCATTGTTTGCCTCCGCGCCAGAGTGGCTTCTTCGTATGCTGTAACGATAGACAGGTTGCTGGAATGCGCTCCCCGCCCAAGCATGAACTAATAAAAAGTGTCGCACCCGGCACCGGTACTCGCAGGCGCATGGCTCATTTCCCAGGCCACTGTGCCCTGGCTTAGGCAACGCCCCCCCAATTCTTGCGACAGTTTTTATTGTTTGACAACGGAGTGGTTCCGCAATAGGACTTCTACCTATAACAACATAACGCACGACGCTACAACCGCCATCCTGAACCTCCTCTGTAAAACCTCACCCTTTAAGGCGGCTTCCCTCGATCGAAGGGCGCTACCTGTCCACCTCCTATAACAACATAACCTAGGAGGTTCAGGCCATTTCTGCGTTCCTCCTGCACCATCTCCACCCGCCTGGACCTCCGCATCGCATAACCCACCCCCATACCTGTCTAACCCTTTCCCTTTTTCTTTCCTTTCTTTTCTTTCCTTTTCCCCATTTCTTTCCACGCGCGGCGTAGGCAACCCGGCACCGGCAGGTAGGCCCTTTAAAGGGTTGGACAGGGTAAGGGGGTATCAGGAGGGGCGCCGCCATCAGGCCCACCGCAGGTTATGTTGTTATAGGTCACTCCGGATTCGACCGAGCTGCCAAGGGCGAGGGTAGTAGGCCAGGTTGGGCTTTTGCAGAGGTGACGCCGGCGCGGAAGGAAAAGGGAGCACCGCCGGGCCGGAGAGCGCCGACGGCTATGTTGTTATAAGTTTGCCTCAGTGCGGCCAGCTCAGCGCTCACTTCCCGCCAACATAAGGCGAGGAGGGAGGCGCGACCGGCAGGTCGACCGGCTTACGGCCGGGGAGTAGGAGCAGGATGGCCAGGATTGCCAGGCCAACGAAGGGGATGAACCACAGCAGAAGCATCCAAGGGGTGACGCCGGCGTCTTTCAGACGCTGAATGGCATTGCCGGCGATGACCAGAAGCGCGAGGAGGATCAGAAGTCTGCCGAGCAACCCGAAGGGGCTCAAAGCGACCAAAACGGATACCAGGAATACGTCGGCAAGCAGACAGAGCCAGAAGAAAGTCCGACCCTGTCGGTTCTTGAACTTGAAGGCGCCGGTGAAATGCCGGCAGTAGTGGGAGAGAAGATTCACGCGGGCTCCTTTGGACATGTCGAGCCGCTGCTCTGCAGCTCGGACACTCATCCTATCTCAGAGTCCGCATGCTCCCCCGGCAAAACACAGGATGTAACGCCAGGCACCAACTACCAGGGTTTCTGCCACCTCCTTTGGGATGAGCAGATGCCCTAGCATGATGAGGCTGAAGAACAGAGTGAATTTCAGGAAAAATTGGCGTAGGAACACCTGGTCGACCTCGATGTATTGAGGCGAGGGAGTATACCTCCCCAGACGGCCGCAGCCACTGAGGTACCGTTTGGCTTACCGACATTGGGCGGTGCGGTACCCTATAGGGACATCAGCCGCTGTGTGTGCAAATCAGCGGCGACAACCACTACTAGGAGAAATGAGCATGCTGCAGTTCATTCGCCGGATGCTCGGTATGGAACAACTGAACCTCATGGAGGACAATTCGACTGGCTCCCCCAGAGCGATGAGTGATGCTGAACTGCGCGAGTGGGCACAACAGTTGTACGTGAGGTGTAATACCGAAAGACTTTCCAGTTATGGAATCAACCCCTGGACACTGCTACAGGCACAGCTGGATGATCAAGCACTAGCTGAGGTCCGCCGTTGGTCAGGTAGCCCACGCCCGGATATGTCGTAGCTGCAGGCAACTCGAATCTCAGTCCAGCCGACCTCACCTTCTTTACCTGCTAGGCTTGGGAGTTACCTGCAATCTGCAGGCCGATCGGCTTCACGCCATAGCGCTATGGTCGACAGCATGACCTCCACCATCCCCAGAAGTAGCAAGCTCTGGTTCCACGAGTGGCCCTGGATGAGGTTCTCCAGCCAGAAGTTGATGGCGGCCAGGCCCGGAGGCCCAATATCGATTTCGCCAAGCGTCTGATGAAGGCACTCCGACAGATCTGGTGTGTCTGCCGGTGATCCTCGCGGGATGGCCAAGATGTTCAGCCACACATCGTCGTCCAGGGCAAAGACGCGAAACGATCCGTGGTACGGTCCACCGACCAGCTCAGCACAGCAGCGCTCATCACCACCCCCACCGAGCAGGTTCAGCGAATCACAGAACGCATCCTCGCTTTCCGGAAAAAGCACCAAACCCTTTCGCTCCATGCTGCGCTCCAGCAAGGACTCCAGTCGATCCGCGGTCGCGCCATTGATGGCCAGGCTTCCGTTCAGAAAAGGCGGCCATTTCCCTGGCTCCAGAGCAGAGCCGAACAGTTCTTGAGGCGGGAAGGGCAGCCCCCGGACCACCGACCTAAACCAGAGCAGATCTTCTATGTCGTAGAGCCCTGCAGGTTCACGGTCACCGGTCATCATCACGGTGCGAAATGCCTCACGGAGCATCTCAGTTGCAACGGGTTTCTTGGTCACGGAAACCATCCATCCCGTCTGGTATTTGATTTTGAGCTCCTCATGAGGGGCCATCGGTGGTACCGATCGCGCCTGGCGCTTCATCCAATCGGCAATATCCAGCCCCACCAGGTGCTGCGGCCAGTGCGGAAGGTGCACCGGTCTCAGGCGGTGGTTCTGGAAAGCATCCTCTGCATGTCCAGGCCTCGGCGAGTTTTCCCATACCCGGTGATAACCCTCCAAGCCCTGGTTCAAGCGAGCCAATACCGCCTCTTGACTCTCCAGCCGGTGCTCCGTCAACTCCTCCAGGGAAACCATGCTGTGCTTGACCAGGTTCTGTGATTGCCTCCTGGTTGATCCAAATGGGTGCCCATGGCCGATGGCCACTTTCTTGATGACTTTCTCTTTATCCATCTGCCCCAGGACCCGCCGCAACGGGTAATCGTCCAGCAATTCCGATTCCACAAGAAGGTGGCCAGGCATGCCCCCGAGGGTGTGGAACTCTGTCCATGCCAAGTACAAAAAAGACTCGAGTGGGATGGGTTCATCACCGAAGTACAAGCGCTGCCAGTAGATCCCAAGCCCCTCAACGCTGAGCGTTGCGACCACAAGCGGACGTAGTTCGTGCCGCTCCAGATCTTGCGGATTCAATCCATCGGTGCACCGGTACGCCATGCAGACCTTGCCGATGAATAAATACTTGCTTTGCGCAACTGTTAAGTGTTGGGTAAGCATCGCGATGCTTCCGGCAGTTTTTCGAAAGTGTAGGCCTGTTCCTGGCATGTCGCGGCAATCCGACATCAACAAGGAATCCGCGCCATCAACTTGACTGGGATTTGCTGTTTTCGCTCGATACCGTTGGCCTCGATCGCTCCCCATAGACCCGAGGTAACAATGGTCAAACGCTCATTTGCCACTCTCACTGCCCTGGCGGCTGCACTGACGCTGGCCGGCTGTTCTTCCACCTGCTTCAAAGAATCGCCCGCCCAACAGGTGGCCACGTTCGAGTTCGTGATCAAGGAAATCGATGCCAACAAGCAGGAGCGCGTGCTGCAGCGGCCCCGAATTGCCGCGCAGCTCAATACTCAAGCGGAATGGCGTCAGCTGCATATCGTGAAAGAGGGCGCGCTCGAAAAATCACGCTCGGGATACATCGTGGCCATCCATCCCTATGCCGTCCCAGAGAAGCGGCAGTCCGAAAAGGCGGTGACCTTCGACCTGGTCGTCGACCAGTTCATTCCTGAAATCGGCGCAACTCAACTAGCCACTTCGGGTACTGGGGCGGCCGTAAACGGCGGCGAGTCGACGATCTTCTGGACTGCGGCCGGGAAGAAGTACACCCTCGAAACGCGGCTTGTCAGCCTGGACTAGCAGGCGAACCGCCGGCCCGATCACAGAGTCGCCAGAATGCAAAAAACCGGGTTTCAAGCCCGGTTTCTGCATTTCTTTTGGTTCAAAGTCCGCCAGCGTTTGAATGTCACAGACCTCGCAGTTACCACCTGGGTCAATCGCGAAGTTTGATCCCGTCGCTCCGATGCAGACTATGGCGCCTACGGCGCTCACCCTGCATCTTTTTGGCCATCTTAGGATCGGCCTGGCCGCCCGGCTTAGCACCGGCGTTGACCATCCTGTCGCGCTCCTTGTTGAAGCGGTATCGGTCGATCAGGCGCTGTATCACTGCGCTCTGCTGACGCATGCCGGCGACGGCGCCGTCCAGACTCACCAGACTCATTGCCGCACCTTGGGGCCAGAGGTTGTCGATGAAATCGTCAACCGATCGGCACTTATAGGCAACATGATAGGAGTTATAACCCAAGGCGCGCGCCACCATGCCTTGTACCTCAGTCAGCCTGATCTCAGCCCCATTCCTTCGTGCGAGCTTCAGCAAGCGGGTACTGTAACGCTTGAACTGCCCGATATAGAGGCCGGTTACCTGGGTCAACAGCAAAAGCTGATCGGCCAGGCGGTCGTCCCGTAGGACATACTCCTCCTCGGCTTTCCACCCCTCCAGGTTGTTCGCAGCCAGGAAGGCTTCAAGGTGCTGCCCAAGACTTCGGGTAACATGCCTGGCGGTGATCTGCTTCGGGATCTCCTCAGGAGGGAGTTCCTGGATTTCTGGCATGCTTGTCTCGCTGAACGTGATCAATGGTTTGAACCATGATACCGCCCGCGCGACACTTGACCAGTGTCGGCCACGGCACGACCAGCGAGAGGGCGGTGGCAGTCACCACCAGGCGGCCTGGGTTATCTCCAGAGGTTAAAACGCAAACCCGGCCTGCTGGGGTGTGCTGAGGAAGCGCTCGAGGTCGCCGTTGAATATTTCACTGGCATCGCGGCCGCGGGCTACGATTTGGCCGCGCACTTTCAGGTGCTCGATGTGGACTCGGCCACAGGGATCACACTCCTGGTACGACAACTCGGCTTCCAGCTTATTTACGACAGAGCTTCGGCCTTTGGTGGCGGCCCCGCATCGGCACTGCATCTAAGGACTCCTTCAGGGAGGTTGCTACAGGCCTGATGGTAACGGTTGCACTCCCATTTTCGTGGCCGAAAGTCCTTGCGGGCTCCCAACCTACGGTTTAGGGATTTTCCAAGACCGGTTTCGCTGGTACTCGGGCGATCGGGAAGTAGCATCCAGATTTCGATCCTTGGTATGCGTGCCCTCCGATGTCTGAAAACCTCTTCAAGACCTTTCTAAAACCCTCCCCAGACTCATCGCCTTACAGCCTGACGGAGCTGCAGTCCGGCACGTTCCAAGAGTGGTTTTCTCGGCATGCTTTCGACCTGGTCATCGATTACTCGCAGTTCCTGCTCTACCTGTCCTTCTCGCTCTCGATGATCCTGTTCTTCCGTCGCACGCTTTCGCCCAAACTCATCACTGGCGCCTTCGCTCTTGCTCTTGTGATCTTCCGCTACGGGGAAAACCAAACTCTTGGCCACCTGCTCCTTCCGGAAGGGTCGAATCCGCAGCTCGTTCCAACGTTCCTCGCCGGCATTGCTGCCAGTGGGCTCATCTTGCTGGTCGTCGTGAGACGGTGGCGGACGCTTGATCGGATAATCATGTTGGGAGCCCAGGCCGCCGTGATCGGCACTACGCTGATTTTCCACGTCACCCTAGTCCAAACTGCCCTCCCGGGGTGGAACTGGAACATCGCCTGGCAGCACCGCAACCTGCTCGATCTTCCCAGTGCGGAATTTCAGGACGGGTGCAAGGCAGAGGGGGTGGCGTGTTGGTCAGGCACGTCGTTACGTGCTGAAGACTTTCCGGCGCCGCTCCGGGGCCAGATCTTCGGCACCTATGTCGACCTCTCCACTCGGCCATTTACCGAAATGGGGACCACTGTCGGCATCGACAATGATGAAAAGACAGGAAGCATTGCGGCCGTTCTTCTGTACAGGAAGGCAGGCCTCTACAAGGTAATCGTCGACTACGCCGATGCGGTGGGCGCGCACCGGGTGATCCTGCGACTGTTCTACGTGCTCTGCTCGGTCGCCCACTCGATCTGGATCTACCTGGCCCTTTTCCTGATCGCTTTCCATCACAGACGATTCAGCCGCCGGGGCCATGCGATGCCGTCCGCTGGGAATGTCAGTGCAGCGCAGGTTCCTCCGTTTGAACCAGGCCCTTCCGGCATCCCTAACTGAAGCTGCACCGCGTGGCTTGGCCTACCCTCATCGCACAGCTTCCGCGTCTGCGCTATAGGGTTCGATCGACCAATCCTGAATCAGCCTGTTGAACACGCTCACCCCCTCAAGGATGTTCTTGTCGATCCCATGGCGGGTTTCGTACAGCAGGCGGATTACCGCGATGCACTCCAGGAAGAGGTCATGGTCGATACAACGGAACCTGGTGGGGTCGAAGGGGTATCGGCATCCGTCGTAACACCCCACCAAGAACCGCGCGATATGGCGGCACTGTCCAGAAAAGCCTTGAGCCACAGCGATTAAATGCTGCAGGGACTTCTTCCCGAGGGTCCGAAGGACCTCTGATGTTTCGTCCTCCGACGTCGGTATCTGCATTTGGATGCGGCTCGGTGGCTGCCAACGCTCAGCCATTCCATTGTAAACCGAACTTCCGTTCTCTACGTACTGGTGTACCTCCATCGCGGGGGCGGAGTCCATCAGCAACAGAGCTATGCAGTCTTCCATGACGCTGCGATTAAGCACCCTCAACGAGGCAGGATCGATCGGGAAATCCTGGCCGTTGTAACAGCCCAGCAGCAGCGACCTGACCACCTGGTTCTGGATGCCGTCGCCTTGGGCAATGGGCAAGAGTCGATGCAGGGCTTTCTCTCCTGCATAGCGTATCCGTGTGTATGGACTTTCGAGCTGTTCACCAATATTGGCGGAAGCTTGCTCCGGACCAGGGTCAGTCATCATGAGTCCCTCCTTTTTGCTGACCGGAACAGCCTAATCCAGATCTGAGGTTTGCTCCACGATTTACCGAAACCGCCTACATCGTAGGAATTTCAGCGTGTCGTTTTGACATGGAGTCCAACAAATGTGCTCGTAGCATTGGTGCCTACAACTTCTGCTTAGGAGCAATGAAGATGGGGCGGGAATGCCAGCAGGGCTTCACCTTAATGGAGCTGGCAATAGTGCTTGCGATCACGGCGATGCTCGCCGCCGCAGCAGTGCCAAACTACATGACCAGGGTGAACCAGAAACGCGCGGACACCACAGTCCAAGACACCCAGGCGATCATCGACGCCGCACGGGCCTATCGAAGCGAGAAGGGCACCTGGCCAGGTGATGCTACATGCTCGAATGCTATTCAGGCGCTCGGAGCGACAACCCCGCCAATGCTCGCAGGGGTGTCAAATATCAACCGTTACAACTACCCGATCACAACCTCCTGCACCCAGTACACCTTCAGTGTCGATCAGAACACCACCCAAGACTGGGACGGGGTTGTGGTGAATGGTTTACCGGGTTCTCAAATCATCAACTCATCCACCTACCAGATCCGCACCACTGTTGGGGTTCCAGGGACTGAACCAGCCCTGGACGGGAAGCTCTCGCGCCTGGCCTCGGCGAACGCGGAAATGAACCGCATGCGTACCAACCTGCTGATGGGTAACAACGACATCAACGAGGTCAATGCGGTCAACGCTCAAACCCTCAACGCTGCCGGCGCAGTCAACGCTCAAACGGTCGCTGCTACCGGAAATATCAGCACCGCCGGCTACGTCGAGTTCACCGGCACGGCTGCAGAGGGAGGGGGCTGCGCGAAAGCGGGGCTCGTCGCTACGACATCCACCGGTGCGCAACTCACCTGCCAAGGGGGCAAGTGGGTGAAGTCGGTTATCTGGAGCCCGGCGATCGTAAGCACAGGTCAATCGTGTGCCAGCTTCCCGAAAGGCTCTTTGGCGTTCGACAGTGCGGGGAATCTCTATGTTTGCAAACCTTAAGGCCCTGGCAGTGGCCGGGGCCTTCTTTTTGATGTCCGTAACGACGACTGTCTCAGCGGACTCTTGGAAGCCCATCCGTAGCGGGTCCAGCTCTAGTGGGTGGCAAAAGGTCGTTTGCGATCGATCGGGGAATGGATGGCGGTCCTGCAACATGGGATTGACGATTGTCATCCAGGCAACCCCGGGCTCCCTCGCTGCCCTCGGTGAGAAGGCGACGTTGGTGGCAACAGTCCAGGACTACGATGGGAACAACGCCGGCAGGGGCGTAGTGATCAACTGGACCACCAGCGACGGCGGTCTCAGTGCTGCGACGACGACGACGGATGCGAACGGCCAGACATCGGTCGTTCTCACTTCGTCGAAGACAATTGGCGGGGCCACCGTGAGCGCGACGTCGCCGGCGGAAGGAGGTACAGGGCAGATCTCTGTGCCGTTCACCGATAAGTGGGTATCTACCAGTGCGATGTACTCAGCCTGGCAGGACTCTGGAGCCCCGTACAGTTGCAGCGCCTGGTCACCCGACGCGAGCACGATCAATCAGGGAACATCATTCACTCAGTCTGCCGTTTGCTACCAAAACCAGATCGCGTACCAACAAAACCGGGAAGTGAGCCTGGTGACTGGCCAGGTCCGAAACGTTGGGGGGGTGATCCCGCTATATCAAACTGTCCAGGCAGCACGTTCCCAGCAAGCCGTCGGTACCAAACAGAGCACCCCGAGTTGTGCTTGGTCCTCATTCACAAAGAACGGGGTCTACGCCACCGGCTGGGATCATGGCGTGTCGAACACCGGTGGGCCGAAACAGGGGTACCGGCTTTACCTAGGGCAGTACATCGGAGAGGTTGCCAACGCGACTGATAGCTTCGCCTACAACGGCCGAATCTACACTATAGGAAAATTCCGACAGTCCACCTGCCTCGGCAAAAACTGCGCATCGAGTCGTGAGGAATACGAGGCCTGTTCTGTTCCGCAGTAAAGAGTCGAACTCGTGAGTCGGGCAGGACTCAGTTGCAGTCCTGCCGACTCACCCGAACTGACATGATCAGTTGGCCATCCCTTCCAACATAGTTGTACCGATAGGTTCCCCCCATCTCCATGAACGGGGAGACCATGTTCGGCGTCGCGCAGACTTTCGAAATGATCTCTGGGCCGAGTGCCTTTTTTACCGCTGCAGGGTCCAGGTCTCGAGATGCATACCGACGGAATCGATACCAGTATCCCCATTCCCTACCGCTACCAGTCACGTCATAAAATTCTGTTTCTGCGTCGATCATCTTGGGGAGATCTTGCTTTGCGCGAGGGATGCCTCGAGCGAACAGCATTCGGAAGAAGTCATCCTCGGTCATGCCCTTGGCAGCAAGAGCTTGTCGGGTTGCTTCTGCAGATACGCCTCCAACCGCAGTCCCTCCGACGCTGCCAGCAGCAGAGCCCAGTGCCTGTCCTAGCTTCCCAGCGTATGCGGCTTCAGGCGCAAGTAGCGCCACCCCTGCCAGCAGGATGAGTCCCGACCAGCCTGCCCCGAAAATCCCATTCCTTCCGCCCATCCTGCCCACGCTCCCTGTCCAACACATATTGAGGTTTGCTCCACGTTTCGCAGCAATCGATGCACGCTGACTCGAACTGACCGGCGGTAACCCGCAGTCGCGCCTGGGACATTTACCGGCCATATACTGCACGGTAGAGGCCATGGATGGCCCCCCTTCAGCAAAATCCTCCCCGCTGACAGTGACATACCCAGTGCGCGCAGCTTGACGCCAACCCGGGGCTGATCTCTATACTGTACGCATATACAGTTTTGAGACGACCGCCCAGATGGACTGCTTTACGTCTCCCGGCCGGCGGCTGTCCAGTCTCGCCCTGGCGCAGCAGCGCCTGAAGATCACTGGTTTCCAGAGCCCGGCTGAGGATCACTCGCTATTTCCTCCCTCCCTTGACGCCGCGGTGGGATGGGGTGCACCCAACATTTGGCTTTGGCTAGTCGACACCGACGATCTTGTTGGGATCGGAGTGCACCGGAACGATGTACTCGTGGTCGACCGCGCCCTCGAGCCTAGCGCCGGCAATGTAGTAATAGTGGTGGCGAACCATGAGCATCATTTGGCGCTCGTGGAGCGGGTAGCACTGGAACGACTACATCTTGCACGGGTAGGAGCCGACGGCCGCCATCGCGAAATCCTGGCCGACGAAGAGCAGGTGGAACTATGGGGAGTGATCAGCATGCTGCTCAGGAGCATGCTGTGAGCGTCTTTGCCCTGGTCGATTGCAACAGCTTTTACTGCTCATGTGAGCGGATCTTCCGTCCGGACTTGGCACAGAAGGCAGTCGTGGTCCTTTCGAACAACGACGCCTGCATCATCGCACGAAGTCGGGAGGCTAAAGCGTTGGGCCTAAAGATGGGCGACCCATACTTCAAAGTGAAGCGGTTTCTCGACCAGAGGGGAGTGACAGCCTTTTCGAGCAACTATGCGCTATACGCCGACGTGTCGAATCGTGTGATGCGGACCATTAGCACTCTGGTCGCCAGCATCGAGGTCTACTCGACGAATGTTGGTGTGACCTTACTGGAATGCCCGGCGACCTGGAGCAGTTGGGCCGGGATATTCAGGCACGAGTTCGACAGTGGGTGAATATCCCAGTTGGGGTGGGCATCGGGCCGACAAAGACGTTGGCCAAACTCGCACAGTGGGCAGGGAAGAATTGGCCGGCAACCGGCGGCGTGGTGAACCTGATGGACTCTCAGCGCCAGCAAAAACTCTTGAAACTCGCGCCGGTGGGGGAGGTGTGGGGTGTAGGCCGTAAGCTCTCCAGTCAACTCGAGACTCTAGGGATCAAGACCGCATTCGACCTTGCCAGCGCGGACCCGAGGCACATCGGAAGGATGTTCTCGAAGGTTCTGGAACGAACCGCCCGGGAACTACGCGGGGAGCAGTGGCTGAAAATGCACGATGATCCTGATCCGAAGAAAGAGATCGTGTCGTCCAAGATGTTCGGCCGGCGTGTCTACCTGCTTGAGGAATTGCGCCAGGCAGTGGCCGCGTACACCACTCGCGCAGCGGAAAAGCTTCGGGAGCAGGACTCCGTCTGCAGCGAACTTGTTGTCTCGGTTCAAACCAGCCCGTTTGCCGATCCTGCAGAACGTTACTGGAACGGGGCCAGAATGCTCCTACCAACACCAACTGCAGACACCCGCGACCTAATTCAGGCCGCAAACCAGGGCCTTCACGGGATCTACCGGGACGGATTCGCATATTCGAAATGCACCATACAACTGTGCAGGCTCAGCCAGCTGGAGGGTCTGACTCACGATATGTTCGCCCCGCAACCGCGGCGAAACGTCGACAGCCTCATGGCAACAATGGACCTGGTGAATGAACGATTCGGACGCGGGGCATTGCGGGTAGCATCAATCCCAGTGGAAGCCGGCTGGGCGATGCGGCGCGAGATGCTTTCTCCCTCATACACGACCAGTTGGCGGGAGCTTCCTCGAGCACGATGAAACACCGATCGTCAACGGTATTCCTGCAATTACCCATGAATTGACAATTATCAGCCTAGCTTACGGTGATCCGTAGAATTCTTTACTACGACGCCAGTCAAAGCCGCGCCAAACCTTCTACTCGAGGCGCGAAACCAAATAGGAATGCTCTGATGTTTTTCCCTTCTAGCGCATGACAGAGGGGAAAATCCGATGGCAATCCGATAGTATCCGGTATGAAAAATGCTCAGGAGCCGTCCCCGGTAATGTGGCGCGGCTCTATGCTGCCTGATGAAAACCCAACAATGAGGGCACAAGGATGTGTATGCCCCAACAGACACCAACGCCAATGATTGATCGCTCCCAAGTCGAGCAAAATCGCTACCTCGATTACTGCCTGAAGCACAAGGTAGAGATTTCCATCATTCTGATTTCAGGAACCCACTTCATCGGCTTTGTGCTTGATCATGATCGCAAGGGCCTTCTGCTTGGAGGAAAGCGGGAGGACAAGCCTGCTCGCTACATTTCCAAGGGTTACATCGCATTGATACGGCCCAACAAGGATGAAGAACTTGAGCTGTTCCTGGAATATCGCGGAATGGGAACCTTCCTGCAACGGAAACGGCAAAACCAGGCGCTGAAGAAACTCAAGGCTCGGGGTAGTCAGGGGGGGAAAGCGGGGGGACCAACGCCGAAAAAACTCTCGCTCCGGCCGGCCATCGATTGATGGCCCGCCGGGCGACGTCACCGCTCAATTCGTACTGGCAATCTCCAGGTGCTCTCCGGCGTACGCAATGACGATCTTAGAATCGATGATCTGAAAGTAAATGCGCATGCACACCTGGTTGCCAATGCCAGATCCAACCCGCAGATGACGCTCGAAGTACATCCGCTGGCCTTGGTAGCTGAATTCACGCTGAGCGCGCATCTTGCCGCAATTGCTGGTCGCATCCGACTCCTTGGCGACATAGGCGCCGCCAAGGAGTTCGCGTGACACAGAGTCCGGGTTGCCCGCAGCCAGGGAGTCGAAGTAGGGGTTCACCAGCGTGTCCAGCAGATCCAGCATGCGCTCGGAGTAGGCAAACTTCTCCGACGCCTTCGCCGACTTCCACGCTGACTCCAGAATCTCAACGCGATCACCGGAAGTCACCTGCAGGTACGCAAGGACGTCGACCGGAGTGATGCCCTTGCGAGTTGCAATACGGCGCAGTAGAGATGGCTCGACTTCAGGCGCGAACTGTTGAGTGGGAAGTGGCCGGGCATCCGCAGCCTGGCGAAGGCGATGAGCCTCACTCTTCGCTACCTTCAGCTCCTGCTCGAGATGCTGGTTACGGTCCTCTGCATCAGCGAGCTCACTTCGCAACTCCTTCACCACGTCAGATTCGGGAACAGGCTCCACTACCTGAACGGGCTGCTCTTTGCCTTTAGACTTGGCCTTCTCCTTGAGTTGCTCCGCAGGAGCCGCCAGGCGTTGCCAATCTGCGAAGAACTCTCGCCAGTGCTGAACCTCGGCCGCGTAGGTCTTTATTTCCGATTCGAACCACTCACGACTCGCCAGTATTTGAGTCCGGCCTTGCTCTGCAAGATCAGCCAGCTTGAGCATGTTCGCCGCGGTCAGGTTGTCACCCAGATCCTTGATTTGCGACTGAACCTTCTGGACTGCGTCCATCTGCCTCTCTGCACGCTGTTGGAACGCCAGAGGCTCCTCCTGCAGAAGACTGGTACAGATGGCTTTTCGCAAGATTTGTACTGCCTCCAGGGTTGGAGTCGGCAGTTTCTGAATAGGCTTGTTGAACAGATCACGGGTGAAGACTTTGGCGTCCAACGGAATCTCGGTCGTGGCCGAGTAGGACTCCAGAGAGTCGAGCAAGCTGTTCCAGTTGGGCGAGCCGGTATTACTGACAAAGTCGGAGTAGATTTCGTGTAGCACCTGGGAGTCGGGGCGCGCCGCCAAAAGCGTTCGTTCCAGTTCGAAAACCTTCAGCTCCGAAGACGAAACGCGAGTGAGGCCCGACTCAATTTTGGGAGCCCGCCGTTTGACCTCATTGACACAGGCAATAAAGGTTTCAGTCCCTACCGCCTGCCAAAACTCTCCAGCACCAGCTTCATCAGCCACCTCGACTCCCGCTAGGCCCGCATATCCAATCTGCCGAACCCGTGTCGACGACGTGGCGATCAGACGATCCAGCGGGTCAGGAAGCAGCGACAGAAGTGTCGTGATGGCCATGTCGATGCGGAACCCATCCGTCGACGCGAGATTGGGCCGGTGGAATGCCTTCAGCAGAGCACCAATCGTTAGCAGGGTTACGCAGTTGTGCCGAGAAAAGCCGCCATGGTCATGGAGACGCGATGTCCAAGGCCAGATCGACTCTACGGCCCGGGCAACCTCCGCTGCGCTACCTCCATTACTGAGTGATCGTATCTCGGGGAGCCTACAGAATTCGGAAAAAATCGTACGCTAAGGTTTTCCGATCTGTCGTAACGGCCTGAATTTCCCGTCTTCCAGCTTGCGGCTCTGCCGCCAGACGTAATCGCCGGTCAGGTTGACGTGCTCCCAGCCCAACGGCGACAGATACTGATATAGGTCGTTATCCACCGGCTTCCCGGCATCAGCCAGCCCTTGGGTGGCCCGTTCCAGGTAAACCGTGTTCCACAGCACTATGGCGGCGGTCACCAGGTTGAGGCCGCTGGCCCGGTAGCGCTGCTGCTCGAAGCTCCGATCCCTGATTTCACCGAGGCGATTGAAAAACACCGCCCTGGCCAAGGCATTGCGAGCCTCGCCCTTGTTCAATCCTGCATGCACGCGACGACGCAGCTCGACACTTTGCAACCAGTCCAGGATAAATAGCGTGCGTTCAATCCGGCCCAGCTCCCGCAGGGCCACGGCCAAGCCGTTCTGGCGCGGATAGCTCCCCAGTTTGCGCAGCATCAACGAGGCGGTGACAGTGCCTTGTTTGATCGACGTGGCCAGGCGCAGAATCTCGTCCCAGTGGGCACGGACGTGCTTGATGTTCAGCGTGCCGCCGATCATCGGGCGCAGCGTCGGGTAGTCCTGCAGACTATGTGGGACATACAGCTTGGTTTCGCCTAGGTCGCGGATGCGCGGTGCAAAGCGAAATCCCAGCAGGTGCATCAGAGCGAAGACGTGATCGGTGAAGCCTGCCGTGTCGGTGTAGTGCTCCTCGATCCGCAGATCTGACTCGTGATACAGCAATCCATCGAGCACGTAGGTCGAGTCCCGCACACCGACATTCACCACGCGGGTGCTGAACGGCGCGTACTGATCGGAGATATGGGTGTAGAACAGCCGTCCCGGCTCGTTGCCATACTTCGGGTTTACATGCCCCGTGCTCTGGCCTCGACCGCCTGCACGGAAGCGCTGGCCATCGGAGGATGAGGTGGTGCCGTCTCCCCAGTTGGCCGCAAAGGCATGGTTGAACTGACTGTTGACCAGTTCGGCCAGCGCCGCCGAGTAGGTTTCGTCGCGAATGTGCCAGGCTTGCAGCCAAGAAAGCTTGGCGTAGGTCATGCCGGGGCTCGACTCGGCCATTTTGGTCAACCCAATGTTGATGGCATCACCGAGGATTGCCGACAGCAGCAGCGTTCGATCCTTGGCCTGGCTACCGTCCTTCAAGTGAGTGAAGTGGCGGGTGAAGCCTGTCCACTCATCCACATCCATCAGCAGTTCGGTGATTTTGATGCGCGGCAGTAGCTGACTGGTCTTGTCGATCAGTGCTTGGGCGGTGTCCGGCACTGCCGCATCCAGCGGCGTGATTTTCAGTCCGGACTCGGTGAGGATTGCGTCAGGTAACTCGTTGTCCTTGGCCAGCTTGGCGACGGTCGCCAGTTGCTCGTCCAACAGCTGTAAACGTTCCTCCAGGTACTGGTCGCTGTTGGGGTTGATCGCCAATGGCAGCGCCTGTTCCTTCTTGAGCGCGGCAAACTTTGCGGGTGGTAGCAGGTAATCTTCAAAGTCACGGAACTGCCGAGAACCCTTGACCCAGATGTCGCCGGAGCGCAGCGCGTTTTTTAGCTCGGACAAGGCGCATATCTCGTAAAAGCGCCGGTCAATGCCTTCCGGCGTGATCACCAGCGGCTTCCAGCGCGGCTTGATAAAAGCGGTTGGAGCGTCCGATGGCACCTTGCGCAGGTTGTCAGCGTTCATCTCGCGCAGCTGCTGGACAGCATCCAGCACGCGTTGCGCTGCGGGTGCAGCCCGTAGCTGAAGTACCTCCAGAAAAGCCGGGGTGTAGCGGCGCAGCGTGTTGAAGTTCTCGCTGACCAGGTGCAAGTGGTCAAACGTTTCTGGGCGTGCAAGCTGCTCGGCATCGGTCACGCTCTGGGCGAATTCAGCCCAAGGTAAAACGGCCTCGATGGCGGCGAACGGATCGTCACCCGACGCTTTGGCATCCAGCAAGGCCTGACCTATTTTCGAGTAGAGGCGAACCTTGTCGTTGATCGCCTTGCCCTGCTTCTGGAACTGCTGCTGATGCTTGTTCTTGGCGCTGCTGAACAGCTTGATCAGGATGCGGTCGTGCAGCTCAACCAGTTCATCGATCACCGTCGCGGTGCTCTCCAGCACCATGGCCACCAAGGTGGCGTAGCGCCGTTCATTTTCGAACTTGCCCAGATCCTGCGGCGTCATTTGTCCACCTTCACGGGCAAGCTTGAGCAAGCGATTCTGGTGGATGTGCCGGTCGAGCCCTTCGGGCAGGGCCACCAGTTGGAAAATCTTTAGCCGCTCGATGTGCTCCATCATGTGCCGTGAATTCGCTTTCAATGGTGACTGCCGCAGCCAGGTCAACCAGGTGCTATTGCTGCCCGCCTTGAGGGTCAACAATTCGTCGAGCTTGTTGCGATGCGACTGATTCAGCGGCTTGATCAAGGTACGGTAGATCCTCCGATTGGCTCGTGCCACGGCTTCGGAGCAGGCACGATCAATCACCGTCAGGGAGGGCAAGATTCTCCGTTGTTGACGCAGACTCTCCAGGGCCTGCCCGGCGAGTAACAGGCTTTTGTCGGTCTGCTGGGCCAGGTGGGTCAACTCTTGTACCAGTGCACGAAAGTCGGAAAGCCCGAACGGCAGTAAGCCAAGGTAGGTGCGCAGCTCCTGGGCATGTTCACGGCGGGTGACATCGCGCTCACCGTACTTTGCCCAACTGTCAGGAGCTACCTGAACCTGTCGGGCCACCCACTCAATGACCGGATCGGGCAACACGCTGTCGCTGGCCAGTGCGTATCCGGGGTAGCGCAGCAGGCAAAGCTGAATCGCAAACCCGAGGCGATTGGCATCACCTCGTCGCTGACGGATCAGCGACAGGTCGGACTCGTTGAAGGTGTAGTAGCGGATCAGATCGTCCTGAATGTCCGGCAGTGCAAGCAAGGTGTCGCGTTCACTGGCCGAAAGGATCGAGCGACGAGGCATGTGTCAGTCATCCGTGCGTAGGTACTGGTAGAGGGTTTCCCTACTTATACCGAACTCACGGGCCAACTGGGCCTTCGGCTCACCGGCAGCGGCCCGTTGCCTGACTATGACGGTCTGTTCATCAGATAGGGCTTTCTTGCGGCCTCTGTAAGCGCCGCGCTGCTTGGCCAGGGCGATGCCCTCGCGTTGCCGCTCGCGAATGAGCGCTCGCTCGAACTCGGCGAAGGCTCCCATGACCGACAGCATCAGGTTGGCCATCGGCGAATCTTCACCGGTGAAAACCAAGCCTTCCTTCAAAAACTCGATACGCACGCCGCGCTTGGTCAGCTTTTGCACCAGGCGGCGCAGGTCATCCAGATTGCGGGCCAGGCGATCCATGCTATGCACGACAACGGTGTCACCCTCGCGGACGAAGCCGAGCAAGGCCTCCAGTTGCGGACGCTGGGTGTCTTTGCCAGAGGCCTTGTCGGTGAACAGCTTGTTCACCTCGGCCTGCTCCAGCTGGCGCTCCGGGTTCTGGTCGTAGCTGCTGACCCGGACATAACCGATACGTTGTCCTTGCAAGGGGGTCCCCTCTATTTACGGATGCGAAAGACGCACTGCTCTATTTGCAAATGGCTGATAACGTCACGGAATTAACAATGGGGGGGTAATAAAGTTTCGGGACTAATCACTAACTTTCATACTTGGCAATGTATGAGCTCAAAAATGCCCGCGATGTTAAAATATCAAATTCGCTCCCTGCATCCCGCAAGTACATAAATGCGATCTCAACATTTTCTAGGTTAAGTCGAGGGTCAAAACCGCGTTCTACTACTCGTTGCTGCCACCACTTGACGTTTTTGGGATGCATATTCAACGATATTTGGTAGATAAAAGTGGTTGTGACAGCAGCCTGCATCGTTTGTGTAGGGAAGCTTTTTAGCTGCTTAGGGATGGTCTGAAGTAGCCATATGTTTTTGGCTGACTTCGGCCACCACCGATTTTGAAAGTGACAAGTCGATCAAAAATGCTCAGATCGCTAACTCATTTCTGTCTTTTTAGCCGCTGCGAACACCTCGCGGCGGCTATTCCCCACATTACAGGCGCACCTCTCCTGCATTGCTCAGTAAATGCCGACGGGCCATCCATAGATTCGACAGCGCAAACAGTGTCACCAACTGTGCCGTATTCTTGGCCAGGCCACGGAAGCGAGTTTTCACATAGCCGAATTGACGTTTGATCACCCGGAACGGGTGCTCAACCTTCGCTCTGACTTGAGCCTTGGCTTTTTCGATCTTGCGCTTGGCTTTGTACAGAACGCTACGCTTGCCCAGTTTCTGGTAGGTGCTGCGCCGGGCGGCAATCTGCCAAATGACCTGGCGACCTTCATGCTCGGGGCGTTTCTCCACTCCGGTATAACCAGCATCGGCACAGACCACATTTTCGTCGCCGTGCAGCAGCTTATCGACCTGAGTGACATCGGCCACGTTGGCTGCCGTGCCTACCATGCTATGCACCAGGCCCGACTCATCATCCACCCCGATATGGGCCTTCATGCCGAAGTACCATTGATTACCTTTCTTGGCCTGGTGCATTTCCGGGTCGCGCTTACCGTCCTGGTTCTTGGTCGAACTCGGCGCGTGGATCAGTGTGGCATCGACGATGGTGCCCTGGCGCAGCGACAGGCCGCGATCGCCCAAGTAGCCGTTGATCACGGCCAGAATCCCAGCCGCCAGTTCATGCTTTTCCAGCAGGCGGCGGAAGTTGAGGATGGTGGTTTCGTCGGGGATGCGCTCTAGGCTCAGCCCAGAAAACTGGCGCAGGATGTTGGTTTCGTAAAGCGCTTCCTCCATAGCCGGGTCGCTGTAGCCGAACCAGTTCTGCATCAGGTGCACGCGCAGCATCGCCATCAACGGATACGCCGGACGGCCACCTTCGCCCTTCGGGTAGTGCGGCTCGATCAGAGTAATCAGTCCCTGCCACGGCACCACCTGATCCATCTCGATCAGGAACAACTCCTTGCGGGTCTGCTTACGCTTGCCGGCGTACTCGGCGTCGGCGAAGGTCATCTGCTTCATCGGGAAACTCAGGCAACGGGGTCGGCGTATTTCACCAGATTTGGGAAGTCTTCTTCAGGATTTCCCTTAGCGAGCATTGAAGATCGTTCCTGACCCATTTTTAAGGCCATTTGCTCGATGAGATGAGGCTTGATATTCAGTGCGACACCAATGCTTCGCCCAATAAAACGGACATCGCTCCCACCCCAGCGGACTACGACCAATAATATGGCTATGGCTGCGACTGTAATTAACCACCACATGGATTATCCTCAGGTTTTGAAATTTTTAGATAAGAAATTTATGTGATCAATTCATAAATGTAATTGTGCAACTCTATGAAATCTAAATTCGGTTTACAGACAGGAAATGTACGCGGGACTCTCGTAAAAAAAGTTGCAACTTATAGTTGTCGAGGGTTGAACAATATGTGGATCCTGACGGAGTGAATTCGAGATGGATCAAGATACGATGCATCGCCAAGTTGTCAGTTCTTGATGTAGCAATAATTCCATTTTTGTTTACATGTGTTACTGCGGCTTTTGCGAGAGCGTGCGCGTAACCATTGCCTCTAGCAGCAGGGACGACAAATACCCAACCCAGCTCATAAGGGAATTCCTGCTTCACTAACGGAACCCCAGATGCATTAGCCACCCTCAGACGATACCCATCATGGGGATTCTTCATTGCAGCTACTCCAACCAACTGTCCATCGGTGCGCAGGAAAACTAAGTGTTTGGCAGCCATTACCCTTTTCCGTAGCCCACCAACTGCCACCTCGCACCCTTCCGTAACCAGGCGCATGAAATCATCAATTTCATAGTCCGAGCATTCACAGGGACTCTTCAAATCAATTTGATTCATAAGACTCTCCCCTTGGTACTTCCGCAAGCGCAAAAGTCGAGAATTTTACCGATTGTGTAAGGCTGAAATCTATAACCTTTGCTATCAGGTGTCAACATTATAGTTTCAGGGCCCTAAACTGACGGATTGCTAGAAGGTGCCCTGACGTCAGTTTAGAGTATAGCCCAACCTGACATCACGCTTGACGACACATTATTATTCACTATGATTATATTTAAATCGAAACGAATCAGGACTAACCGCATATGGCAACCACCGCCAAAACCCGATCTGTCACAGCTCACGTTCCGGTTCAGCTGGCGGAAAAAGTCGATTTGATGGCTGAGCGTCTGGAGCGCTCTAAAAACTGGATCGTCAAGCAAGCCCTGTCTGCTTGGATAGACCAGGAAGAAGAGCGTAGTCGCCTGACCCGTGAGGCCTTGGCTGATGTTGACGCTGGACGCGTTATTGATCACCAAGCCGTCCAGGCCTGGGCTGACAGTCTTAGCACCGACACTCCGTTGCCGGTGCCGCGCTGATGGAATTGAAGTGGACAAGCAAGGCGCTTTCCGACATTACCAGGCTATACGAGTTTCTGGCCTTGGCGAATCAACCTGCCGCAGCACGAGTAGTGCAGCAACTCACCACAGCACCTACCACGCTTCTGACTAACCCGCGCATTGGCGAACGCCTAGAGGAGTTCGAGCCAAAGGACGTACGCCGAATTCAGATCGGCCAATACGAGATGCGTTACGAGGTAGCGGATTCAACTATTTACCTGCTGCGCCTGTGGCACACCCGCGAAGACCGATAGAGGAACGGAACACACCAACTGGCGGGCCTACGACTGATCGGAAAACCTTAGCGTACGATTTTTTCCGAATTCTGTAGGCTCNCTCGGTGTATCAACAACCTGCCTTCCACCGCTAAAAATTGATCGTTTTTTATTCAATTCCCGCGTATGGGGCGCACTGCCCCCTTTCCCCCATTGAGCCGGGCCGGGGGCGCCCGCCTGTTCAGGTCGGCTTGAGGCGGGCAACCAGCCCCGCAAAGAGTTCCTGATGCGGATAGGCCTCGCTGATCAGCACGCGGATGCGCCGGCTGTTGCGAATGATCACCGCACCGATCTTGAGCAGTTTCAAGCGCAGGTTATGGATGCTCATGCGCGCCAATGCGGTGCCCTGGAGATGATCGCGTAGCCGTTCGAACAGCACATAGGCAAAGGCCGACAGCATCAGCCGCCACTGGTTGGTCCACCAGCGTGGGCTGGAGGTGCGGTCGGCGAACAGATCCAACTGTTGGTCCTTGATCCGATTCTCCATGTCGCCACGGCCGCAGTAGTCTTCGTAGTACTGCTGGGCAGCATCCTCGGCAAAGCGGGACACGACGATGAAGCGTGGATTGGCACCCTGCTCGCCATGTTCCAGGCGCGACACGACCAGGCGGCGCCTACGCCAACTACCGGCCTGATAGAGGAAGCGATACACGCCGGACATCTTCTGCCCGGTTTCTTGGTAGGCCTCGGCGACAGCTTGCATGGCCGGCGCCGCCATCCGCTGCAGGCGGGTGTTGCGGGCCAGACCCACCACATAATCCACCTGCTTGCGGTCACACCAGTCGAGCATGCGATGTCGGCAAAAACCGCCGTCACCGCGGAACACGATGCGGGTCTCTGGCCAGAAGCGGCGAATGAACTTGACCAGCAGTGCCAGGATGGCCCAACTGTGTCGGGCGCCATCGATGTTGCTCGGGCGCAAATAGCTCACCAGCAGATGGCGACCNTACTTGCGATGTGGATATTTTTTTCAGCATCAGATCTGCTCGAAATAATTGGTTAACGATCAGACTTTTTCGGGTCAGCATCAACCGGATTGAAAGGCAGTGGTAGACGCCTAAGTGAGCGTAGCTGTCCTGCTTCAGCAGGATTTTGGTTAATTACGTCGCGCGCCCACGTATCAGCAAGGTTTTCTAAGAAACTAGCTAGGGTTGACGGTTCAGGCAGGTTCGCGCCCCCAAGCAAGAGCCATCCCTCCAGAGTGTAGAACGTTGCTGGGCGAAGCTTGACAGCTACCGTGACTTTTTTCTTTTGGGTTTCTGGCTTGGCATTTAACATATGATTCCTAGGACGCCGATATCAGCTCGTTAGCTGCGCATCAGTTTGATCGATAATGCCTCAATTTTGACCAAAGTATGGAGGCCCGTGATGCAGAGTATGACGAAGTCAGGAGCGAAAATATTGATGTTGAGCAGTAAATTGGCAGAAAAGCACTGTCGCCAAGTTTATTTCAGTGATGACCAAGTTAGTGATGATAAGTTTTATCATCAAAACAAGAGCGAAGAGGCTCGTACTTACTGCACTTCAACACTCCGGATGTCAACTTATCTATAAACGCTCTGTATCTTAATTGGCTTATTGACTTCAGCCTTTTAAATCTATTCGGAACTCATGGATAGATGAATTGGTACAAACTGTTCAGCCCAGCCGATAACATCTTCCACCGGCATAGGTTTCGCAAAACTATAGCCCTGTGCGGAGTCGCAACCTAGCCGCATCAAAAGTTTAGCTTGCTCCACCGACTCCACGCCTTCGGCAATAACTTCTCTATTAAATGACTTAGCTAAGCCAATAATAGCTATCGTCAATAATAGACTGTTTTTGTCGACAAGTATTCCACGAATAAATGATTGATCAATCTTGATTGATTGCGTCTCGAGCTGTTTGAGATAACTCAGCGAGGAGTACCCAGTCCCAAAATCATCCATTGAAAATGTAACGCCAAGTTTTTTNATGGTCGTAATAGCCATGGAAGAAGCGCCCTTCCTGATCACCATGCACCGGCACATCGGTCGCATCGAAGTCGAGCACGATCTCAGCCGGCGCCTGGTCATGCTGGGCGATGAAGTGCTCCCACAGCAGGCGATGGGCTTGCACCACCGTTTCGCGATCGGCTTGCTGTTCCAGGCGCCCCAGAGTGGATTTGCCGGCCAGCGGTTGCAGGCGGTTGACCGCAGTCTGCAGCGCGTAGTCATGGCGCAGGCCGTCATGATCGTTGAGATCCTCGTAGCCGGCGGCCAGTGCATAGATACGCTGGGCGAGCAGTGTCTGCAGTCCGTGCTGGACACGCCCAGGATCACGCCGATCGGGAACGATTTTGGCCAGGCGGCGGGTCAAGCCATGTTGCTGGTCGACCTCGCGCAGCAGCAACAAGCCCGCATCCGAGGTGATGTGACCACCGGTGAAAGAGGCCTCGACGAGGCGGCGAGAGAGGGGTGAAAAGTGGAGTTTTTCTGGTAGCATTTTGTGCGCGGCTGAAGACTTATGGGGCTTTGTTTGGCGACAAGAATCATAAGGCTTTCAGCCGTTTTTGTTTATGCGGTCATGAGAAATCCGGGCTAACAAGTACCACGGTCTCGAAAGCTGTTCTGGCTTCATTATCCNAACATTACTGATTCGACAATCTCTATATCTAACAACTGCGGTGCGGAATTTGGAAAACGGGATAATAAATCTTTCAAGTTCTCGACAAAATCTTCTCGTTGAAAATGTAAGGCTGCAATATTCACGGCCACACCCCAAGTCTGACCAACCTCCGCCCAGCGACTGATTTGAGTTAATGCCTGCTCAATAACCCAGTTGCCAATATCTACAATCAGATTAGTTTGTTCAACAAACGGGATGAAGTTTTGCGGATAGATTATACCCTCTTGCGGATGCTGCCAGCGCAGCAAGGCTTCATAACCAGTAACTGTCCCGCTGCTCAGATTTATTTTTGGCTGGTAATGCAAGCATAACTCTTCATTACGTAAAGCTTTGCTAACAAGTACCACGGTCTCGAAAGCTGTTCTGGCTTCATTATCCAGCAGCATATTGAACAAATGAAAGCAGTTACGACCTCTCAGTTTAGCTCTATACATAGCCTGATCTGCATGACGTAGGAGCGAGTNCAGCAGCATATTGAACAAATGAAAGCAGTTACGACCTCTCAGTTTAGCTCTATACATAGCCTGATCTGCATGACGTAGGAGCGAGTCTATATCGGCGTCATCTTTTGGGTAGAGGGTGACGCCGATACTTGCAGAAATATTAAGCTCTATACCGTCGATTGTATATGCAAGGGAAATAGACGTTAAAATCCTCTCCATCGCCATTTCTAATTCATTCGTATTCAATAAGCCCAAAAGAATTACGAACTCATCTCCACCTAACCGTGCGACAGTATCTTCACCCCGAATGTTTTTTTTCAGACGTTCGCTCACCTCTACCAACAAACGATCACCTATCGCGTGGCCGTATCGATCATTGATCAATTTAAAGCCATCGAGGTCGAGGATACACACAGCAAGCGAACTGTGATTCCTATGTGTTGCGGCGACAGACTGTTTAAACCGGTCGTTTAGCAAAGAACGATTAGGCAAACCGGTTAATACATCATGATCTGCGCGCCACTGCAATACTTCCATCAGCTTTCGCTTTTCTGTTACGTCGAAGCGGATAGAAACGTATTTACGTACGTTGGCTTTGCCATCGTAGGTGGCCACGATGGTGCTTTCTACCCAATACAGAGTACCGTCCTTACGAATATTACAAATTTCACCTTTCCAAACTTTTCCGCACGATATTGTTTTCCACAATTCCGCAAAGAACTCAGGTGGATGCAGAGATGAATTCAGGATACGATGATTTTGCCCGATCAACTCGTGCGCGCTATATCCAGAAATAGCACAGAATTGTTCGTTGACATAAGTAATGTTTCCCGCCATGTCTGTTTCTGAAAAAATAGCAGCCGCATCTACTGCCGCACGGTATCCTTGACTCATTTCTGAACCTCACTCACACCACAAGACACTATCTGTTGAAGCGCTCGACCAATGCGTGCAGCCCACGGGATGTGTTTTCAAGTTCACCGCCTCGAATCACTGCGGAGTGGGCATTGTTCGCTGTTTTCTCAACCGTCCCGGCGACATTGTTTATCTGGCGAGCAATATCCTCGGCGACATGGGCTTGTTCTTCTGCGGCCGCTGCCATTTGCTGGCTCATTCCAGTGATCCGTTCAACAGCCTCACGAATCCCTTGAAGAGCACTTTGGGCTTCAATAACTTGTCGTACGCCGTGGTCTGCCTCGCGAATACCCAATTTTGCAATATCAACAGCTTCATCTGCACCTTTTTTGAGGCTTTCGATGACGCTTTGGATTTGCTGAGTTGACACGCGGGTTTTACTGGCCAAGGCTCGAACTTCGTCGGCAACCACCGCGAAACCGCGCCCCTGCTCACCAGCTCTAGCAGCTTCAATGGCTGCGTTGAGTGCAAGTAAGTTCGTTTGATCTGCGATCGATTGAATCACCTCTGCGGCAGACATAATTTGCTGCGTTTCGCTGGCAAGGTTATCTACGGCAGTACTGATATTCGTTACTGTAGTCGCAAGAAGCTGTATCGCCTCACGGGAAGTCCCCGCGACTCTATCCCCTTGTTCAGCCAGTTCATTTGCGGTTTGCGCTTCATTGGCCGTTTGTTGCACATGTCCGGCTACTTCGTTGATTGATGCTGACATCTCTGTCATGGCAGCTGCCGTCATGTCCGTTTCAGCTCGCTGTTCCAGTAAGGCATGTTCAGTTTGGTTAGAGAGCAAGGACGAGTCAGCAGCGGCTTCGGCCACCTGGCTAGCTAGATCACCTAATCGAGTGAGGGCAGTTTTAAGGCGCGCATCCTCGCTTAGCAATATCATTTCTAATCTTGCTGAAGCGCCGTATCTGTCACTATATGTAAGAGCGCTTACCGGATCTGAAAATGCATTAGGGACACTTTGAATAATCTGGTTAATTAAGTTTCCCTCTCTCTTATACAACCACCATCCCATACCAAGAAAAAGCCCGGCTGTTACTGCTTGATCTAGCGCGCCTGGGAGTAGTGTTGATGCGCAAACCGAAAGTGTTGCCGCAATAATCGGTAAAGCCAGTTTTGCGAGGAACACTGCGCAGTGATGGTTCAGTGGGACGGCGTCTTTACCTGTTCGCAAGCGAGCATAAATCGTTTGTGCGCGCTCTATTTGTTCTCGACTTGGCTTGACTCGAACAGACTCATAACCCGTTAATGAGCCGTTTTCGATGATTGGCGTGACATAAGCGCTGACCCAATAATAGTCACCATTTTTGCAGCGATTTTTTACAATACCCATCCAGCTTTTGCCAGCCTTCAGATAACTCCACATAATCCCAAAAACAGCGGGAGGCATATCGGGATGTCGAACCAAATTATGCGGGCTGCCCACCAACTCTTCACGGGTGTAGCCACTTATGCTTGCAAATTCATCATTGCAGTAAATGATTTTCCCACTCGGATCAGTCGCTGAAATCAAACGTTCTGAAGCGGGGAATACCTGTTCAACAGATGTGACCGACCGACTGACTGACCGACCGACTGACCGACTGACCGACTTCATTAATTAAATTCTCTAGGCGCGCATGATGGCATAATAACATCATGCAGCAGGTTGCAGTCTACGCCAAAATCCCTATTGACAATTATGTTTATATATGGTTAATGCTTTTCATTCGAGGCGCTCATACCCCCCCCCCCAGGACTAGCGTTGTTACCAAGCTGATCCATGACTTCCTGATCCATGGCTTCATAAATCTGTTCAATCACGAGCATAAGCTTGTCAAATTCCAACAAAATCGAATTGGCCAGATCGTTGTATCCGCAGTTTTCGAGTAGAGTGGCTTGCTCCCTCATTTGATTAGCTACGCCTAGAAGCCTAGAAGCCTCGCGATTGAGAACCGCCTGACTGAAGCTATAGATCAACGTCATCACCCTCTGCAATTCCCGCATTTTTAGCTCATCCTGGATGACGGCATCGCCGTACCAAGATGCGGACGGTTCATCACTGATGACTCGAAGCTACCAGTGATATTAAGTATATCGTCCTTCAATTGTTATTCTTGAGACAGGAAATGCTGGGGATACGGTATCCGCGCCATAGGATCACCCTTCATTCATCGGCAGCCGGGTGCGGGAGTTCGCGCCCGGCCACAGTGCTTCCCAGCAGCCTGAACCACTGTGACCGATGCACTATGGCAGTGGTCGAGAGTGATTGATCTAGCCACGCTCACTCCCTATAAAGTGGAGTCGGTACTGGCCGACGATACCTACGACGACTGCCCGGCTGGTGCGCTCGACTTTGGGTTGGGATGAAGGCGAACGCGTGCCCGTGCTTAACTCGGAGGGTCGTCGTGATTCCAAGAGGTTCGGCTAAACCACTGCGCAGTGCGATCTGGCCACAGGCTAGAGGACAGGCGTTTCGACTACTATGGTTGTCCACAATATCTTAGCGTACGATTTTTTCCGAATCCTGTGGGCTCCCCTATCTCTCCCACTTCAGCACCGAGCAAATGCTTGAGGTTGGCCTCCAAGCGGCTAGCGGGGAAAAGATTGGCTGCTTCATCGGCCGGAAATGCGTCCACGATCGCGGTGAAGCACTGCGGAGAAATGAACAACGAGGTCAGCGCGGCGTGGGGCGGTACACGCATCAGCATCCGCGTATCGCCGAGGGCGGAGATCTTCGCTTTGCATATCTGTTCAAATACGCTGGCCACCGCTTTTGCTGAACCATACCAGGCCGTCCAGGCTGCGCCCTGGCTCCTCTGATTCACAAATGTCGCTGGCAGTGGAAGGTTGCCCAGTAAACGCTCACCGTTGATGCCTGGAGAGGCTCCGGCGGCGGTTAGTTGGTCAACGGAAGCTGATGTCGATATTGTCTCATCAGCCCGATTGTGGGGGAGGGTAAGGATGTTCAAGTCGGTATCACTCCGGAGTGCAGGAGCTTTCGGACTATAACGATCGAACTCTGAATTCCCACCCACACTCTGGTCCTGAACGACCTCCACCTGAGCTTCAGTGGGTGCTGTGCACTCGCTCGATTCGGGGGCGGTGACGGCCTCTACAATCGCGAGGCTGTCGACCTGCTCGGTGTTCAGGACTTCTTCGCTCTCGGTGATCTCGTCCTCGTAGATGTCGGTTGCCCGAGGCATGGGGCGGGACAGGAACTGGATCAGTTTGGGGCAAGGCGGCTCTTCAGCGATGAAGACAGGGGACAGCGCCTCATTAACCGGCCGGGCTTTGGAACCCACGAACTCAATGTCGTGTTCGTAGGAGAAGTTCTTGAGGAAACGAAGGCTGACACCAACCAGTTTGCTGACCTCTTTCATGGTCATGGTCTGGGCCAGCTCTTGGACGCGCTCCAGGAACTTGTTCTGGCGCTCCCAGTGCGCTTTCTTGGAAAGCAGGTCGAGTTGCGGCGGTAACTGGAGTTCGTCTGGCTTGAGCAACGGCTTTCGCGGCTCAACGCGCTTGGGTTCCTTAGACAAGCGGATCTCCTCGTACTGCTTGAAGATCGACTTGCTCTCCTCTTTGGTTCGGAGCTCAGGATCTGAGAACTCGATGTTGTTCCGGGCGGCATAATTGCGAAGGAACCCGGCACTAACTCCTAACAGGCGGCTGGCTTCTTTCAGCGCGAATCTGAAGTCGTTCGCATACGAGAGAACCTTGTTCCGAAACTCCTGCTTTGCAGCCTCATCCGCGGCCAGCGCCCTGGCCTGAAGATCATCGACAGAAATCGTCGCACTCGACAGCATGGTACCCCCCTCCAATGGATCAGGGGGGAACACCCAAAAAGGTGCGCTCTACTAAAGCAGAAACCGTCCCTTCGCTCTCGGCGAATGGAGGCGAAGGAACCGAGCCACAGGCTGGTACCGGCTTTAGTAGAGAGCACTGCTCCCCCCTCATTTCAACGGACCCCACGGTTGCGTAATCGCATACGCGCGGAGCTTTATGTGTCTGCTCTGAGACATCGGGCAGTGATATTACTAGGCCATGCCATCTGTGAAAAGCTTCACATCCAAATATCGGGCGCCAATTTTCCGCCGAAAATCGGCCTTTGAAGCCCTGGAGGTTTGATAAACCACTGATTTTTCTTGACCATAACGCCAGATTCATTCCCGAATATGAGAAATGAAAATGCTGGCAAAATGGCGCCAAAAAAAGCGCGTCTTGGCTTGAATCCACAGCTTGCCTCGTTATGCTGGCCATTCACCTCCACTGCTACGATGCCCGAAGTAGAGACTTCGTCAGGTGCAAGGAGGCTGAAAACCATCAGACAAGGAATGAAGTACCTGTGAACAAGAGCACCCTGCGCAAGACTCTGCTGGCGGCATCGATCGCAGCAAGCACTCACGTATACGCTGTCTCGGGCGTAACCGACCTGACCCAGGATGTCAGCGGTGATACCGAAGTCGCCCTGTCGCTCAGCGAACACGGAAACGTCACCCTGACTGGCAATGCTCAGCGCATCGAAGGCGAGGATGGGGTTGGCTTCGAAGGCGTGAAGATCAACGGCAATCTGGTCAACAACGCCAACATCACCGCCCGCGGCTCGGCTGTCGACGGGTTGGACCTGGACATCAGCGACGACCAGAACGCCACTCGAACCGAAGTCACCGGCGACATCATCAACAACGGCAACATCGACCTGACCGGGGCCGGCGCGGTCGGTATCGTGATGGACGGCGTCCGTGCCAACAGCCTGATCAACAACGGCAATATCGACGTCCTGGATGATCCGGACGGCGTAGAAACCGACAAAGCCCGTGGTATCGAGATCGGCAACACGAAGCTGGAAGGCGATGTCATCAACAGCGGCAACATCGTCGCCACTGGTGAAGGCGCGAAGGGTATTACCGCCTTCTCCAACGGCGCTGACCTGAACAACCAGACCAAGATCGGCGCCGATGTTGAAAACAAGGGCAACATCTCGGTGTCCGGCGACAACTCCATCGGCATCGAACTGGACGACGTGCAGTTTGGCCACGACATCCTGAACAACGGCGGCATTTCCGCTGCGGGCGACAATGCGATCGGCATTTCCGTCGACGACACCCACTACAACGCCATCGTCAACACCGGCCTCATCATCGCTCGCGGTGCCGACTCTCGCGGCATCCTGGTGATGGACTCCACCGGCCCCAACTCCGACCTGGGCAACAACGGCATCGTGAACAGCGGCAACATCGTTGCCGACGGCATCGCCATCCAGATCGGCAATCGCCCGGGCAATGGCAGCGGTACGGACCACTTCATCATCACCCAGAACGGCGGCCTGATTCAGGGTGGCGAGAAATCCATCGATGGCAACATGCAGACCATCCTTCGCTTCAACGGCGGTACCATCGCCGGCGACATCGAAGGCCTGGACTCCATGCAGGTCAATGGCAACGCCAACTTCATCGGTGGCGAAATCGAAGCCGATGACGTTCAGATCAAGGGCGGCCAACTGAACCTGTCGAACCTTCACACCGACCTGACCGGCAACCTGAGCATCGCCTCCGGAGCAGCTCTGCAGGTCCGCCTGAGCGACAGCACCAACGTGAACACTCCGGTGGTCAGCGTCGACGGCACCGCCAGTTTCGCTGCCGGCAGCAAGCTAAATGTCACCGCCAACCCGGGCGACTTCACCGGTACCCGCCAGGGCACTGCGTATACCCTGGTATCAGCGGACGACATTCAGAACTCTGGGCTCGAAGTAAAGAGCAGCTCCGCTCTGCTGCAGGTCAAGTCCTACGAAATCGGCGAGCAGCTGGTCACCGCCGTGGTTACCGGCAAAACCGGTGACGCCGCTCAGGACATCCTGAAAGGCCAGGGCTCCAGCCGTAACGCGCTGAACGCCATCACTCCTTTCGTGGACTCGGTCATGGGCAACATGAGCAGCGACGACCAGGTCTTCCAGGCCTTCGCCAACGCTTCTGAAGCTGAACTCGCCAAGCTGGCCGAGCAACTGGCACCCCAGGTGAACGGCGGCGCTACCCAAGCTGCGATGGGTACCCAATCGCTGGTTTCCAACGCCATCAACTCCCGTCTGGGCTCCTCGTCTGGCATGTCCTCCGGCGACGTTCTGCAAGAAACCGGTGTATGGATCAAGGCCCTGCATAGCGATGCCGACCAAAACCGTCGCAATCAGATCGAAGGCTTCAGCGCCGATACTGATGGCATCATCATCGGCGCCGACGGCAAGCTGAACGAGCAGACCACCCTCGGTCTGGCCTACAGCTACGCCACCAGCGATGTCGACTCCGACGACGGCAACAGCACCGATGTGAAGAGCCAGGCTCTGATCGCCTACGGCAGCTGGAAGCAAGGTCCGGTCTTCGTCGACGCCAGCCTGACCTTCGGCAAGAACGACAACGAATCCAAGCGTCACATCGCTGGCACCACCGCGAAGGGCGACTACGATTCCGACCTGTTCGGCCTGAACGTCCTGGGCGGCTACGGCTTCAACGTGGGTGACGGCTACATCGTCGAACCTCGTGCAGCCCTGCGCTACAGCAACCTGAAGATCGACGGCTACACCGAGAAGGGCTCCTCCGCGGCACTGTCGGTAGATGGCCAGCGCATCGAAGTTGCCGAGCTGGGCGCCGGTGTGCGCTTCGCCAAGGACTTCAACGTCGGCAACGGCACTCTGAAGCCGGAAGTCACCCTGATGACCTACCACGACTTCGCCGCCGACCAGGCTGACACCACCAGCGCATTCGTACTGGGTGGCAACGCCTTCGTCAGCAACGCCGCCAAGCCGACTCGCAACAGCTACGAGGCTGGCGTAGGCGCGGAGTACAGCGTCGGTGCCATGACCTTCGGTGCCTCGTACAACTACCTGCGCAAAGCCGACTTCAACGCCGACACCTTCTCGCTGAAAGCTCGCTACGACTTCTAGGACATACCAGGAAGTCGTTCCGCAAATCACAATGGCCCGCCTCGTGCGGGCCATTGTCCATGTGACCGAGGAAAGCCGATGTACATCGCCCTTAACCGCATTATCCTCGCCGCCGGCGCGCTCCTAGCCCTCTCAGGCTGCGCCAACAACGTCAACCTCAAGGAAATCTCGAGCGGGTCCAGTCTGCACCCTGAGGTATTGCTTTCATCCCCCTACAATATCCAGGCCTTAGTGCCCGCCGGTACCAGATACCGCACACTTCGGGTGTACATCGAGGGCGATGGCCATGCCTGGGCCACCCGAACACAACCGAGCACAGATCCTACACCTCACACGTCTCTGATGGCTCAATTCGCGGCTGAAGATCCCGCGCCAGCAGCGTACTTGGCCCGGCCTTGCCAGTTCGTCATCACTGGTGCATGCAAACCAGCGCTCTGGACGTCCGAACGCTTTGGGCGGGCGTCTGTTGATGCCATGAACTCCGCCTTGAACAACCTGAAATCCCGGTACCGGACTGAGTCCTTCGAACTGGTGGGATATTCCGGCGGCGCTGCCATAGCTTTGATCCTAGCCGGCGAGCGTGATGACGTTGGACAAGTTCAAACCATCGCAGGGAATGTCGATCCTGTGACCTGGACGAAGCTCAAGAACATCACCCCTCTGCTCGGATCGCTCTCGCCACTGGAATACTCGGCTCGCCTCGCCGGCATCCCCCAGAGGCACTTGATCGGCCAAAACGACGAGGTGGTGCCTGCTGAAGTCGTACGAGCGTATAGCCTGCAGGTCCAGGCAAAATGCCTGTCCACCGTCGTGGTGCCAAGTGCGTCTCACGACCGCGGCTACGCCGACGCATGGCGTGCGGTAAGGGATCTGCCTTTCAACTGCGACATGAGCGGCAGCCCCCAATCATCCCAGGCTGAATAGCCCTAATTTCTTTGAAGGACGCGGTCATGCAACAGCAGATCATCATCCAGCCAGAAGGCAGCGAACTGATCTACGAGGTTCTCGTCAGCCATGACGGCGGTACCGTCTGGGTCAACTGTTCGGACGGCAACAGCGTTGGTCGCTTTTCCAAGCATGCCGGCATTGACCTTCATCGGACGATCGCAGAGCAGATGGCGGGGGAGGGCCAATGCCTGGACTGCACTCACGAACCGGCCGGGCCCGAAGAATGGGAGCGATTCTGTGGTGGGTTGACACAACACTTCAACGTCACCCTTCCGCCGGATCTCATTCGATTCCCATAACTCCATCGTTCTCAGAAAGGACATTCCTACTGATGTTGAAGAAATTGAAGGATCAAATCGCCGTCCAGTGGGGACGGTTCACCGGTTGGCTCGACGTACTCGAGCGCCGTTGGAAATCGTACTGGTTGAAGAGGGTCGCATCCGCAACAGCATTCGCTATGGTCGCAGGCTTCACCTTGCTGGCCCTATACGGCCCGGCTGTATCCGTGAGCTACCTGGTGACTGCGGCCGGCCTATTACTGGTAGCGCTAAGCCTTCTCGTGCGGTTCAAGTTCTTGCAGGACCTGGCGACATTGTCAGGCGTTGCCCTAGCCGCCTGGTGGTATGTTCAATCCCTGCCTGGCGTCTTCAACCCGGTCCAGCACGTGAGGTTCGACGCAGAACCTCAGACGTCTGGATTTTTCGTCTTGCCGAAGACCAGGCCGCAAGGAAAGTCGCAAATCGATGACTGTGATTTCGACTCAGCAAGCTCCACGCTTACATGCTCGGTGAGGGTTGTGCCAGTTCCACCTGAGAAGACGGTGGAAGCTCCGGATGACAGGTTGTCACTGCAACCGTGAAAGAGAAAACCGCCACAAGGGCGGTTTTTTTACGCAACCTGATCTTCAAGCCAGGGATTACCAGTTTCCAACCAACGGTCACCACATAAGCCATCCGCCGGCACGGGCCACGGCGCCTTTTTCTCCAGATCAGATGGGGATTGCGGCGAGCGGAACAGATCCAGCTGGTCTTCCCCGGCAGTAGTGGCTTGGTGGGCTGCGTTCATCTGATGTGCCTGAAAAATCTTGGTTGAAGCGAGGTGTAGCAGGTTATCACGACGTTACTCGTCGTCTTCCAGACGCTCCGCGATGCCTGGGAAGACCTCACCATGGCCAGGCTCCCACCGCGGCGCACTGAGCGAGGCCGGCTGACCGATGGCGAGCTTGCCAAAATTGAACTTGGGCTGAACGTACCCTTGGGCATTCTGAACACTCTTCCAACCCACATATCTCATCATGCTGATGAGGTCCCAGCCCTCGTCGATCGCCCAGTTGGCAAAGCCATGTCGGAAGGAGTGGCTGGTGTAGCGCTGCTCTACGCCGGCGGCTTCGGCTACTCGCCGCAGGATGGGACCGATAGCGGAACTCGAGAGCCCCTCATCCGCCATCCGCCCCCAGCGAGTGATAGGTCGGAAGACGGGCCCATAGTGAATACCAGAGTCTTCGAGCCAATGCGTGTATGCCCTGACGGGGCAAAGCTCGATGAGGGCCGGCACGATGAATTCCTGGCCAAGCGCATCACGGTCATGCTTGGTTTTTCTAAGGAAAATCCGCATATCCCGGTCTGGAATCACCGTGATGTTGTGTGCTTCGATCCGGCTCAATTCGTCGCTTCGGAAGGCACGCCAGAAGCCGATTAGCACCAGCGCGCGATTGCGTGAAGCGGCCAGCTGCTTGGCGAGATCGCCGGCAGAAATTGCGGCGCGCTCAGCGGTGTCTAGGTAGTCGATCATCTTGCGCAGATTCTCGATCGCGATGGGGAGGGCCTTCTTGGGCGCTTTGTTGAACAACGCCCGGATGCCCTTCATGGTCCGCTTCACCTTACTCTTGGTTGGGTCAGGGAAACCGAACTCTTGGTGCCACTTCGCAATGGCTGCAACTCGCAACTGCAGGGTGTTGACAGAGAGCTCTCCAGCAAAAGTGCGGACGTAGCGATCCACCATCTCCTCGGTGGCAGGAAGCAGCCCCCCATTGCTTTTGAAATGCTCACGAGCCTGCCGGTAGGCCTTGTCGGTGTTCGGGCTACCTGCGGCGCTATCGATGAGGGCTGACTTCAACTCGAAGTCCATGGCCATCACCTTGTTGCCGGCATTGTCGTTGTCGGGTCGCTTACTCATAGTCAAGGTCGCTGAAAGGGTCTAAGCATCCTAACGCAGACCTGTGCGATTTGAACGCTGCCAGTGGTCCCGGCAGCGCCCTCGCGTGTCGAATGTGATTATTGCTTGCTCTGGCCCCACATCCGCTCAACTACATCGTCTTCAAGCTTGTAGCGCCCCTTCGGGCACTCAACGATCCATGGCGACTTTCTGGCCCGGGAGTTGAAACCCACCAGCTTGCAGGGGCCCAGGCTGGTATGCGGTTTAGTTTGGGACACGTCGTATCCGTAGAGGTTGGCTGCTTGTTCGAGTTCAGTTTGGGCTTTGGACTTTGCGCCCTTTACCGTGGCCTCGACCTTGATCGTGCAGGTCCCCTGCGGGTCGTAGGTGATTTTTCCAGCCTCAATGCTGATTTCGGGATGGAGGTTGGCCAGTGCGCTGTTGATCAAGCCACGAAGAACCTTGAGGTTGGTGGTGTTGAAGCCGGAGGTGAAGTCGGTCATTTGGAGCTCCTTCTGAGGTGCTGTTGAAAGGTGACGACCATTCTCCGGCCCCCTCACTGTGCCAGAAGCCAAACCTGGAAGAATCCCAACATCAGTCCTCGTACTCCTGTAGCAAATCACCCAGGCCGTCACTATCCCGAGAAATCTTCACCTCGGCCGTTATCATCACCAGTACCACCAATACTGAGTTCGCCTATGAAACGTGCCATCGTTTTGTCACTCGTACTTACATCGGTAGCCGGCTGTGATGCCCTAACCGAAATGGCTGCCAATGTCAGCCAGGCGTTTATTGCCCAATACCCCGACCTGCAGAAGCCGATCAGCCTGGTGTTCGTTCCGGGTTACAAGGTCATGATCGGCGGCAAGGCCACACCGATCACCGGGGAAGACACTTGCCCACCGCAGGACGGCGTTATGGCCAAATTGTTCGGGCCCAATCCCTATGAGGGCAGCAACAAATGTGTTGAGGTTTCGCCGACAGCGACCGAGGTGCACGTGAAGTTTCCCGACGTAGCTGCAGGCGGGAGCCTGAAGGAGGAGAAGTGGAGCGTCCTGCGCGATGGGGGTCGTGTGGCGCTTCGCCGGCCGAATGGTGACTTTGTGACTCCGGAGAAGTCCTGAAGTGCAGCGTGGCGACAAGCTGAAAAGCTTCAAGACCGAGGTGGTGATTCCGCTGTTGATCCTGGGCTTGATCGCCATCTGGAACATGGATCGGCTTGCGGCAACATTCTTCGAAGCCGAACACGCCACGGTCAGATTGAAAAACTGCGCCAGCGCCGAGTGCGAGTTGCACGGCACTCTCCGGATTGAACCAATGTCCGGTGACTACCTCCTGACCAGCGTTGAGGGAAGGGTCACCCGCTTCCCTCAATCCTCTCTGGCCAGCGCTCGCTGGCCGGCCAAGATTGCCAAGTAGGCAAGCCTACTGATTCATAACGACAGGCTGAAGCATCGTCGGAAGGACGACCGGATCGATCACCTGGGTCAGTAGGTGATCATGCCCCTCCACGTGCCAGTTGGCCCAGATCCGCCCCTTCCCATCAGGCTCCAGGCTGAGCCAGTTTCGTTCTGGTACCAGGTAGTGGCCCTTGAAGCCGATCGGCAGCATGCGGGCGTGAACACCGTACTCAATGACCTCTTCACCTGCCCCGAACTTCTCCATGAAGTAGACGGCAACTGCCGGCGGCGGTGTGTGCACAATCCCCGTAGATACCAGCTGGAAGATGGCTCCAGCACCATTTCCATGCTGTGGCAGCATCGATTCGATTACAGCGGCGGCAGCGACGTGGACATCACCGCTGACGATAGTCACCCGAGTGCCTTTTGCCGAGAAGTTCAGCAAGCGCTTGATCAGTCGCTGCCTTTCGTCACGGTGGGGTTTGCTACGCCAATGATCGCGGAGATCGTCCTCGAGCTCCCACTGCCCGGGCAAAGCATTGAGAGCCACCTCCGCGGCATTCAGGTCAAGGTAGGCGACCGGTAGGCTGGAGTACACGATCAAATGCTTGTGCTTGGAGGTATCGAGCTGATCCAGCCAGGCGAAGATAGCTTCCCAGGTGTACTCCGAGACAATCTGTGTCGGGCTAAGGCCGTCAGGACGTTTTAGGTCAGGGTGACGTTCGCTGCGCAAATCCGGAACCAGAAAAGCGACCTCGCCGAGACCGGAGTAGGCAAGGCTGAAGCCTTTGGCCTGCGGACTCTGGTTAGGTACCGCAGAGGGGTGGACTTCATCCTCAGCCAGCTGCTGCTGAAAGAGCCTGTAGTACCGCGTCGCCAGCCGGAAGAGGTTCTGGTAGACGTCGCACTCATGCAGGTCCTGAGGATATGAGCCCCACCCATCGGTGATGTCGTGGTCGTCCCACATGGCCACGTAGGGGATCGACTGCAGCATCTCGCGCGGGCCGGCCTGATTCCAGCGCTGGACATAGAGTTGGGTGAAGTATTCGTCGACCTGCTTTTCCAGCTTTCGTGACCATTTCGCAGCTACCTGCTTGCTATGCCACAGATCTGCCCAGTCCTTCATCTCTCCGGGTATCACCATCAAGTCATCGGTGTAGACCTGGTCTCCCCCCATGACCAGGACATGGAATTCTTTACCCTTGATCTTGTGACGAGCAGCCATGTCGAACCAGCGTTCGTTCTGCCTATCCTTCACCTTCTTGCGGTACTTGTCAGCAGAGAACCCGTTGCACGAGCCATAGGCAACCCTCGGAGACTCCCCAAGGGCAGGAACGAAGAAGCTCGCCTTGCCTCCTGACACACTGCAGGAGCACTGCTGCGACTTAGCAGCTTTCTGAGACGTTGATAGGTCTACCCTCCAGACATCCTGGGTTGGACTTCCGAATGGGATCGAAGCGATACGGGTGACCTTGTCGACCACGCAGTTTGTGGGCTCAGGCTTCGGTTTGGGGTCACCTTTATCCAGGACAACAAGAGCAGAGACTTGGTACAGATCGTTGTGGATACCGCGGAAATGAAGGATGGGACCGAGTAACAGGCTCATGCGCTGTCCTCCTTGACGTAAAGGTATGAGCCCCGTCCTCGCTGACTTTCAGTCACCCCACAGCGCCGGCCGCAGCTTTCTCGATGGTTGCAATGTGATACTAGCCGGTGCCTGAGAAAATGCTCGATCGCCCGAAGTCTCTATGTGGCGCGGACGTCAAACCCGAGAAACCGCAGAGCCTTGGCCATGCGTCCGTTGATTGGGGGCACCTGTTCTGGCTTCAGCGTTCCGACCAGCTCCAATGCACAGAATCGGCCGAAGGAAGCGAGTTTGTACTTCGGATCGTAAAGTACGGAGCCAATGCGTGCGGCAAACTCCTCGTGGCCATGAATCAGGTAAATCAGGGTGTCCTGAACACGACCGAGGTCCTCCCGGTTCCCTTCCCAAAACTTGGCCGGCAGAGCCTCGGCGCCACCCAATGTGAAACGGAGCTGCTCGGAGAATGCGTGGACACACATCAGTGCTGCAGCGATCTGCTCCTTGCTGCTGGCACGAATCGACTCCGGGCTCTCCATCACCGCGTGCAGTGTTTCCAGCAGTTCGAAGTAGTCCTCTGGAATCCGAGGAGTAGCGGTGGAAAGCCATTCCATTACCAAGGTTTGGATTTGGGTCCTTCGATCTTGAGGCCTGCGGATGGGGGCATCCTGCCACGCAGCATCTCCTGGGGCGTGCTCGAGTCGCACCCAGTTCAAGTAGCGGTTCACCTCCGGTCCCCATGCAAGGCCGTTGAATTCAGGTCGGCGAGTGCCTTGCTCACGAAGGATTGCGGCGACCTCCTCAAACGCCGGCAGGTATTGCTCATAGATAGTCTTCCTCAGATCACTGAGGTAATGCTGCTGAGCGGTCTTATGTCCGCTGCCGGCAAGGACAGTTGGAGGCTCTACATCAGCGAGGCTTTGGAATGGGGTATCCCGACTGTCCATCCGACTGGCCTTCTCCCAGGCATCCTTGAATTTCAGATAGACCTGCCTGGTTAATACCTCGGCACTGTCCCAAAGCACAGCGAACAGCGCCTCGAGGTCTCTGATCCGCTCTTCATCGCCAGGCTGGTCGAGCAGAACGACTGCTTCTCGGTTGCTGACCAGGCCGCCATCCGTGAGGTTTGCTGAGCCCAACATGGCCACGCCATCGAAGAGGAAGATCTTGGCATGGAAGCCATCCGTGAAGTACCGGATGGAGCAGTTGTCGGCTTCGAGTGCTTGGCGCAGGGCGGCGGGATTCGTCGCTGGATTGAGCCCCACCAGGAGATCTATCTTCGCGCCACGTTCCGCAGCCTCCAATATCTCGCCCGGGCGAGTGAAGTAGGGCGCTGCAAGCCGGATATGCGACGCTGTAGAGATAAGCCGCTGGAAAGGCCTGAGGACTTGGTCCTGGCCGGGGCTGTTGGTGAAGATGCTGCTGTCCGCCATGCTGACAACCTGTTCCGTGATCTTCAGGACAGGCTGGCAGCAAGGAGCGGGGACTTCAACTGAGTCGGCGCGCGATTGAGAAGAGGGCGGCCCGTTCCGCATCGAGGTCGGGGCGGTGGAGGAAGGGGAGCCACTCAGCCGCCAGGTCCTCCTCGAGCGCGTTACGAGGGACGCCTGGCCAAAGGTTACCAGGGGGGCTAACCACCGGCACAACAGATCTTCCTTTTGCGTACAGCAAGCCCCAACGGGCAGGAAGATCTTCCGGCCGTATCAACCCCTCCGGGCAGAGGTAGAAACGGTAATTGCCCAAGCCTCCGGAAACCCGCTCCGGCTTCAAGCGATCGGCCCGGAAGTCACTGAGGCTGACCTTCACCTCAATCACTCCGGAACACATGGAGCGGAATCCCAGAACATCGGGCCGCTCACGGCTCCCTGCTGCCCAAATTTCGGTAGTAACCACAGGGAAGCCGTTCTTCTTGAACCACCTGGCCCCCATGGCTGTCAGCTTGTCATGCTCCGGACTCGGCATATTCCCCTCTCTTTTTTTGACCTGATCAATGGGTTCAGGCGTCAACGTCTTGGGCATTCGGCGGCGGCACGGGCAAGGTTAGGATTTGCGCCAGGTCATAGACGTACACCTCGACGCTGACCAGCTTGGAAGCGTGGTCGCCTTCACGGCTGACGAACTGGGCGATCTTGTGCGTCCCCGGGAAGCTCTGGGCAAACAGCGCCCGAAGTGCATCGCGGGATGCCGGGCAGTCGGTCACGCCTTTGCCGTCGTCGTCGTGCAGGACAAAGCCACGGCGCTCCAGGTCGGCCAGCCAGAGCGCCTTGCGCTCGGCGTGGGACAGATGCTCAGCGCCGGCAGTGAGCGGTCGAGCAGAAAGGGACTGCAGGGAAAATCTCACCTGCAAGCTATATTCCCCGAACTGAATTTCGCTGGTATGGCCGAAGCCCTCCAGCCGCCACCAATCGCGCAACTGGCGGGCCAAGTTGCCGAGTGCCGGCTGTATGGCCTCCGCCGGCATCTGCCGGCCCAGCAGCGCCTCCAAGTCGCGAATGCGCATATTGGCCTGACGCAGTTCGCCGAAACGCTGCTCGATAGTCGCTTTCGACTCCGTATCGACGCCGAGCAAGCGGCCTAGGGTGGCCAGCTCAAATTCGGTCGTTTCCATCGCCATGCGCGCCTGGGCACGGGTCAGGCCAGGCACGGTGCTCTGTTCAAGAAGGAACGGCAAAATGGCGAGACTCTGCTGCGCCTTCTTGACTGTGGCCTTGATGGCGGCCCGCTGGTCCTCGCTCAGATCCAGAGGCACCTGTTCGGCGGGGTCGTCAGTATGTTGGGTAAGGCGGTGCACTGGTCGAAACTCCTTTTGGCGCAGCGGTGGGTAAGTGCTCTTTACCCTGATTAATCCGCCTTGTTGGCAGCTGAGTCAGCCTCGGCAGCGTGAAGTCGTCGCTGCTCAGCTTCTTTCAAGTCATTTGATCGACGCATCTCATTAGCGATCCTGTCCAAACTGGAGGACACCCACCCCAGCCCGAGCAACAAAAAGGGCGCAAAAAACAACAAAAACCAGAAATCCAAAATGATTCCTCCTGCAATTAGCCGCGAAAAATAGCCCGCTTCTACGGCCTCAGCCCAGCGATTGCTGGGCTTAAGCGGTACTGCGATCACTTCCCGAGACTTTCGGGGGTGAAGAGCACTTTTCTGTTCTTGTAGAGGCTCTGATACACGTCGGTGGGAAGGGAGGCTATTTCCGGGATTGCCTTGACGTCCTGGATTGCTTTGACCGCGGAGGTGTCAAATGCCTTATTGCCGCTCGACTGATGAACACGGACTTGCTTGATCACGCCCTTCCGATCCATCTCGATTTCGATGGTGACCTGCATGCCATCCTTTGCACTAGCCGGACGGTGCCAGTTGCTACTGATTCGCTCCACCAGCAGGCTATCGACTTTGTCAGGAGTGACCGGCCCATCGACTTTCTGTTCAGTGTCCAGCAGCTCGGCCAGAGCCTTGGTCTTGGGGCCGCTGACTCCGGTACCGACGCTTGGGGTAGTAGTAGATCCTGGGGCAGACTTGGCCTCGCCAGTTGTTGCTCCCAGCGGGCTGGCGTGCACAGACGACGGAGGCTTCCCGTTACCATCTTTGCCAGCTGCCGCAGGGCTGCGAGCAAGCTCGACCACTTCCTTCACCAGCCTAACCACACCCTCGATCTTGGCATCGGCGTCGCCGGCACGCCCCTGTAGATCAGCAATCTCTTGCTTCAGCTGATCGACTTCTCTGGCGTACTGGTCGGCCGTCTTCTTCGCGCCCAGAGCGATGAAAAAGCCGCCCGCGGAAAACGCGAGCACCACGGCACCAACTGCAACGGCCATCAGCGCATTCTGTTTCTCGTTCACACCGATCCCCCTGGGTTTACATCGAAGAAGGGAGGATAACGGGCGCTTCCGATGCTCCAAAGTCAAAGGGTCGCGCGCAAATCCCCGTCCGTTGGATGACGCTGAACAAGAGACCTGATCAGCCGATCGCCATGGCCATCCTCCGATCATGCAAAGAGTCCGCGTCCTCCTGACCAGATTGATTGCCAATCAACTCCCGCCCCCTTGCACTGTCCAAACTAAACCCCCGGCGCAGTTTGATACCAAAGAGGCCCATAGCGTGGGCTAGGGTGTACCAACTGCTGTGCTGCTTGAGGGTCAACGTGTCTCCGTGCACCACCACGGCAGGAATATGCAAAAGACTTAGTTGCAGATACGCCATGTGGACGGCCCTGCAGTCGATATCGACCAGGGTGGCGTGCAGGTGCTGCTGGTAGTTGATGCCCAATTCTCGCAGGCGAAGTGCAAACGCGATGACCATCGCACCAGCCCCACAAGAGGGTTCCGAAAGGGTGATGAACCCTCGCTCCTCGATAAGACTTTGAACATGTCCTGTATCAGCAAGCGTCAGGTCCGTAAGGACCTGGCTGATCGATTCTGGGGTGAAAAACTGTCCACTCCGAGAATTCGAGCCGCCTACCTCCATGAACAGCCTTCCCAAGATATCGCTGGGGTCTTTTTCCAGGGCCTGCTGTAACTCATCGAGCATTGCACGGAATAGGTATTGATCCTTCGGCTTGTACCTTTGGATCAGCCGCATGTACTGGGCTTCCCGGGCCTCCCGGTGGAGCACGTCTACTGCGTTTGAGACCGCCACGGCTGCCATCTCGCAGAAGTCTTGAAAGACCTCGCGGGGTGGGTGGTAGCCCACCGAATGAATGAGCTTGGCCAGGTTGTCGGTGTGCTGCTTTGCGGGTGACATACTGCGCTCCATCAGTTTCTAGATGGGCGCAGTATTCGGTGGGATAGGTTGTGCCAGAACCGGTGCCGCTTGGTATGGTTGGTCAGCTCTTACGGCGGGGCAAAGCCCGAACCTCCGGTCCAATTACGAAATCGTGACCAGGTGGGGCCTGGACATAGTCCGCTTCCGGTTGGATAAGCAAGGGGGCAATGTCGCAGCCCAGCTGCTCGACGTTTCCGAGCTTCTCTAACTCTTCCTTCAACCAAAGAACCTTCGCATCTATCTCGTGATAGGCGACTTCCCACTGCAGGCCGATGTAGCCATTACGTCGCTCCTGCAGTCCTTCCGCGATCCGGTTCAATTGCTTATCGCTCGGCTGCAGCCAGTGAAGGGCCAGAGGATTGGTCAGAAAAACGGTCCCCGGCCTCACATCCAGCGTCAGGAACTGATTGTCGGACCCAACCTGGGAGAACATGTGATCAGCCTGAATCGCCAGGTTGATGAAATACAGCCCCTCCCAGTCTGGATCGGCATGAGGCCATGACTCACAGCATGCCACCCAAAGCGTGGCGGTGGACAGGGGGTAGGGAAGGTCGTTGAGGCCAGCGGTGTGGATCTCGATGATGGGGCTCAATGAGGAGGTGACAACCTGCTCTGGGATGGCAACCGCAATTAGGGACTCTGCATCTACGGCGAAGGTATTCATGAGTCTTCTCGAGCTTGAGGCCGGTAAGGCGAAGTCGGCCAGGTAGAGTTAGGATCAATGGGCCAGGTGCGGTCGGCATACGCCATCGCAGCTTCGCGGGAGCGGAATCGACGGCGCATCACCTTCGAGGGATGACCAATATCCGACTTGTCACCGGTAATGTACGGCGGCCACGCCAGCCAATAGTCGGCTTCTGGCTGATCGTTTTCATCATGCGGCTGGGCCGCACCCGCCATATCCCGGCGCGTCCAGCTGCTCGGCCTGAACTCTCTCCAAGTCGGGGTCTGGCTATCCATAGGTTACTCAACAGGCTCCATCTGCCGGCGAGCTGAGGCAATGCGCGGGAGACGTACTGGCCTGGCAGATAGTTCCTGGAGGTGCGCACCCAGATCGAAGTGGCCCGCCGCGCGCATCAAGGGCACTATCCTCATTGCCCTTGCATCCCCTCGAGGGAGAAATACCGCCCGGCCGTCGAGGTGGCGAGGCAACGGTGTCCAAAGGAAACCGGCCCGGTATTCCCTCATTGCATCGAAGAATCGTTGGAAAGCCTCTGAATCATCATTCAGGGCAAACACCTCATACTCGCCAACCAGCCGAGACACCGCGGCCTGAGAAAGGCGGTGGACGCGCAGAAGGCCTTTCAGAGGAACGGGAACTTCCAACCGGGCAGCCAGGTAGCGGCCAGCCACGAAATGATGGGAACCCCCAGAGTTCATCAAGAAAACTCGGCCGTCCCACTGGTGGCATGCAAAGAAGTCGTCGGTGGAGTCGCGATGAAGGATGCGGATCTCGTACCACCCCAGGCTCTTTTCAAGGTTCGCGTGAGTGATCTCCCCTACGAGATACTGCGTCCTGGCCACAGCCATAGCATCGAGGCTCTCGAAATCTCGAAGCTCCGACTTGGAGGCACAAAGCCCCTGGACATCCTGGATCTCACACTCCCAGGACTCGACGATCTCTGTGTAGCCAACGTTGGCCAGCGCATCGATGGTGTAGTGGTAGCTGCAGAATTCGGTTCCAACAGCCTTCCATCCAAGCAGCTCCCCCGGTGCTCGCCAGTTTCCGGTCAAGTAGCTCCCCTTGCCCCACTCGTGCCACCGAACGACCTCTGATGAGGCAATCGAACAGGGCTGTCCTGGTAAATCGAACCTCAGATCGCGGTTTTGCTGCAGCATATGCCCAAGGGAGGCCGGATGCCCGAGGCAGTCCAAACTGAAGCGAAGGACCTTTGCCCATGTGTCACGCATAACGCCATTCTCCGTTGTGTTGAATCCCAACCATTGTCGGGGCTTAGGAGGCTGCATAGCTGTCAATTCGCCCCAGTTGGAGGGCCGACCCCACGGCGCGCCATCAGTGTTTGAGGATAACGGGCAAGGGGCTAGTCGAAGAACCTTCGTGGGATTCAGCGGCCGAAAGCAGCAGCAATCTGTGGATTGAGCCAGAACCCTGGCCGTCCACGGAACAATTCAGCGCCAGTGCGGATGTGCTGCAGCATCAGTTCGCCCGACATCCAGGTGCGGCCGAGCAACTCGGCTGCCAGGGATGTCATGTTGCGACCGGCCCAGGCATCCACTACAAGATCGCCTTCCTCAGTCAGAAACTGAATCAGGAACTCGGGAATCGAAAAGGGCATCGGAGCACCGTGGGTCGGCAAGCCAAGGGCCTCTGCGGCTTTGCGGTGTTGAGTGCCGTAGGCGCAACGGTGTCCACGGGTGATCACGTTCTTCGGGATCGATCCGGCAGTCTCGTTGCTGAAGCTGCCCGGACGTAGGCGATATGCGCCATCACCGTAGTTCGTGTGGCGTTTCTCGCCACCATTCTGGATCAACCGCAGATGCCGTTCGGAATGCGGCTGGAGGACGCGGTTGTTGTTCGATTTGCATTTCAGCGGGTTCTTTGCGAACCAGAGTACAGGCTCATACCCCACATTGAGTTGCTGACGGGATTTCGAGGCCCACTGAACCGGACCAGGAGCCTTTGCGGGGTTTTCCCAGATGAGCCGGTCCATCAGGTAGAGTCCAAATCGATCACAGACTTCCAGTACCAGGCGCTCCACATAGGTCGAGCGCGCCGGTAGTCCCGGGAGGAAGCAATCCTGCGATACGTTCAAGACGAGACTGCCTTCTTCTGCCAGCGCCTCGACCACAGGCTCGAGCGTGGCGCAGATGAAGTCGACGATTTCCCGCTCATCAGGGTTGCCGTAAGCCCTTTCCTTCCTCAACGGGTACGGCGGAGATGCCGCCTTTTGTTAGCAAACCCTATTGAGGGAAATAGAACCGTCGTGGAG
>NZ_JAJQKY010000023.1:0-102270 GCF_021213715.1 Pseudomonas sp. CP-1
TAATACCGGATTGGCAAGAAAGTATTACGCCGGCGCTAGACCTTGCGATCGCACCAGTCTTTGGGCAGGACGTGTTCTCCTGGACGACCTTCTGCAGCGAAATCCCGTCTTGGAAGGTACCTTCTCCGTTGAACTGAGATACGCCATTCACCCTCAACTGGCTAGCCTCTGCCAGTCCACTGATGGCGGCATTGACCGCTTCGATTCGACCAACCTCCTTGATGTCGTTGTTGCCCAACAGCAGGTTGGTTCTCATCCGGTTGAGTTCTACGTTTTGCTCAGCTACGCGAGATAGCTTCGCGTCGTTAGCTGTCTCCGAGCCCGGTATCCCAATGGTGCTTCGGATTCGGTTTTGAGATGCATTGACGATCGAAGTCCCCGGTAGGTTGTTGGCCAGCACCCCATCCCAGTCTTCCACGATGGACTGGTCAACGCTGAACGTCCATGCCGTGCAGGATGTGGAGACAGTGTTGTTGTATTTGTTCACGTCCAGGCCAGAGGGCAGCATTGCCGGGGATTGGCTCACCATTTCAGAGATGGCATTGATACAGGATGCGCCACCTGGCCAGGCTCCTTTGGACAGCCGGTAGGCCCTGGCCGCGTCCAGGATGGCTTGAGTGTTTTCAGTCGTAACTCGCGAACGGTTCCGATTGATCTCTTCCATGTATCTCGGCACAGCGGCGACGGCAAGCATTGCCATGATGGCAAGTACAATCGACAGCTCTAAAAGCGAGAAGCCCGCTTGGCGACCAGGTGAGCCACGCATTTCATCCCCTCCGCGAAAATTCAGTTGTCCGGAGCTTACCCCCATGAACGCTTGAGTTCGGGCGAAAACAGGGTGCTGAAATTCCGGAAGCTGCAGGCTTCCAGGGCGGATCGAGGGTAGGGGCATGCGAGGAGGTGAACTCCTCGCGGAAAGGCCACTGCTGGCCGCTACTGGCCTGCTTCGAAGGTGCTTAAGCGCTTCCAGGCCTGATGGTATTTCGACACACGACGAAGATCCGACTCCCCGAGGCTCGCCAGCCTCAGCACGTTTAGGTTGTCTTCGATGTCAGCCAGCTTGATCTTGCGCGCCAGCGGGTTTAGACAAATCCGTTCGATGAAGTCCGCGTAGCTCTCTCCACGTCGACGGCTCAAGATGACGACGACCTCGACTACGAACTCCGGAAAGCCTTCGTTGAGTAGATCCTCCGCGGTGGTGTCACTGTCCTCGATCACATCGTGGAGAAGAGATACCGCTTGCTCGAATGGGTCAGTGAATCTGGCCATCAGACGCAGTGGATGCAAGATATAAGGCATGCCGGCCTTATCGACCTTGCCCATATATGCGCTCAGCGCACGCTGTAGCGCCATTTCAATCAAAACCATCTCGATCCTCTTCCTTCCTTCCTAGGGCCAGCCTGAGGGGCTGGGACACCCGCCAGACGGCTGTAGACAATGATTCTACTGGCTGACACCTGCTTCATTCATGCGCGCCAGCGCCTGCTGGATCACGGGCTCGAATCCCCAGGACTTGGTGTAATCCACGACCATCCTGGAAGGCGATTCGCCCCACTTCAAGTGAATCAGCGCAGTGTTGCTGCCGTTCTTCAACAGCCGAATCACCGGTGGGTCGCAGCAAATAATCTTTTCCTGGACCTTCGTTACGTCGGGGGCGTACAGCCATTCGCTTCCTTGCAGTACCTCATGCGGAAGCCAGCCAGATTCTGCCAAGTGCGTTAGGAGCACACTCAACGCAGAGGTGTTCTGCAGGACCGCGGGCTTACCCCTAAAACTATCAGCAACCATCTTTCCCCCCCCAATCTCTCTCGTCTGCTGTCCATCATCGACGCGGGCTTCCTGTGCCACTAGGGGGCTTTCACTTGCTCAGGAAAATTTTCTTGTAGAGGGAATGGCGAGTGCAGGCTAGGCCGCGCTACATTCCAGGCTTCTGTAAGAACCCTTCCTCGTCAGGAGCACCTTCATGGCTGACAGCCTACCCGAGCGCATCAAAATGAAGATCACAATCGAGATCGATGCGCCATCTGATGCCCTGGAAGAAATCCCCAAGATGATCGATAACGCCATCGATGGGGTGAAGTTCGGATCTGCCAGCGGTAATGGCTTTCTCTTGGGGCAAAAAGGGTCCTACCGCTACACAGTGGAGGACAATCTTCCGAGAAAACCAGCCACGCTTGAGACTCTGTTTGAAATGTTCGACGGCCAGCTTGCTCCTGGGGAGCTGACCTCTGAGGTGAGCATGGCCATTCTGGCTGTCGGAGGAGAGGATGCACTCCAGTGGTGGACCCAACTTGGCGAGCATGGGAGATACAGCTGGATAAACAAACCAGGCATCAACACCCCGATCGACGCATGGCAGGAATATAGGCGCCAGCAGGGGCACTGAGCTTCATATTGCGCCTGGAACGCACCCTGCGAAGCCTTTCCGCCCCGGAACGTTCATCCCCTAGCTTCGGCCTGGAGGCGATCGGCAGGGTACTGCTGCATGAAATCCATACTTCGCTCCGCCGGCGCGCGCAGCCAATCCTGGATCAGCCCGTTTGGCAGGATGACGACCATGCGCTTTTCTGAACCAGGCTTATGAAAATTTTGCATTAGTGCGTGGTCATCCGCATTAACAGTCAGCATCGTGTAGGAATGCAAATCGCCCTCAGGAGTCTTCCACCGCTCCCACAACCCAGCGATCGACATGATGCCGCCGTCCTTCCTGCTGATGCGAGTTGGGACCGATTTTCCTGTACGCCAATCTGGTTCATAGATTGCCGCGGCCGGGATGATGCAGTGCTTCGCTTCACGCCAAGCCACTCGATAGGAAGGCTTGCTCGCCACAGTCTCGGTGCGAGCATTGTAAGTATCACGCCCCAACGTTCGTGTTTTTGCCCAAAATGGCAAGAGCCCAAATTGGCCGACTAACGCCTCAAATTCCGGCCCTTCCTCATCAGGTGATTCAGTGTCACGCAGACGGATAAATGGACCTTCGTAGCAGGGCCAGAGATCCATCTTGAACTGCCCCTCGGGAGCTACCCCAAATCCATCGATCAACCGCTGAGTTTCCGGGGCCTCATAGTGGCTGCACATGTCTGGGTTCCTTTTGGTCGGATTGAAAGCATAGCTTTTGACCCGCCGGAATAGGCGCCTGTTCGAAAACTGTAAAGGGTAGAGGCTCAGTCAAGAGATTGAGCTAGCCCTTCAGATTGGAGAATCCTTGTGTACGAAGACCACCAGCTCATTTGCAGCAAGTGCAGCGAAGCCTTCACCATCCGCGAATTCAGTCCCAATGCGCTGGGCGACCTGGACCGCTGGCCGCTTGAATGTCCGCACTGCGGGGAAACCACCGTGGAGAAATCGGCGGGCTACTTCGAGGTGATCCAAGACCAATAAGCGAAAGGCGGGCCTCATGCCCGCCTACTCCTCACGCCCAGTCTCTGGATTGCGACGATGGAGCTTCAAAGGAATCCTGCAGGAGGCGCCGGTATGCAGCAGGAAAGTTGTTAGGGAATCCGGCAAGTGCTGCCAGGCAGTAGTAGGCCTCGTCATACTCGCCCCTGGCCATTTGCTCACGGGTTGCTTCGACCTCCACCCACTCGGAACCATCCAGGCATCGCACATCAAGGAAGCCATCTGGGAACTCGCTGTGTTTCACGGAAGCCATGAAGTGAAGCAGGACCGCATCACCACAGGTAGCGCATGAACTGTAAACGCAGTTCATGCCCTCAATGGTGCTGTTGGGTGTCTCCCGGTACCCACACCAGTAGGAGTTATCATCTTGAACCCGGATGTAGGGCATGACCATCGCCGCAGGCAACTCTCCAGCCACCGGAATCCGGTGAGCGTTCCACCAGTCGGAAAGCATCTGCAGAGCAGGGTGCGATTCCAATTGCCCAAGGCAATCCTCGGAACTTCCAGGTGTCGCGGAAGGTACCTCGGGGCGCTTGTAGGGAACCTTTGCTGCCAGAGAGATCGCATCCAGAAGCACTCTTGCTGGCATCTCCAGGGCACCATTTGCCTTGTGCTCATCATTCAGCAACGTGAAATCCGTAACCTGGACCACTTCATGTAGCTGCTGTTTCTGGTAAAGGTGAATGCTGGTTGCCTGTTCGTAGGGGATTGTGGGAATCCGCATCTCCTCTCGGAAAGTCACGCCGAGCATGCCATCACGTAGGAGGCCGACATTCAGCGTCGGCCTTCCTTTTCTGTGCTGCTCCAGCACCTGGGAGGGCTTCAGAAATGCCATGGCATAGCGGTACATGTTCGGGACCGAGGCACGGCCATTTGGCCAGTTGGACACCGCCATGGTGTACGTCCGAAACGGGCCTTGCTCCAGCTCCAGTTGGATGAAATGGCGAACCACCCAATCACTTCCGTCACTGAGCAGTGACACGAAGGTCCAGCGGAACTCTACTTCGAAGCGCTCAGGGAGATTGGCCGCCGGTACGCACCAACCATTGCGATTACGCACCGAACCACCGACCAGGTAGGAGGAATTGGGGTACGGCTGCCGGATCACCACGCCTTCGGCCGGGAGCAAACCGTCGACGTTGGAGATGACCTCCAACACCACTCGGTCCAGGGATACGGCCTCAGTTAAAGGTTCATCCAAAAGTAGCTTGGGAAGAAGATGAAGCAGCTTCTGGTCGCTGTCGGTTGTGCCGACCTCCGAACCATCAACTCGTAGCTGTACCGTTGATCCATCAGGACGGGTCGCGTGGACAATTTCCATTGGTGCCTCCCAAGCTTGTTGTTGGTCGGGAGGATAACGGTGAGTTGGCAAGGGTTCGAATGAAGAGGGCGGGCGGAAAGTTTGCCCGCCTCCGCATCATTGGAGTTCACCGTGAGATGGCCCGCCTAGATGGGGCGGGCCTTGGCGGATGAAGAACTCAGTCAGTTCTTGGAGCCCAGGAAGGGAATTGCCGAGTCGGGGATCATGGTGGTGGGAAGTTTTCCATCCCATCGTTCGGCCTTGGTCAGCTCAACGAGGTTCTGGTTGCTCGCCAACGCTGCCGCACGAGCCTTGATGGCTTCGGCTTCAGCCTCGCCACGAAGCCGTGTCGCCTCGGCGTCCGCCTTGGCTTGAGCGAGCTTGGCTTCAGCTTCTGCGTTCGCCTGGGTCACGCGGATCTCAGCCTGGACTTTCTCCGTTGCCAGCATCTGCTCACGAGTTTTGACCTGGACCTCCGCCTTCATTCGATCCTCGATGGAGCGCTCGTAGGCATCGCTGAAATCCAGATTCTCGATCTGAATGCTGTCGATAATGACAGGGCCATTGACGGAGCCTTTGAGCGCCGCGGCAGCGTCGATCACGAACTGCCCACGTTCTTGAACCGCACGAATCGCCGTGTAGCGGCCGAAGGTATTTTCGATCTGGTTGGGAACCTGGCGGCTGATCAGTCGGGATACCATCGACTCCAGATCACCGTAGGACTTGTAGAGGTCAGCCACCTGGCCAGGCTCGTCGAGTTGACCTGCGCTCAACCTACACCTGGTACTTAGTCCCAAATGAGTAATCCCATCGATGAGCAATCACGCCACCAACTACCTGGCCCTTGAAGCTTTCGCTGCAGCGAATGCTAGATCTATGGGGGCTAGATCTCGCTTCCAGTTTGGCGACCTGATGGTGTATGCCCGGATCGCGGCACGCAGGATTGGCGGGGAAGGCCGCTGGACGCTTGACCTGGCTGATCTGGAAGTCACGAATGAAGGCGAGCGAGGGAAGGGGCAATTCACACATTTCCTGAGCCATGCAGAACGGATTGCGGACAGCAATGGGTTGATCGTGTACGTGCAATCGATCGTCAATCAGCGACTGTTGAACAGCCTCGTAGCCAAAGGCTATTTCTTGCAGGGGTACGATGCCTACCGGTTGCGCCAGGCCCCACCGCCACCCTAGACCTATTCATCAGTCGATGGATTCTTAACTCCAAGCATCAATGCCCAGGTCCGAATTTCAGCTTCGAGTTCTGTTGCAGTGCGACGCACATCAACGTTGTCCTCCGCTCGTTGGAGGAAGTGCTTCGGAAACAGGCCAAGACAATCAATCCCCAACGCATGCGCACTAACCAAACCGGCAACGTCAACTCCTGTCTGGCCGCCAGATCGGATGAACTCGATTGGCCAGTGCTGGTGGACCTTGCCGATGACTTGGTACACCAAGGCATTGATGCTCTCCTGCGTCCAGCCATGCTTAGACAGTGTGTAGATACCGTTCCCGGCGACATTCAAGGTGCGCGCCTTTGCAGCTGACATCGCCTTATAGAGGCGCCGGGCAGCGGCGACTGGCTCGATTGAAACGGGGATGGCCACATAGGCTTCACCGGCCGCCCGCAGTGTCAATTGCTCACCCCGGGTTGTGAAATCGGAGGCAAAGGCGACGGTAATGTCAGCGCTCTTGGCATTCTCCCAAGTCCGAGGGGCGTAGCGGCCTGAGTCATGCTGTTCAATCCGAAGCAAGGGCTGCTTCGGTGTGGGAAGGGTGAACTCGGCATGGTGAACGTACCGGATTTCTGCGAGCGGGGAATTCTGACAGGCCCATTCGAACAGTGCGATAAGCCACCCCAAGCTGACACCGGGCGAGCGATCTTCAGTGTTTGGCTGAACAGCAGGTTGCTGGCCGCGCTGGCTCCGTTGTCGTTTCAACAGATGACCTAGGGGGACCATTGCATCTTTGCCAAGCACCGGTGCCCCGTCTCCTCCTACAAGCAGCAAATGACAACCTTCATCAACTGCAGCCTGGAGCAGCTCCCTAGAGACCGCGTGACTGAAAACACATCGGCCCTTTTCCCAGAGCTCGACTGTCGCGACCGGCCCTTTCATTCCGTTTCCTGTGAGTTCAGTTTGTGCAAGGGCGACAGAATACACTCACGCTCGCTTCACCACCTCATCGCGGTATTGGAAGGCTCTGCTTTTTGCTCCTTTCCCCCAGCTTAGCGGCCGCCCCTCTCAGTAACAGCCACCACGATTTGTAGCCAGATCAGCCCCGCAGCGAAATTCATCCGTACGCGCAAAGTACGCCCTACACCCCACATGAAACCGCCAGAAATCACGTACAGGGCCGTTTTGAGGCTATGGCCAAGGATTACAGTTTTTATCCGATGTGATTTTTAACCCGTTTCTCTTGCGCATGACCTATAATATTACCGTAATTACCTGTTACGTAATGCAAGTAACAAAAGTTCGCCGGTAAAATGGCGCCAAATCATAGTTTTCGGATACTGTCAATAGGTACGGAGGGCAGCCATGAGCCGCGTTGGGATCACGAAAGAGGAGGTTCGCCAGGCGATTGCGCAACTCCGTAACCAGGGTTCCCCAGTTACTGTGCGTTCCATACAGGCCATCACAGGCGGCTCCTACTCGACAGTGCAGAGGTTCTGGAAGGATCTCCGCGACGAGGAAATCGAAATGCTGGGCGATGGCGGGCGCATCCAGACCGAGCTGCAGGCCTTGGTACACGCGCTTCACGACAAGATGAAAGAGAACTCCGAGCGGATCGTTCGTGAAGGCGAGCAGCGCTGCGAGGCGCAAATCAAGGAAATGGAGGAGGTCCTTGATGGCGAGCGAGTGGTGCACCAAGCCACCGTCGATCAGCTTGCGAAGACTGAAGGCACCCTTGCCGATCGCGAACGGCTGCTGGGCGAACTGACTGAGCGCTTGAACTCGGCCAACATTGAGTTGGGCCGCCTGGCCCAGGAGCTGACTGACACGCAACGTAACCTGGAGGTGGAGAAGCGCTCGACCAGCAAGCTAACCCACGACCTTCAAGCAGAGCGGGATGCTCATGAGCACTATCTCGCAGCCCTGAACGAGCAACGCCGGCAGGAGCAGGCGACTTTCGATAACGCGCTGACCTCTCTGCGCGAAGACAACCGCACCCTCTCGGCGGACAACATCCAACTGAGAGGGGAAATCCTGAGCCTGAATAAGCAACTGTCTGGCATGACCTCCCAGTTGACCGACCTGCAAGCGCAGAACAGGAAGTTGGCGCTTGAGGCTGACAGCGCGAAGGACAAGCTGCAGGTCGCAGAGCAATCACTCATGAACCTGAGGATCGAACTCGCCACGGTAAAAACTCAGCATTCGGAGGCCGAAAGGCAGCTTGAAAGCGCCGTCAAGGAGAGACGAGAGACCGAGGAGAAACTGGTGGAAGCAAAAGCCTCTGCTCGAACTCAGAACAGCGAGGTGAGACGCCTTTCCGCCCAGCTGGAGGGCATGAAGGCAGAGCTTTCCTCCCGCGTCCAATCCGCGGAAGAACGTGGTGCGGAAGGAAACACCTGAGGACCTGGCAGATAGCCATCAGTAGGACTGACTGGCATCATTCGGCTCGGGCGTTATGGTCAACGGGGGCTCATAAACCGCCGTGGGCCGCCGATAACGCAGACAGGCGATCAACAAGTAAAGGATGATCTTGATGCAACTTCGTGCAGCAGCCTCCGGTCTGCTTCTGGCCCTCCTGGCCGGCCAAACTGTGGCAGCAAGCTTTGACTGCTCCAAGGCCAGCAGCTTCCCCGAAAAAGAAATCTGCCGTGATGGCTACCTTTCCGGGTTGGACGATTGGTTAGCCAAATCCTATAGGACCGCTCTGGAGGTAAATCCTGACCAGTACGAGGCGGTCCGTCAGTCGCAGCGTGAATGGCTCGCTACAAGGGATGCATGTACTGACCAAAAGTGCCTCGACAAAACCATCGGCGCCCGCATACAGGCGCTTGATCAATATGTGACGGCAGAGAGGGGTAAATCGGCATCGGCTTTAGCTCAGGCCCAGCTCATCAAGCGCCAGGAAGAGGAGGCCATCAGGCAGCGGCAAACTGAGGAGCGCCTGGCGGCTGAAGACGCAGCTCGACAGAAGCAGATCGAGAATCAGCGCCAGCAGGCGATCATCGAACTCCAGCAGCGCGCTCAGGCCGCCCAAGCGATCGAATCTCAACGGGCGCACCAGCAGGCACCAGCCCAAATCCCGCAGTACCAACCACCCCAACAGGTTGCGCAAGCTTCGAGTACAACCTCGTTCTCGCCGTCATACCGCGCGCCGGAGAAATCTCTGTGGCAGCAGTTCAAATCCAGCCCGGCCTGGAAGTACATGCTGCTGGCGGGTGCGCTTCTGACAGCTTGGGCGATGTGGAGGCACCATCAGGGGCAAGCAACCATCTACAACGACTATACGGATGCCGCAATCACGAACCTCTTGCCGGCTGCAGGCGTGGTGTTGGCCTTCTTGATGAACTGGCTCGAGCTCCCCCGTCAACTCGCAATGGTCGCAGGCCTAACGGGTTTCATGCTTGCATTGATGTTCGCGGTGTATGCGTCAGTGCGAACCAATCAGGGATGGCTGAGCATCAGCCTGTCACTCATCGCCAAAATGACTCTGGTGTCAGTGTTCTATGCGGTGCTCGGCGCACTGGTGGCATCACTATTCGTAAGCACAAAGTACAAAGGGGAGTCCCAGGCTAGAGCGAATGCAAGGAATCGAAGGGAGAAGAAAGAAACGATGGCCATGATCGCCGCGCTCACTACTGCCTACACCTTCCTTTCGGCTTGGCTGTGCCGGCGGCAAGAGTTCATCCCAGTTTCTGAATGCCTAGCTTTTGACTCGACCGCAAGCGTTGCTTAAGTCATCCCCATGAGGCGCGGTCACCGCGCCTCAAGCTGATTCAGCCTCGGCAGCATCAATGTCTTCCGCATCCTCTAAGTCATCCCCTACAGCCGTAAGGATTTCCAGCTCAGAACGGATGCGCACCTTCGCTCCGATCTTCAACCCTCGGACTATTTCGTCCCCGTCATCGTTCCTGGAGATGTCCCAACCAGGTTCAATCCAGGCCTTCGCCTGCCAGTCTTCGAATCGCTTTTTGAGATCCGACTTCACCCGCCGCTTGACCTTCTGATACTCGGATTTTGAACCACTGAACTCGTGGTACTTCTCAAGCCCGATAGGCCATACCCCATCTCTATGGGATGCGATGAAGGGCAAAAGCTTGGTCCCAAATCGATCCAATTGATCCATGATCTCAAAGGGCACCAGGGTGGTATTCACACCATCGAAGAAAATTGCAGCGATCGGGTCAAGGTTAAGCAGTAGTCGCCCTGTCTTGTGGTTCTTTGCCTGGTTGGTCAAGAACCGCATGCTGATATCGACCACCGTATCATCTGACTCAATTGCCGCCGCGATCTCCTTGATCTGATCTCCGTAGCGATTCTTGATGTACTCGAGAAAGAAGTCCCTATCAGGCAGTCCGAGCGGCGGTCGTGTGAGCAGGTTGTAGAGTCTCTTCAGAGCAGGCTTGCTTGAAATCCGCAGTTCGCCGCCGGCGAGGTCATCAAGAATCCTTCGGGCCTTTTTGAAGTTCGCACCGGAGTCGTCGAGCTTGAGCCAACGACAGACATCAGCCTGTTTGACTTTGACGGACTGGGTCAGTGACCTGCCGCGGGCCAGCACCATGATTCGGGCCAGGACGAGTTCGTGATCTGTAGACAGCGCCGGACCGCGGTACCAGATTGAGCCCGATCCCAAGGAGAAGATCTCTGTCCATTCCTGGAAGAAGAGGCCTTTGGGAATCTTGCCCGCTGAGAAGAGGGCTGAACGGACGATGGGGTTGCTTTGCTCAAAGAAACGCTCATTCGTGAAAGGGAGAACGCCCTGACCTGATTCCAGATCGAACTTTGTTTGCAGCTTGAATCGCCTGTCATCTACAGCTACCTGCCGTACTTCTTCAGGTGTCAGCTTCAACTCGGTCATGGCCTATCTCTCTTACTTTTCGCGTTTCGTCCGTCTCGACAAACCTGATGCAAAGGATATATTCCCTCATCTTGATTTTTTAGTCCAAATCAAGACCGTTTTCGCATAAGCCGTTCTGAGATCCGCTTTGGCGGTTCGGATCGCCGGAATCCTGTGAGCGCTCAGAGCATTCCGGCTCGAAGAAGATCAACCCACTTGTTCGGCATCTCTCATACCGTACACAGGATTCCGGTCGCTAAAACCGAGCAAGGCTTTGCTGTATCCCATGAAAAACGGGGCGCTCACAAGAATCCGGTTACCGTGGCAATAGGTTCGGAGCTCGAGCGCTCACCAGATTCCGGCCGGGAGGATGAGCGCTCTTTCACGCACCGCTCAGGAAATTCCGGTCCATTCTGCGTAGTGCCGATCACCGACCATGCCTCCAGGGCAGGAAATACGGGCCGCTCACCAAATTCCGGCCGGAATATCGGACCTGGTCTTCCACTGAAAACCCTGCCCCGTAAATCCGCGGAACGCGCTGATGTGGTCTTCCCCGGCTGGATCGATGCCCCACGAGGAGAAAACCGGGCGGGCAGTCCGTACACAGAATTCCGGTCACCCTCTGCCTCCCTAGCCGGCGCGCTGCCGGGCGCTCACCAGAATCCGGAGTTGAACGGTGTAGCGTCCAGCGGGACGCTGCGCTCATGAAATTCCGGTGTTCAGACCTCTATCTCTCAATCGCACTCCAGCTCTTGCCCCCATGCTTTACACAGTTGCAAAGCCCCGGGGGAGTAGGTGTACACCAGATTCCGGTTCACCCTAGAGCAGTCATTGAGCCTTGCGCTCACGATATTCCGGCCTATCCACCTCGAGGATTGGCATGCGCTGGGTACCGCTCACGAGAATCCGGTCTTCCTGAAGGGTAACCACCGTCAAAGCCAGTTGCCGCTCAAAGGAATCCGGTACCAGAAAAGCAAGCCCTGGACAGACGTCATCAAGGCCGCCCCTCGGCGCGTTTCCCAGCTCACGGAATTCCGGCAAATTCAGCATGCGGGCCTGGTCGTGATCGTAATCGCTTCTTCCTGGTCACCGGAGACTATGATGGGGCTGGGCTATTGCGCCAGCCGCGCGCCCCATGACTCTGGCGTCGACGCTGGAAGTTGCGGCTCAGGGATGTGGGCAAGGCCCATCCGCTGTTGCTAGCCCCCGTACCACTCATAAGGCTGCCAAGGTTGGCCAGCTCGAGCAGCCCCGAGACCGATTCAATCTTGTGCGAGTGCCTTGTTGTGCCCGCTCACTAAAATCCGGTCGATCTGCGCATCGCCAAGTCCGACTGGCAGAGCCTGCGTCGGACTTGGCGTACACGAAATTCCGGTTGGTCTCGATGTGCATTTTGCCGCAGGCCGGCTAGATTCCCGGGCGCTCGCAAGATTCCGGTCCCCGCTCCACCCTCATTGCCTCCCTTGGCGCTCAGGAGATTCCGGTTCGAGGAGCTAATAGCCGCGGGTAGGGGCGTTTGGGGAAGCGCTCAGAGAAATCCGGTCTCGCATTAGCCGTATTCCAGACCTGAACGCCCTCCCGCTCAACAAATTCCGGTTCAGAAGGGGATTTACCCGTACGCTCACAGCATTCCGGTCGTTAGCCAGGCGTGACTCATGCTGTCAGTAAAAGGTAACCATATACAGGTGTAAGCCACTGTATTTAAAGCCGATTTACTGATGCTTCGGTAAAGTAAAGCAGTTGCCATGCACAGGTTGCACACAGCTTAGACACAGGTTATCCAGAAATTAATGGCTAGTTATCAACAGGAGACCGGATTCCGGTGTACGCCACCGGAATCCCCTGAGCGCGACCGGAATCTTGCGTGCATCAACCGGAGTCCTCTGAGCGCTGACCGGAGCCTCGTGTACGGCTACCGGATCAGGCTGTACGGGTCCCGGAATCCGGTGTACGGCGTCAAAGTAGCCTACGGTAGACAGGGCTTGGGGTGCAGCCATCTGTCCACACCCTATAACCCCAATCGGTAACCCCAAGAAAGATAACCCTGTTCTCTAACCCGGAAGGTAAGCCGATCGCAGGCTAATCCCTGTTGTTGCTTGCGCTAACCCGCCCGCTGGATCAGCGCTTGACCGTCAGGCCTTCAACTTCAGCCGCACGCTGATCGTCCAGCGAGTTGTAGTAGATGTCCTGAGTCGTGCTCATCGACTTGTGCCGGAGATCGGCCTGAAGGTTTTTTGCATCACGATGAGGAGCATCAAAGGTCGCCCCTGTGTGACGAAGCCAATGCAGGGTGGCAACCCGTAGGTCGTCAACTTCACAATCCGATCGTCCCTCCTCATGCATTCGCTTCAGAGCCCGATCAAAGACCTCCTGGACAATGTTCCGCACCTGGCGATCACTCAATCCTGGGGCACCATTCAACTTTGTGAGGAGAGGGGCCTGCTCTCCCTTCAGTGGCAGGGGCGTGAGATTACGGCTCTGACGGTACCGCTTCAGGTACTTGAGGTAGTCAGGCTTCACTGCAATGCGCGCTTCTACGTTCCCTTTACCAACCACCTCGTACCACCAAGTTTCATCCTCCTTGACGAACGAACCCATCGTTGGAGTCCAGAGCTGATTACCTACCAGGTCCGAGACTCGTAGGTACATAGAGAACAGAGAAGAGACAATGAACAACGTGCGCTCATGAGATTCCGGTGCTTCGTTAGCCATGAGCTCCGCGGTCTCGATCACGAAGTCCCACTGCAGCTGGGTAAGGGATTTCCCGCCACTTCGTTTGGCTGTGGTCCTGATCCAACGACTTTTGCCCTTGATCGCCTTGAAGGGGTTTCCTTGAGCCAGGTCCTCCTGAGTCAAAAATTCGAAGAACGAACTACAGATGGAAAAGACCTGCCGGATACTGCCCTGAGCCATTTTGTAACCAGACACCCCCAACTCCTCGCCGGCTTCCTTGGCTCTCTTTCGATCACTTTTCGAAATCTTGATGCCGAAGGGGCGCCAGGCAGGGTTCGGTTCGTAGACGCCCCCCCTTGGGAGGAACCTCTGGCGTACAGCATCTCCCACCCAGCTCGCGGGCGGAGCCACGTTGAAATCCATGAATCTCTCAGCGTCAGACCGGCGCAAGTCCAGAATCGATTTCCCTGCGATGATCCAGGACCACAACAGGATGCGCTCTACCTGCGTGCGATAGGCCTTAAACGTGGTTGCTTGGCCGCTATAGGACTTCAAAAACGCTCGAGCATGGGCGAGGTCATTTGCTGCCGGAATATGGGGAGCGAAAACCTTTAGGAACTCCTCAATCGCCGGCCGCTCTGCAACGTACTCAGCAGCCGAAGACGAGAGAAAGGTTTCGTAGGTATCAAACAGTGGGGAAGGGCGGGCGCCACTGTTGGGTGTTTTTGCTGGAGCTGGCAAGCGGACCTCGGAGCAATAGAAAGCGAATACCCCAAGGTTAACCGCGTTGCTTCGTAGCACAAGCCAAGATTGCCCTTGAAGCGCCCAGATCATGGGGCGCTCAGGAAATTCCGGTCCCGGATTTCACCGTTTACCGGTACAAAAGCCAATGATTGATTTCACTGCCGAAAACCAGGGTGATCACCCCACCTACGATCAGACCAGGACCAAACGGCAGATAGCGGTCCTTTCGGCCGAGTCTGATCGCCATCCCCACAGCAGCAGTGGTCACGCTGGCGATCAGCAAAGTCGCGGGCAGCACTTGCCACCCCCCCCAGGCACCAAAGAGTGCAAACAGCTTGTAATCACCTTGGCCCAGTCCCTCGACACCGCGGACGACGTAGAAGAGCTTACCTATCGTCCAGAACGTCATATATCCCACCACCGCCCCTGCAACCGCGTCGTGCAACGACGCGAATACGCCGAAATAGTTCGCAACCAGACCGAGCCAAAGGGCTGGAAGTGTAATCGCATCTGGGAGCAGCATGACCTTTAGGTCGATCAGGCAAAGGGCTATGAGCATCCACAGCAGCACTATTGCGGCACAAGCAGCAGGAGTTACACCGTAGTGCCAGGCCAGCGACGCGGAGAGGAGGACGGTCGCCAACTCAACGGCAGGATAAGTGATGCTGATCTTGGTGCCACAGCCTGAGCATTTGCCGCGTAACGCGATGTAGCTCACCACTGGGAGGTTTTCCCAGGGGCGGATCTTGTGCCCGCAATTGGGACAAGCAGAGGAGGGCGACGACAGGGTGAACCGGCCAACTGGTTCGCTTGAGGGTAGGCCCAGGCATTCCTGAGCCTCAATTGTCCAGGCGCGTTCCAGCATGATCGGCAGCCGGTAGGCCACGACGTTGAGGAAACTCCCAACCATGAGGCTCACAAGCGCAACGATGCCAATGAAGAGTTCTTGGTCTGCTTGGAGTATTTCAATCACGCTATGACAGACTCCCAGCCTTTGGGGATGAAGCCAGGGACGTAGCGGCGAAGGGACTCCATCATTTTGTCGAGAGTAGCTGGCTTCACGATGTAGCCGGCCGCACCAGCTTCGACTGCCAGACGCTTGTCTTCCTCAGCGGCCTTGCTCGAGAGAACGATGATCGGCGTGATGCTGAGTTCGCCATGGCCCGAGCGGAGCTCACGAATATGGGAAAGGCCGTTGTGCCATTCGCCCAGGTACAAATCCATGAAAATGACGTCGGGATTGAACGACGGCACCACCTGCAGGAGCTCCTGCAGGGTACCCACCACTTTGACTTCATCGAACAGTTGATCCGCGCATTTCTGGGATACGTAGGCGTCGGTGCGAGAGTCGTCGACAATCAGGGCCTTGGACATAGTGATCTTCCGTTTGTTGTGAATGCTGGAAACCCATATCGAGCATGATCCAGCGGGCAAGGTCAGCCTATCGACGTCCATGGCCAGGTCAAACCAAAACAGGGGGCCGGATTGCGGTGGCCAGGGTAGGGAGCGATGAGCACCTGCAGTCAAACCAGGATGACGCTTTCCAGATGCTGGCGGGTTAGCTGCAAGCAACATCGGGGTGCGATGCTCGGTTTAAGTAGTGGGGTTAAAATGAATGGGGTTATTTAACATGGGATTACCAACTGGGGTTATAGGGTGTGGATAGATGGCTACAACAAGCAGCGGGCTTGTGTTTACAGTGCGTCTTGACGCGCACAGCTTTCCGGTGTTAGTACACATTATTCCGGTGACCGCTCAGGAATTACCGGTAACCGTACATGCTAATCCGGCCACCGCACATAGAACTCCGGTAGGCGCTCACTAAATTCCGGTTCCGCACATCGAATTCCGGTAGCCTGTTGATAACAAGGCTATTTTCTGTTTGCAACCTGTATATAAGCTGTTCGTAACTCCGCATTTCCGCTTAACTTATAAAGCGGAAATATGAGCGGAATAGTCCTTCGCCAATATATAAGGGTAGGGTAAAGACCGATCTTTCCCTGTGTCTTGCTGTATTTACGTCAAACCCAGAATTGGCGTTGTTTGTACGATTTATGGATCTTGGATTTGTCTGGCGATGAATGCCCGTTGTCTAGGATCGAAGACATGTATTAACACCTTTTCCTGGAACCCATTGCCATTATTGATGTACACCGGCTGCCGGAATACCACCAACTGCCTATTTGGCGTGCCAGCAACAAAGCGCTGGGCCTTTCCAAAGAGCATTTTGGGACGCTGCTGCGCTTGGCCTGGCGAGAAAGAGTTCGTGGGTGATCCTTTGAAACGCCGGCCATTCGCTACGAAATCTTTCTTCACATGCTTTCCGCGGAAGGCCTTTTTGCCGTGAACGATGAAGGGCACGGCCTCGTTAGCGTAGTTGTGCACTCTGATCTGGCGTTTACCGGCATGGTTGTGAGGATTATTGGCTCGCTTCTGTACATGCGAGTGGCCGCCGCGATTGAAGTCCCGCGCCAATAGTTGTCCATCGGTGACCTGGGTGTTGGGAAACGGCTGGGAGGCGCACAGCGGACTGATGATGCAACTGGTCAGCAAGGGAATCAGTGTGGGCGAACGCATGGTGGGACCTCCGTTCGGAATCCCCGGAATGCCCCCAAATGAAGTATGGCACAGTCTATAGTTCAGCCTGGTGTTAGGCCCATTCTGAGTCTTCGCACTCATGCATGAGCGAAGATGCAGATTCCACAATTTTGATGCTTAAAAGTTGTAAAAACAGACATGCCTAGCATTTCCGATTATAACAATAATCGGAAATGCTAGGCATGTCTTTGCGCTCTGCTCCAGCAAATTGGGCGGACACGCACTGTCTCTTGGGGAAACTCCATTTATTTGAGCGGCGTTCCGCCACCCCCTAAATGTAGCCCTGCTTCTTAGCACCGTAAGACCGATGTCTTCTAAGCGTTCGGCCTGAGTATCACTTAGCACCGCACAAGTCGACAGAGTTCCGCGAGAGCGAGTTGTTTTGTGTAGCCGGCGCCTACCAGGCTGTGTGGTACATTGCCGCGCGGTCGGTGGTGCGCGTTCTCCTGGTGTACGTACCAAAGTTGGCCGGACCACCACCAGCACAGGCTGGGTTCAGCACAGGTATTAACATCTTCAACACAGTCCATCTTATTTCCTCACCTTTGCGAGGCATAGGCTCTTAGTGTCCTTATCTCTGATGCTGTAGCAGGACGAAGCATTACCTCTAACCTCGGCCAAACATAACTTCTCAGTTTCTTTGTTCTTGATGCTGTAACACTTCGAAGTGTTACCACTGGTTACCGCCAGGCAATAGCTTTCCGAGTCTTTATCCTTGATTCGGTAGCAATCGTTTGATCCCGCTAAAACCAATCCAGGGCTCATGCACATCAATAAAGCCAGAAGCTTCATACTGCTTGTTCTCTTGTGAGCGGATGGAAAATCATACACCTATCACCCTTGAATTTACTGGCCTGCTAGTTTCGAGTGTTGTTCGCTGACGCTCTTGGCTTGCTGGAAAGCTCTCGCTCCATAACCACCAAAGCACACTCCTTAACGCCTTGCGGGCAGTTGAGGGATATGACCTCCACCGCCTTCAGGCTCCATCCATCACCGGAGTGTTTGGTCAAGGTGGCTGCAAGGTCGTGGAACCGCTCTGAGAAGACCTGGTATTCCAACCCACCATTGCCTTGAGCCCCGCCAACCAGCAACGGGACGATAGCGCTGGCCTGCACCAGTATTCGAATGCCTGCCTTCATCCTGAATCACCTCTAAGACAATGCAATTGGGGAGCCCACTATTGGCTAGTTTTCGGGGATGGAGTCGTTACACTCTTCTCAAAATCTAGTTCAAGTACGTCCCGGGTGATCTACGCGCTGGGTGCTGTGTGCTTAAGGTGCCCAAGGTATGCCACGAACACGTTTGTTCCTCCCTCTCTCCCGTCCTCAGGCAAATGCTTTGGAAGATCGCGACTGCGCCCCCGTAGTGCTGCTTTCGCAGTGGTCTATTCCGTCCTTGGCGGCAGTGATCGCGATCCAGTCACTACCGACGCTGGCTCAGACAATAGATCCCAGTGCTCGACTGGAGCGCGCATTAGCGGGCCTTATTGATGCCGGCTTTGACCTGGAATCCGCTGGCCAGGGAGCTTCTTTCTCCTCGCTGGTGATCAGCCGCTTCAACCCTCAGTTGTTCAGCGCCGGGCTAAATCAGCTGCGGCCACTGTCAATCCGTCTTCTCGAACCCGAAGATCTGGATGCAGAGGATTACCTCACTGAAGACCGAAAATGGGACTTCGAATTCACCCCACGCCATGCAGAGGCCTTGAACCCATTTACCGAGGGTTTTGTTGACGCAGCTGGAAACTCCTTCAACCTCGCCCCCCAACAGGCCCGGGCATTCCGTGTCTTTAAGTCAGAACTGGATGAGGACTTTCACCTCCAGGCTCTCGCCGGAACGGGAAAGACGTTCATGATCGAACGTCTCATCGACTGCCTCACCTCTTACCGCCCTCTCGTCCTGGCCATGACCAAGGTGCAACTTGATGCCCTGCAGCAGAGGATCGGTACAGGGCGGGTAACGGGTATGACTTTTTCGGAGCTTGCAGTCCGCTCGCTTCAACTGGATGTCGGGCGGCATGGTTCCAGATCTTTCCGCTTATCGATGAGACGAGCGCGTGTAGAGATGAGCCAGATTGCCAACCACCTAGAATTCAAGCCCGTTGGTAACCTCACTCCCAGTCAAGTCGCCTCAGTGGCCAACAGGACTGTCTTCCGGTACTGCACAAGCCGTGACGCCGAGATTGGAGTTCATCATCTTCCATCATTGGGCGGGTCGTACTCGGTGCCCCAGAAAGAGCTTCTGGTCCAATGCGCAAATCGACTCTGGCAAGAGACCATTTTCCCGTCGTCTTCATCACTGGAGCTACCTGTCCGTGGCTACCACCGGATCAAAGAGGTTTCGCTCAGCAGTACAGCGGCCGTCGAGCCAGGCTTCACTCACGTGATCGTCGATGAGGCCCATGACCTCCCTGCCCCAATGGCTCAATTCCTGGATCGGTGCTCTATCCCGGTGATCACCTTGGGGGATTCCTGCCAGCGCCTGGACGGGGCCGCTGTGGAGCGTGCGCCACACGTTCGCCGGCGTGAAATATTCCACTCTCTCCGTTCTGGCCGAGAGATGGAAGCTGCGGTGAACACCCTGATCGAGCAGAACCCTGTGGTCGACGTGCACCCGCTCGAGGGGAACCGCGATCAGGACACAAGGGTCGTGTTCTATAGCCGTCCCTTCATTCCCGAGCAACCCACTACTATCTTGGTGTGGTCTGAATGGGGAATGTTTGAGTGGTTCCAGCGCTTGGCCAACGCGAAGGCACAGTTCAGCCTTCTGCCAGGGTGCGAGGGAGGTTTTAGGTGGTTTGTCCTCGACTGCATAGGGCTCTACCGCGAAGGAATCAGACCGACACACGGCGCCCTGTTCAAGTACACCTCCTGGGACGCGCTGCGAAGGGATGTCTCGAAGCGGGAGAGCGCCTTTGATCGTATCGACCGGATGCTTGAAAAGGGATATTCCACAATGGACTTCGAGCGCAGCCTCATGAAGTTGGAACAGTCTGGCAAGACGCCATACAAACTGGGAACGGTCGTTGCGGCCAAGAACTCGGAGGTCAATTCTGTGATGCTGACCCCTGAGCTACTGGATAGCACCGGTTCCGATCGTCTGGATGCTGCCCGGGCTTTTGCTGCGGTCTACACAGGAGGTACCCGCGCCCGCCATCAGCTTTTTGTACCTGGGCATTTACAGGAATGGGCTTCCGATACTGCGGCCAGGGCGAAGTGCACCTAGCCCAGGAGATGGCATCCCCTCCTCCGCTTGCTGGCGGCCTGTCCGCGGGCATAGCCGGCGGCAGCGAGTACCGCTTGTGGTTAGTTTGCTCAACCGGGGGAAGGCTTGGATCTTGGGGGCGTCGAGCCTTAATCGCCGCGGCAGCTTGAAAGATGCGCATATTGTGCGAGAATTGTGCATAGTAAGTGCATTCTTAAAGGAGGCCCCCTATGGCCAGCAAAGCCGTATTAGAGCTTCGCCCCACCAACTTCGCGGGCTTGATGGACGCTCTCAAAGAGGTGAACCGTGTGATGTTCTCTCCTGAGCGCTTCCTCAAGGTTTTTTCGATGGACCAGCAGACCTTGGCGCTCCGGGCCCATGTCCATCGCAACACCGTGCGCAACGCGCCTGAATCGGAAAAGGTCCAAGCCTACATTCGTGATTCAGTGAAGGTTCTGCGTGCAGTGACCGACATGGGCACGGACGTGACGAATGCCATCTTCTGGTTTAAGAACGAGCCTCTTTCCACGTTCAACTACAAGACCGCGGAGGAAGTGGTCAGCGAAGGAAAAACCGAGCAGCTGATCGCTTTCCTTCAATCCTGGGAAGCTGGTGCGCAAGGATGAAAATCATCGGAGTGCAGGACCTCCCCTGCTACCGAATGCACACTCCCAAGTGGTCCGTTGCGCCTACATCTGGAGCTGGAGCTGCAACCCAGGGTGGCCGGGTTAACCGAAAGGGGCTAGAGGCTCTATACCTCTCGCTTGAGTCGGCAACGGCCATTGCTGAGTTTCAGCAAGGAAGCGCATTCCTTCCACCAGGTCTGCTGGTCAGCTATTCCCTCAGTCTGGACCGAGTGATCGACTTCACCGGCGGCTATGACGATACCTGGGCCCCGATCTGGCAAGACTTTTTCTGCGACTGGAGAAAGATTCGCTTCAACGACGGCGTTGAACCGCCGAGCTGGATTGTCGGGGATCTGGCTATCGAGGCTGACTGTGCTGGGATTCTGTTCGAGTCCGTTGCGAACCCTGGAGGTCGGAACCTGGTGCTTTTCACCGATCAGTTGCCGGTGCATGGGAATATTGTGGTAAACGATCCTCGCGGGGATCTCCCTACCGACCAGTCATCTTGGACGCGCCCGTAGTGCAAGCCCGGTGCCAGGCTCACGCCTGGCTACCGGGGTAGCTCCTTACACGTACTGTTTGCTTCCTTTCCGCTCGAGCGGACGCCCTTTGAACACGTGCGGGCCGTCCATCGTCAGTTCGACCTTGTCTCCCTTGCGGATCAGCCAGGGCGTGGCTTCAGAACCGGTTTTGGAGGTCACTCCGCTGGGGCTTATCCGAATTTCATCGCCGTCGATTTCGATCGTCCCCAGGACGTAGGTGTAAATCAGACTGCTGAAGAACCCGCTTTTAAATTCGAAGGCACACTCTACTACCTGGTCCCCATACTCCATCCGCATTCTCGGCTTGAGGGAGGCAACCGACACGGCGCCATTGTCGACCGCGGAATAGACACTGCAGACCAGCGCAACTTTGCCACCCATGCGATGGGAGATGGCCGGGTTGATCTCGACGGTTTCGATCCCAGGAGCGGAGGCGCTGGCACTCACCACGTCACCGGTATGGAACACAAAGGGATCAGCATCGAAGGAGCCTCGCTTGTCAGGCGCCTGGATTATGGACATTCGACCGTCTGGGCGAAGGATGCCGATGCGAAGGTCTAGGTCGTCATTGTCCCGACCGTCGCCGTTGTCCACCCAGGTGGCGCTGACCTTGATCGCCTTCGGTGCGGCCGCACCTTTCTCCAGTGAGACTTTGTGTGAGGTTCCTGGCTTGTCCAAGGTGACAACTGACTTGGTGATGTTCACCGGCTTTGCAGGGGGCGCGGCCGGGGTTGGAGCAGCTGCCGGCGCTTCGTCGACCTCTACACCGTACATGCCACAGAGCCCGGCCAAGCCAGAGGCGAAACCCTGCCAGACTGATCGCGCCTTTGCCTGGTCATTTCGAATGTAGAGTTCGAGCACGATGATCCCCGTCTCCCGGTCGAAGGCCCCGGGGGCAAGATCCAGTACCTGTTCGCCGGCGATGACTCGAGCAGTGAGGTTGGGCACTTCGGCGAAGCCTCCACCGCTGCCGTCCTGGGTCAAGGTGATGGCGATCTTCGAAATTGTGGGTGGAAGACGGCTCAAGTCAAAGCTGATGCTGTGGCTGACCGTTCCGGCCTGGTTGATGGGAGGAGAGAAAGCGGCTGCGCCGGAGGCATGCTCTGGTGCATTGAAGAAGACCATTCCGCTGTCATCGATCACTTTGCCTGTGTCAGTGACGAGGAAGGCCGTCAGGTTCACGTCGAGATTTGCGCCGGCGGAATGCGCTACCAGGACCTGGCCTTTGGGCTGGTTGATCGTTGTGTTCTCGCCGGGTTTCAGGGATTGACTCAATTTGCGTCGCCTATTCCTTGGTTGATGTGCAGGCGATCTCGCCTGGATTGCATTACTTGAGATCAGCACTCACCCGCTCAGGGCCAAATCTCATTGGTGAAGTGTAACGGGCCCAGCCAAAGGTAGGAGTCCATAAGCCACTGACTGCCGTAGCGATTTGGCTTCCTTCGTGTGCGTCGGTACACATCGATACACCTCAGTACACCTCGCAACAGTACACATCGTGGTCAGAGTATCCGCTGCCGTAGCCGTTATAGTTCATGCCTGTGGCTACCATGTTTGCAGGACAAATCTTTGTCGCAAACGGTGCACCAGTGATCCATCGGCAGTTCCTCATGCCATTGATGCCGCCAGGCTTTGTCCAGCGGTAATTGTCACAAGAAAGAGTGGCACCAGTCGAATTCCGCGCCTGCTGGCCGAGGATTCCACACGCGGTATTTTCGCCAACGATGTTGGCGATGACCGCCCCCTGTTTCAGCACCACATTCCCATCGAATTGCGAGGCCCCACCAAACCAGGTTTCACCATACACAGCGGCGGTGCCGTAGGTTACCTGGCTACCGATAGTCGCTGTTCCGTTGATAGTTGCATAGTTGGTTACAGCGGAGTTTGAATTGACCTGCCCTGAAATCGAAGCAGATTGGGCAGTTAAAGTATTCGTGCTCACATTCCCACTGATTGATGCCGATACCGCCGAGATATTATTAACCTCGCTTATATTATTTCCGCCAAGCAAGAGATTAGTCTGCATCCTATTCAGGTCAGCATTAGCTGTTACAATCCGCGATAGTTTGGAATCAAGTGCTGGCTCTGAGCCCGGCACTCCAATTGTGGTTCTTATTCGGTTCGCAGCTGTGTCTACGATGCTTGTCCCGGGGAGCATGTTAGAAAGCACACCGTCCCAGTCTTGGGCAACCTCCTGGTCAACGCTAAATGTAAAAGCGGTGCATGAGGTGGACACCGCCTTATTGAATTTGTTGACCGAAAGGTTACCCGGAATGAGAGGGGGAACGTTGTCTTGTAGTGCTTGGATAGCCTGCAAACACGTAGCGCCACCAGGCCAGGAGCCGTTTCGCGCTCGATATGTTCTGGCCGCATCGATCACAGTCTGAGTTTCAGAGGCTGCGAGTTTTACTCTATTGTCGTTTATCTCCTCCAAGTATCTTGGAACAGACATAACAGCCAACATAGACATTATTGCAATTACAACCGAGAGTTCAAGCAATGTGAATCCAGCTTCACGGGTACGCATCGAGGAATATCCCAAAACGTGTTTTTGATTTCGGTGGGCTAAGGCCGTGCAGAGCGCGCTAGCTCATATTCAGTTTCCGAAATTCGATGTAGGGATACACGCCAAATGATGGCTCTGAAATTCCATTAAAACTAACACGATACGTGATTTATAATTCAACACAGACTGCGGAACAGCTAGCATTTATCCTAACGCTCAGCTTTTCCTGTGATCACAGTTTGATTACATTGCAATAAAATCAAGCCATGTTGGCTTGGTATCGAGCATTGAAAAAGAAGCTCTGGGGGGGGTATGACCAATTCAGCCCATCCGAGGCTTCTGGCACAGTCCAACGGTTGTTACGGTGGATGCTCAAATCCTGAAGGAGGATCAGCCTGATGTCTGTCGCACTTTCTATTCCAACCCCCCGTAAGCAGCGAATCATCGAGATAGCCTCGGAGATCGTGGATACGAAGGTTGAGCGCGGAGAACTCGACCCCAATGATGAGGGTGCAATGGACGCCGCATGCAGGGAGGCCGTCCTAGATGCAAAGACGCTCTACGATGCTGCCGTTGAATACGTCAGCTGAGGCCTCCTCGGAGACAGAGCATGTCGTTCGAGCAGCCCCTTCGCCTGTCTATAAAGGAGACCTCTTTCCCATGAGAGAACCAATCATTACCCCTGAAGACAACGCCCAATACAGGCTGCTCATGGCCGACTGTGTTCAGCTGATGCGTACGTCCAGAGGCGAGCCGGTGCCCACGTGCCACTTCACGGCGATGGAGTTCCATGAGTGCGACTCTGACCCCAGCGGCCGCACTGATGGGTATCAGTGTCGGCATTGCGGCCACACTGAGTCGAGCGCCGAAGCCTGGGCGAAAGTCGAGGCGCGCAACCAAGGGCAGACTGCCTAGGGGCCAGGCCCTATTTAGGCCTTGCCCCTCCGTCCCGCTACCATCCCACTTCGCGGTTTCCACACCAGAATTGGGTCCTGGGGCTGAGGGGTTCCCTCAGGACCCCCCTACTCTGGCTACCTTCCACAGTTGCACCACGTCCGCAGCTCTATGACGAAGCAGCATCGCTGCGTCAGCGCACGCGGACTCCAGATTCATTGGGCCAGAAGTGATTGAGAAGGCTGCAACGATTCCAATGTTGCGCAGACGCTGATACCCAGCTCCCAACGTGCCGGCGATCGCTACAGTCGGTACCCCTGCTGCAGCTGCGATAGCAGCTACCCCAGCAGGGGTTTTCCCATATAGCGTTTGCTCGTCCAGCTTACCTTCGCCGGTGATCACCAAGTCGGCTCCTTGAACTGCCAGGCTCAGCCCAGACAGATCTGCGATCAGCTGAACGCCGGGCCTGAATTCTGCCTGGAGAAATGCCTTTGCAGCGAAGCCTATACCTCCAGCAGCGCCAGCCCCGGGGAAATCACGAACGTCTTCCTGGAGCTGCTCTGCCACGATGTCGGCATACGCGGCCAATGATTCATCCAGAGCCAGGACCTGATCAGGTGATGCACCTTTCTGTGGGCCGAAAACGTGGGAGGCCCCTTTTGGCCCGGTGAGTGGGTTGTCGACATCACAGGCAACATCAATCCGGACTTTATGTAGCCTTTCATCCAAACTACTGAGGTCGATCCGCCGAAGGGCATTGAGCGCCAGTCCACCCTCCTCGAGCTCATCGCCGGCAGAGTCCAGAAACTTGGCTCCAAGCGCTCGCAACATTCCGGTACCGCCATCATTGGTCGCGCTCCCACCGAATCCCATGATGATTCGTTGCGCGCCGGCGTTTAGAGCCTGCAGAACCAGTTGACCAGTTCCGAAGGTGGATGCGCGCGTCACGTCGCGGGCGGCGGGCGCTACCAGGTGGATGCCACTGGCAGCCGCCATTTCGATCACCGCCGTGCGGGATTCGCTCAACCACCCCCAGGTTGCCTGGACCTCTGCCCCAAGTGGTCCACGGACGCGGCTGAACCGGCGTTCCCCCCTGGTGGCAGCCAGGACCGCGTCGACGGTACCCTCCCCTCCGTCTGCCATTGGCACGCATACGATTTCAGCGTCAGGAGCCGAATCTCGTACTCCCAGGGCAATGGCTACCGCCACGAGCTCTGCTGACAGGCTTTCTTTGAACGAATCCGGTGCGATCACAACTTTCATGCAGTACCCCTCGGGCCAAGCTGTTGTTTGAGGGGATTGTTCCTGCTTCAGGTGCGCGGCGGGTAGGTGGGAATCACAGACTTTATGACGGTCTTTTGTGCAATTTTACAAGGCCCACGAATCCCTACTCCGCAGCCAGGATCATAGCCAGATAGAGTTCAGTGATGCCCTTGGGGGACGCGAGGTCGAAACCGGTGATATCGGCGATTCTCTCCAGTCTGTAACGAAGGCTGTTCCGATGGATATTCAGTGCCTCTGCACAGGCTTGGCCATCACTTCCGTGCTCCACCCAGCACTTCAATGTCTTACGTAGCTGGCCATTACCATCCTCTTGCTGCAGGGCGAGGTAAGGCTCAGCCAGTTGCTGAAATCCATTCTCGGAACGATACCGCCACACTGCGACCGGAATTCTGTGAGCGGCCAGATCAAGCCACTGGTTATCTGGGATCTTAGCTTGGGCGTAGGCCATCAAGTCAGATAGCTGCTCAACCTCAGAGCGCAGAGATCCGGTTTCGATGTTTGGGGTGCCGATCGCCACTCTGCTGAATGAAATGCCGGCGCGAGTTACCCGCTCACGAAAATCCGGTAGAACGGTGCGAGGTGGGCACCAGACCAGGCCTGATGCATGCAACGGAACGCACCAGGCGTCGGCTACCTGGTGCTGAATCCATCTGGTGACCTGCTCAATGTCGGATGGGTTGGCCAGCTCGAGGAGGATTGCCGTCCGACGAAGATCAGGTTTCAGACCCAATCGCTGGGCCTCAACGATGGCTCGGTGAGCAGACTGGCCGGAAAGGAGGATGGCAGACAGTACATCTTCAGTCCGCTTCTGGAGCCAAATCTGGTGCTGCTGGTCGTTCCGCTGGGCCACCAACATTTCAGCGGTCATTCGTACCATCTCAGCGAACGTGCGGACCTCCTCGGGATCGCCAGATACGCCGATGACGCCGATCAGCTGGCCATCCAGGCACAGTGGAAGGTTCACCCCTTCCTGAACGCCTCTGAGAGCGCCAGCAGCAGCGCTGTCGATTTCCACAGCCCTATTATTGGCGAGGACCAGTTGAGCCCCTTCGTGGCGGGTATAGAGGCGCTCAGCCTCCCCTGTCCCAATGATCAAGCCCTGGCTGTCCATCACATTCACGTTGCGCGGAAGGATGGCCATCGCTCGGTCGGCGATTTCCTGGGCGAGGGAGTGGTCAAGATCGAACATTGCCGGAGGCCTGTGTTTTATTTCAGGCCAGTGTACCGAGGCCGGCGGTTGCCACCAGCTTTTCGGAAAATCATTGCTCGGGGCCCAGAAACCCTGAGGAAGTCGCAATAGTTCCACCGCGGCTGATGGGAGCGCACATGAAATTCCGGTCCACTCTCTTGAACCGTCTGCCCCCTCGGCCGCTCCTCTGCCCTGTTTCCCAGGATGCTTAATAAAACCGCGTCGGCCGGAGATCACCAACAGTCATCCAATGCGTTGGGGCGTAGCCTTGGGATATCGCCATTTGCCGGGCCTCGCGCGGGGTCACAGCGTTATCGAGGTCGACATGCTCGATCCCTGCTTCCACCTTGATCCTGAGGTAGAAGGCTTTACCGGGATGCCTTTTCGCTAAGTCCTTGTCCATCATGATGACCTGTTCCGGGAAGTCATCCGGAGGTGTAGCGTCTATTGCGTGCATACGGTGGCCTGATTAGAGGTGGTTGGTCAGCGCGCCAGCACCCAATGCAAACGCGGAAAGCGCTAAAGCTGCCCAGAGGAGCTTCATGAGGGCCGGGGCCAAGCTGATTGTCAGAGTTCTTTGCATCTGGGTGGCAGATTCGGCCCGGGCCTCCAACGTATCCCCGGCGGAGGGCTGGGCAGGGTTCAGGGCTGTAACCCGATCTTCGATCTGGCCATGCATACTCTGGATATCTTCAATCTGCCTACGCAAGCCTTGAGTTTCTTCTGCCTGCTTCTCCAGTAACTCGCGAATTAACGCTGCGTGTTGTTCTTCCTGCGAACTCACCGTTCCTTCCAGTTGCTCAATCTTGGATTCGAGAGATGCGACCTCTTCAGCATGCGCGGTTTGAAGTTGGGAGGCATGCAGGTGGGCGCCTTCAACAATGCGCTGTGCGGCCTCGACGGCTTTTTCCGACTGGTTTTTCTCTCGTTGCCACCTCGCCGCCAACTCCACGAAACTGGGGAAGGAGAGGAAACTGACTTTCTGTTGGTTCCACCAAGGGCGGAGGTCTTGGGCACGCCGCACCCCAATCACCTTCTGTCCAGCAGCTGGTGAGACGTAGAACCCAACCCGAGTCAGGAATGTCTCGATCCGCGCGTCGTTAGCCCGGGCATCCTCTGGCTTGACCTTGGTCTGAGCCGCGATAGGAAGATGTACCGCCTGGACCTGGTAGTTGCCACGCATCTCCGACTGCTGGATTAGTCGGATGAGTTGCGCCATGAGGTACGAGCCAATGCCGAGCCCCGGCTGTCTGATCTCAATGCCATCGGTGGGGCCAAATACGATCTGGCAGTCTTTGTGGTCGATGACACACCACACGGTGTTCTGATCGAGGTGGTACTGGCAGTCCGGATCTGAATCATCCCCTACGAATCGAAACGAAACGCGGAAGAACTCTGCCCCTCTGTGCAATGATCCTTGCTGCTTGGAGGTTACAAGCTGGATCAATGCTAAGCGCTCTGTCCCATCGCTCAGGCGAACAAGACAGGCGCGGTCCTGTCCGGTTTGAGGGGAGGCATGAAGCTGCTTGCCTACCGAGATTAGAGTGGTCCTGCTCCGAGTTTCCGTCGTCATGGCATCGATCATTTGATGAATAACAGGGACACAGCATAACAGCACCTTGACATATCCCCGCTTCAGGCAAGCTGCAGGGAATGACAGGGCTGTGCTTTGCCAGTGGCAGTTCGGTGATGATGCCGGCGGGGCGATTGTGCCGTAAGCACGTCGAGAGAAGAGAGCGCAGCCCGGTACCCCGGGCTGCTTGCAGGAGGATCAGTTGGCTTCGAATTCGTAGGACCGGCCCACGAAAAGAGAGGCGTAGAGGGGCTTTCCTTCGCTGAACTTGTAGTGCTCTTCGAACTTACCTTCTTCGACTAGCTTGCGTGCGATCGCGCATTCGCTGTCGCTGTGTTCTCTCGCCTTGGCCCCGAAGTCACTTTGCCAAGTCGATAGGCCAGCTGCTTGGCAGAACGCATCGAACTGCGATTTGCCGGCGTTTGCCTGGTAGGAATCAAAGGCGTCCTTGATCGAAGAGAAGCCCCTAAAGGTCACCGAGTAGTCTTCGACCTTGGTTTGGAGCGCAAACTTGCTGACTGCGTCCAACAGGACGGACTGACCGGTGAAAGAGCTGTAGGCCCCAATGATGAAGCTGCTCAGGGTATTCCTGAGCAAAGTCTGCACCTCATCGAGCTCAGGAAGGGAAGCAAACTCCGCCTCGCGAACGATCTGCCCTACCTCGCTGCCGTCATTGCGGTGGGTCACCACGAACCTCATGGAGCCCGCCCCATCGTCGCTACGCTGGATGTAGAAGTCGAGGTCGACCTTGGTGCCAAAGTCTCCGGTTGCACCAACGATGAAGGCACCTGTGACCGGGCTACGCACTGCCATGTTGGTGCCCCAGGAATAAGGCAACTTGACTTCGCTGCTGGCAGTCTCTGCAGGTGCCCATTCGTTGTCGGCAGCCAGGTCGCTCACCAGAACGACTTCGGCCCCTCTGCGGGAGATGAAGGGGTTTGCCATTTCCATTCCCAGCAATTGGACGTGAATCTCACCGTCCTTGCTGTCGCCGGAGTGGTTGATCTTCAGCGCATCCGCCTTTAAGTAGACGCCCGCGGCGTTGCGGCCGGTAGTGGACAGCATCTGGTACTTGGTCCACCCCATCAGGCCTTCTTCGCTCGACCGGCCAATCGCCGTTTCAAAAAGGCCGCGCAAGCCCTGAAGGAACTGCTCAGCACCGTTGGTTTGAACCGCTGCGAGGCGGATTTCTGGATTTTTAACGGTCAAGTCGCCGGAGAAGACGGAGTATGAAATCTCGCCTTCGGAAAGGACGTCCTGCAGGTAGAAGCGCTCTTTGAAGCTGTCGTAGTAGCTAAGTGCCGACTTTTTCCCTGAACTGGAGAGCATGGCAGTAACACCACCGATAGCCACCACTGCAGCTGCGATGGAAGCCATGAGAAGGTGCTTCTTCTTGATCGATTTCGTCATGGTGATCCCTTATTGGAGCTGGGCAGAAGCGTTTTTCCAGGTGTTTACGTACTGCTGTGACACGTCTGGAGTCCAGTTGAAGTCGATCCCTGAGTCAGGACCAAATTCACGTGCCAGGACTGCGCCGAACGAGACCTTGTCGGCGCAATGGTCCTGCTTACAGGCTTCAGGTGCGGCTGGCAGGTTGCCACGGAACGTGGGAAGAGCCCGTCCGTCAACCAGCGGCATGAAAGGAGTGAGGTTTGCCACTGGCACCACATACCACTCCTTCTCGAAGGTCTGGTTCGATAGCAGCCGCCCTTTGGCTGGGAAGTCGATGTCATAGCTGCCGTCTGTCTTTCCAACGACGTGGATCATCATCAAGCCCACACTCTTGGAAGAATTCGGGTCCTGCAGCGCCAGCGGTGATCCGAAGCGGACCTGGATGCCTGCCATTTGAGCAAGCGCCTCGACCTCTCTGCCTTCGTAGTCCTTCATGCCCGCCTTCAGCTGCTCATAGCGCTCAAGCACCCGAGAGTGGAGTTCTGCCATCTGCTGCTGCACTCGCCGCTCTTCGCGCAAGCGTTGCTGTTCGCGCTGAAGGGCCCAGTTGGAGCCTTCCTGTACGTCAAAGTAGAACTGGCCGCGGCTCTCCCCGATGCGGTTGCGTATGATTTTCTGCGTGTCATCTCCCCAACCTGTTTCCGGGTAAAGAGCGGCGAGACTTTTCGCCACATAGAAGTTCTGTACAGAGACGGTTGAAGAGGAGGTGGTCCTGATCAGCTTAAATACCTCTTCGCCCGCCCTCTTGTAGTCGACCGGGTCAAGCGCGAACGACTCATCGGGTGTGATCGCAACGTAATAGGGATCGCTATTGAACGGTCCCAGTACCCGGTAGTTGCCTCGCTGGAAGGCCAGATAGACCTTCATTTGCCGGCTAGGAATCTCGCCCAAGAGGAATAGCGCTTGATCGGCATCCGGGCTCAGGTAGGAGAGCTCTTTGCCCTTAACGACACTCTCCAGGTCCTTGTTGAACATCAAACCGCTGGCGTGGACAAACACTCGGTTCCAGTTGTCTCCACGGTAGGTGTTCGGAACCTTCCAAGACAGCTTCTCGAATGAGCCTTCAGCAAATCCTGTGGAGGGACATGGCATGGATGGCGTCGAATCGAAAGCAAGACTGCCATCGCCATCGTTGAGGACAGATTTGCTCAACACCCATTTACAACCGCCTGCGTCGGTGATTTGGGTGAGTTTGCTGTGCTCAAGCACCAGTGCCTTTCCAAAGTCGGAGGCCGGCGTGGCTGTAATAGCCTCAGGTGCGGAGGAGCCTTGAGGGTCGGGATGAACCTGCTCGATTTGGGTTGAGGGGGCCACCGCGATAGTGGTTTGGGGAGGCAGCTGCTGGACGGCTTGATCCTGCTGCACAGGTGGCTGATCATGCGCCGGCTCCGTGTTTGTCATGGGAGCCACAACGTTTGTTGGTGGAGCCGTCTGTTCGACCAATGCAGATGCTTCGACAGCCGAGGTGCTGGCGAGAACCGCTGGCGAAGATATCTGCTTGGCGGAAGCCAGCGTGACAATGCCTAAATTTGACGCTGTACCAGATCCGCTGGCGTATAGGTTGCCGCTTGCATCGACAGCCCTCCAGGTCACCCTCGCGGCCGGGCAATCATTGGCGAGTACAGTTGGCAATTTGCCGACCAGGCCGGTCAGAAGCGCTTGGTTGTCCCAAACTGGCCGTCGAATGGTCAGCTCAATTTCGGGTTTGCACCAGTTTGAGGCTTCGCCTGGGACATCTACCTTGATGTGATCTTTTTTCGAGACGGCCAGCTCGTGAGCGAACGCTTGCGGCACTAGGCCGCAAGCTCCAACCACAGCCAGCGCGAGCGCGCGCTTCTTCATGGTCATCCTCAGATCAGTTCCCAGGTACCGTTGGCCTGTTTGCAGAAGGTGTTTTGCTGCTGCTCCGCCTGGCCACTGGCCGATTTGAGACTCACAGTCACCGGCCGGCAGGCAGTTTCGGCCACGACTTGCTCGGTGGGGAGGGACTGGATGGAATCGAGGTCGAACGCCTGGGTTTCTTTGCTGGCAGAGACATTCATTTCATCGAGGTTCACGGCAGGTGCAGCAGTCTTGGCAACGGCCTGTGCCTTCGACTCGACGTAGTCCTTGTGAACATAGCCCACCGTAACACCCTTGCGGCCCACCAAGATCCAGTCACCGGTGGAGCCTACGGCGGTAAATTCAGTGTTGGTTGGCAGTCCACCGACTTTATCTGCCCTCAGGTTCGGAGCTGCTCGGACATTCAAGCTGGACTTGGTCACATACGCTTCGTTGATCAGCTTCATCGAAGGAACTGCCTGGATCTTCGGCGCGCGCTTGACCTCAACTGTCTTGGTCTTGCTGTACTCCTGCCCCTGGGTGATTTGGGCAGTTGCACCGGAGTGATCTGAGGTCCAGGTGACCGGCTTGCTAGCAACGATCGGCTGACTCAGGACCTCTTGGGTTCGCAGGGCCAGCGCCTGCTGGTCTTTCTCGTCGAGCATGTGTCCGATTCGGTTGCCAAGGTACCCGCCAATGCCTACCGCGATGATCGTTGCGGCAATTTTGCCGTTCCCTTTGCCCATGGTCGCCCCGATTGCTGCGCCAGCGAGGCCGCCGAGGACGGTACCGGCCTGTTCTTTACTGATGCCCATTTCTGCACAGCCGGAGGTTGCTGCAATCGCTACTGCCAGGATCGACGCGACGAACTTCTTACGCACGGTGTTTCTCTCCCTTTCGTTGATACTCACTCTGCTTTCAGCAGAGGTTTAGTGAGGTCGTAAAGCATCGCTTCTGCCGACATTGCCCAGTGGAAAATGCCGGCCATGATGGTTGGCCCCTTTTCGATGCTCCGAAATGCGGTTCGGTACCCAGCTGACTGGATGATGGAGTTCCCATAGATCAGCGGGACGATGACGATCACGACGACTGCCCCAAGCCGAACCAAACGTCTCCGGCCCTGAATAAGGCCGCGCTGTTCCACGGCCGAGAGCACCAGTCCTACGAGATTGAGGGCGCCCATGAAGAGGCCGCTGATCAATGTCCAAGGGACGAACCACATATTCTTCAGGACGTTCAGGCCCTGCTCACCGTGGATGTCGGTGTGAGCCACATCGAACGCCATATTCTTGGCTATCCCTGGCAGGTACTTGTCGAACTGCTGTCGGCTGGCCAGAACATCCATGCCATTGACGTAGAGCGGGCCCATTGCTTCCTTGGCGAAATAGCGGACCTCGGCGCTGTTCAAGATGGACTGACGAGATCGCAAGCCAGGTTTGATGGACCGGGCAAAGTCATCGAGAGTAGGCTCGTAACCGAGCTCTTCCCCTGCCTTTGGCCAGGCAATGGGTTTCCACTCATTGCCTGGAAGCCCCGCCGCGCGGAATGCCTCGAGCTTGGCGTATGTCCTGGCGATATCCTCTATCTGAGGAACGACCTCATCTTGGATGCGTCCATATAGCCAATCGCCGTTTCGCCTTGTGTAGCCGGTGAAAACTGCTGCTGCGAACCCGAAGAAGTTTTGGTCGATCTTTTCTACGTAGGAGCCCTGCACGCTCATCAACACCCCAAGATTCGCAATGAATGCCTTGCCATCGCCCGTATCGCGATGCTCTTGGTAAGGGACGCCTGGGATCTGGAGTGAGTCGTAGAGCAACCCTTTCTTCGTCACGTAGGCATAGAGGCTGTATACGCGCAGGCTGGCCGGAAACTTCTCGGCGATCACGTCCGGGGCTTCACCCTGAATCCACCAGGTTGCTGGAGCTGCGACTATGGTACTGAGCGCAATGCTGAGACCGATGTATTGACCTCCCCCCCATCGGCGGTGAGCCCAAATGCACATCCGCCAGGCGAACAGGCACACGCTGGCCGATGCCAAAATTTGACTGTAGATCTCGAGGGTTTGGAGCTGCTTGAGGGGAATGTCTGCCCCTGCCATGTTCAGCAACTCGGCGTTGAAGAGCAGGCCGCTGATCAAGCAGACGGCATTCAGCACAACGAGTGCGATGAGAAGCATCCAACGGGTCCTTGTCAGAGAACGGAACCAGCGGCCACAGAGCCTGTTATCTGAGAGGCGGCCGTTGGGATGGATGGCATTTTGCCATCCGCTTCGGAGGCAGGCTACCAATTTTACGCCAGAAAAACGTACCCCGGGGGCCGCACCAGCTGGATTTGAATCTAACGGGGTTGCTGCTCGGTTCAAGCCAAAGCGTGCCGCTACGAGCACGGCTGAGGGAACGCCAGAGAGATAGGGGCTTGGTTGTTCAATCTTCGGCGTTATGGTCTTACAGGTGCAAAAGCATACGGCTGCACATTCAAGCCACTCGCGTTCCCGGGCGCGGCACTATCCCGTCCAACACCTGGTGCACTTTAGACCTTTCAAGGAAGAACTCAATGCAGATCAGCCAAGGGCAACGAATCCCGTTGTCTAACCTCATTCAGGGACGGACCCTTTCCGTCGCGATCCAGATCAAATCATCCCCTACAGTCGACCTTGCCTGTTTCGCACTGGATGCTTTCGGGAAGCTGTCAGACGCTCGCAACTTGATCTTCTACAACCAACGCATCTCTCCTTGCGGCAGCTTGAGACAGGTTGGTGCACAGTTCAGCCTGAAACTTTCAGGATTACCGTCATCCATAGAACGGTTGGTATTCACCGCTTCAATCGACGGTGAAGGCGCCATGGGCAATATTCGTCCCTCCACCTTTGTAATCAAGGACCGGACGGGTGAAGTCGTTGCCACATGCCCTTTTGCCGGCAATATCTTCGGGGCGGAGAAATCCATCATGGTCGCGGATCTCTACCGCGAGGATGGCCACTGGCATTTGGCGTCGAATCTTCAAGGTTTCAACGAAGACCTCACCGCCTTGGTGAGGCATTACGGTGGGCGGTGTTGAAGAGGTATCACCGGCAATTACCCTGTGTCAGCCCAGTTCAACCACGCTGGCTAGCTAGGGGCTTGGTTGTTCAATCTCCGGCGTTATCGTTCGGCATGCGCAGTAACTCAATGCTGCACATTCGAGCCACTCGCGCTCCCTGGGCGCGGTACTATCCCTCCAGCACCTGGTGCACGTTAGAACTCTCAAGGAAGCACTAAATGCAGATCAGCCAAGGGCAACGTATCCCTCTATCGAACCTCATTCAGGGCCAGTCTCTATCCCTCGCGATCCAGATCAACTCCCCCCATACAGTCGACCTCGCCTGTTTCGGCCTGGATGCTGCGGGGAAGCTTTCGGACGATCGCTACATGATCTTCTTCAACCAGCCGATCTCCCCTTGCGGCAGCTTGAAGCAAGCTGGAGCAGAGTTCAGTCTGAGCCTGGCTGGACTTCCCCCCTCCATCGATCGCTTGGTGTTTACCGCGGCAATCGACGGGGCCGGTGCCATGCGCGATATCCAGTCCTCATCTTTTGTAATCAAGGACCCGGCCGGTCAAGTTGTTGCCACCTGCCCCTTCGCTGGCAACACCTTCGCCGCGGAGAAGGCCATCATGGTAGCAGACGTCTACCGCAAGGATGGCCAGTGGCGTTTGGCGTCGAATCTCCAAGGCTTCAACGAAGGGCTCAGCGCCCTGGTGAGGCATTTCGGGGGCGAGGTTGCTGATGATGCACCTCCCGCAAGTTCCCCTGCGCCAGCCCCCGTTCAAGCCACCATTTCGCTGGAAAAGAAGGTGGCGGCCGCGGCTCCGCAACTGATCAGCCTGGCCAAAAAGGCCCAGGTAAGCCTCGAGAAAGCGAAGCTGACTCATGTGAAGGCGCGTGTTGCGCTGGTTCTCGATGCGTCGGGCTCCATGAACTCCCAGTATTCCAAGGGTCGTGTTCAAGAGGTGGTCAACAGACTGCTGCCCCTGGCCGTCCACTTTGATGATGATGGCTCAATTGACTGCTGGGCCTTTGCAGCAAAGCCGCAAAAGCTCTCCGAGATCACCCTGAGCAACTACCAAGACTTCATCAACACCGACAATTACGGTTGGCGTGACTGGAACGTTGGTAGCCGGATCAACGACGAGCCCAGGGTGATGGAGCAGGTGATCAGCTATTACCTCAACGACGGTGACCGGTCGCCCGTTTATGTTCTCTTCATCAGCGACGGCGGGGTACACGAGAACAGGAAGATCACCAAGCTCATGACCGAGGCTGCGAAGCTGCCCCTCTACTGGCAGTTCGTTGGCCTTGGGGGGCAGGGCTATGGCATCCTGGAAAAGCTTGATGACATGAAAGGGCGAGTGGTCGACAACTGCGGATTCTTCGCTCTGGATGACCTACACCAGGTAAGCGAGGAGCAGCTCTACGACCAGCTCATGGAGGAATTCCCGAGCTGGATCAAGGAAGCTTCTGCGAAGGGGATCATCGCCTAGCGCGCCCCAGAACCCACCGGGGTCTTAGCTGGGACGCCACTTCAAAACAAAAACCCGCCTAGATGGCGGGTTTTTGTTTTAGGAGCGATGACCTCGGACACATGGTTCAGCCTAGGGTGGCTAAATCCATTGGGCTGATTTCACGGAACCGCGATGCTCTGTCGAGGCTCACCACTGCCCCGAATGCCGTCAATGTCGCACCTGGATCGATCGCTTCCAGCCGGTTGAAGTCCAAGGTTTCCCATTGATCACGAGAGATCAGCGCCGAGATTACGTATTGATCCTCGATACGCCCCGTAGCCGGATTTGTGCGCTGAATGTACCCGGAAGCAAGGCACTGTTGGATGCCTGGGAGCAAGGCAAATACCTCCCCAACCACACGAAAAACGGTGCCGTAACAGAGGGAGACGAAGTCCTTTCGAGTCTGAGCTTCTGACCTGGTCTTGAAGCTGAGCTTGCCATTGCCTTTGGCTTCAGCGGTTCTGTTCGGCACATCACCTTCATCGGGCAGGTCGATGTCCAGGGCTATTCCAGTAACGTCGTGGGAGAACTCGTACTCGAGGAGTGTTTCTTTCGGCCAGGCGATGCCGGAAAGCACATAGTCCAGCGCGCGCTCCATTTGAGCGCTATATCCCTTTGCAGCCAGCCGGATGGCCTTCTCGATTTCGGCACGTGCCTTCTCGTGGGCGTCGCGGGCGGAGTTCCACTCAGCCAGATCCTGCTGGTACTGGGCCTCCAGTGCCTGAGTCTCCCTTTCCATCCTGGCACTTCGCAAGAGCATCTTGTCGAGTAGCCCGGGCGCGTCAATGGATGGTCGGCGCGGTTCTTCAAGGTTGAACGCAGGAGGAAGCGCCGGCAGAGAACCTGGCCTGGGAGTCATCATGTGCACCGAAAGGCACTCTTCGAGCCCTTCGTTGATTTTTGCTGCAGCTTTTTCGAGAAGCGCCTGGATCTCCTCACACTTCTCCACCTTAACGCGCTTAACGATCTCGGGCGGAAGCAGGTTGTCTTCCAGATCTGTGATGATTAACGAGCCATCATCGTCGACTTTGACCTTTATGGGCCCGGAATAGGCCGCTGTCTCTCCAGATGGACCAGGTGCGCGCCTCTGGCCAGATCGATCCAGCCGTTCACGATAGGAAAGGCCAGTCCCTGGCAGGCCCGCGTTAATGTAGGTGCCACGTTTGCCCATGGTTAGGCTCAATCCGCGTGGACCAACAGAGGTACTGATTCCCGAACCGCTGATGTTGAGCCGAACGCCGGGAACGATCGTAATACGTTTGCTGAAGCGGAACCCCATATCTTCCTCCGAGATTCACTGGGGACGCCGGCCTGCCCACTTGCAGGTCGATGTCGATGCCAAGCTATGTCCGGCCGGCGAGGTAGTCGTCAATGTGTGAAAACTGCCGGTTACGGCACATCCAGGCGGTAAAGAAGGCAAACAATGCGCTTGCAGCAATTGCCCATCCACGCCGCCGGCGACGGTCCGCCTTTGTTGTCCCGCCAAGCAGCAAAAGGCCCATTAGGAGCAGGTAGAGCGTGAACAGGACAACCTTCGCGTAGAGCGAGAGCAGGAAATACAGGGATGGGCCGTTGCTGCGGTAGGTCTGAATGAGGATCTGGACACTCATCAACGCCAGCAAAAGCAAGGCTGACCAAGCGGCGATCTCTGAGGAGAACTCCAGCCACTTCACGAGGAAATAAGCCCCTACTCCGAGGATTGGGGTCATCGTTGTCCAAAGGGCGTCGGTATAGTCCTGGTAGATGGTCATCGAGCCCCTGGAGTGCAGCCAAATGCAGATGAGCAATACCAGTACCATGGCCACCACCCCAATCTTAAAAGCCTGCGAGCTCGTAGTGAGCTCAGGCTTGGTGGTTGGCGTAGTCGATTGGGAATGCACAGTGGTTGCTTCTCGGTGCACCAGCTTCTGTGGCAAAACAGCCTGGTGGTCTCCCCCGATGTCAGTCTTTTGAAACTGGGCTGTGAGCTTTGGAGAGATTCCCGTTACATTCGGCTCTGTGCCCCAGAGTGCCAGTGCTCGGATCTGGTCTGTCATGGCTACTGAAACACAGCTGGGTGTTTGGCAAGAATCCCTGCGCTTAAGCCACTCTCTCTGTGCCTGACGCACCTGACCCTTGGTCATTTCCGTCACCCGCCCGAGAGTCTTCACATACTCAGAATTCAGGTCCTCATCCAAACGCTGAAGAGGCTCAGATGAGCAGATTGTCGCTTGCGCAAAGGTCTTTGCTTTTGCACAGTCAAAGCTCGTTGCCTGGGCCGATCCTAGCCCGGCTGCAGTCAGAGTGGCGTACAGGACGATACTCTTTAGGATGCTTCGCATTGCCTACTTCCATGAGTCCAAGGTAACGATGAGCAGGGCCAGGATTTGTCCTGGCCCAATGGAGGTTCAGCCAGCGCTCTGGCTAGCGGCGGTCAATTCAGCGAAGGCTGTTCCGGTCCACTTGTACCTAACGACGCTTTCGAGGCTCGGGCAGCACATTGGATCGTCGTCGCCGTGGGTCAAGACCTTCAAACCGAAAATGTTCTGGCCCAGGACCTGGATGTCTGTTGCGCCACCTACGACAAGCTTCTGCTTGAGGGCCCAGCCGTCCGGCTCCTTGTACAGGGCAGCCAGGGTTTGGTACGAGCCGTTCCCACCGCCCTGCCCTTCGATGGTGAAAAGGACAACAGCATCCTCTGCACCGTCGCCATTAAGATCCACTTGAACAACCTTGCGACCTTCTTCGTACTCACTTCCGCCGTCAGAGGAAACTTCGGCAGCGACAAGGCTATCGATGGCTGCCGGCAAGGTCAGTGCATGTCCGCCGGCGGGAAGTCCATGCGATTGAAGCTGCGATTGCTGCGACACTTCACTTACCGGTCGAACAGAGTGCTCTGCGGAGCCCAGGGTAGCTGGAGCTTCTTGCTGTTGAGGGGGCTGTTTCTCATCGTTGTATTTCGCAGCTGCTTCAGCATTAGGTTTCAGCCCTGCTGCCTTCAGCTTGCTGACAAACACTGCCTTGGCACGATCCTGGAACGGCTTCAGGTCACTCGGCGCAAGCTCCATTACCCCTTTCTCATCGAATGGCTGGGCGTCACCCAGGAACCATCGGGAGAAGAAACCAGGGCGTCTTGATTCGAGGATCTCGATCACCTGGTCCTTCACTTCTTCCTCGGACTCCTCCCAGAGATCCCACCCTTCGTCTCCGAACATCGCAATGATGCCCTTCTTGTCTTCCGGCCCAGAAAGGGGCACTGACTCAAGCACTTTGATATTGAAGTCGATGGTTTTGCTCACGCAGGTGTTCGTAAAGCTACCGAAGCATTCCTCGCGCAATTCCCGCTGCGCCATACCCAGCTTGAAATCAGTGACAGCATCACAGCCCACTAGCCCCAGCACGCCACCTACAGCCAAAAGCAACCTGAGTTTCATCTCGCGATTTTCCTTGTCCAGACACACAGCTTGTACGGCGCAGCAACTGGAGATTTGCCGGTCGTGACATTCGTTCCCTTCCTACAGATGTGAAAAAGCCCCGGCCATGCCGGGGCTTTTTCCTGCCTTTCTGCTTAGCCGATGCTCACGCCGTGAGCTTCAGCCAGAGGCTTCAGGCCGCCGGCGAAACCTTGGCCGATCGCCTTGAACTTGAACTCGTCGTTGTGACGGTACAGCTCGCCGAAGATCATGGCGGTCTCGGTGGAGGCGTCTTCGGACAGGTCGTAGCGAGCGATTTCCTTGCCGTCGGCCTTGTTCAGGACGCGGATGTAGGCGTTGCCCACTTGACCGAAGGACTGCTTGCGAGCTTCGGCGTCATGGATGGTGACGGCGAAGACCAGCTTCTTCACGTCCGCGCCCAGGCCGGTCAGCTTGACGTTGACTTGCTCGTCGTCGCCTTCGCCCTGGCCGGAGCGGTTGTCGCCCAGGTGCTCGACGGAGCCATCGGTGGACTTCTTGTTGTTGTAGAAGATGAAGCTGGAGTCGTTCAGAACTTTGCCGTTTTCACCGGTGATGAAGATCGAGGCGTCCAGGTCGAACTCGGTGCCATCGGTAACGCGCGGGTCCCAGCCCAGGCCTACGACGACTTCGCTCAGGCCAGGTGCTTCTTTGGACAGGCTGACGTTGCCACCCTTCGAGAGAGATACTGCCATGGTGTGATTCCTTGATTCAGTTGGGGTGAGGGATCAGTTGACGGTCAGACCGTAACCGTTGGCCAGGGCCTTCAGGCCACCAGCGTAGCCTTGGCCGACAGCGCGGAACTTCCATTCGCTGTTGTGACGGTACAGCTCGGCGAAGATCATCGCGGTTTCGGTCGAAGCGTCTTCGGCCAGATCGTAGCGAACGATCTCGGAGCCGTTGGCCTCGTTGACGATGCGGATGAAGGAGTTGCTGACCTGGCCGAAGTTCTGGCGACGGTTTTCGGCGTCGTGGATGGTCACGGTGAAGGCGATCTTGTCGACGTCGGCCGGCACACGGCTAAGGTCGACCTTGATCGCTTCGTCGTCACCGTCGCCGGCGCCGTCGCGGTTGTCACCGGTGTGCTCTACGGAACCGTCCGGGCTCTTCAACTGGTTGTAGAAGATGAAGTCGGCATCGCCGCGGACTTTGCCGGTGGCGTTCAGCAGGAAAGCGCTGGCGTCGAGGTCGAACTGGGTGCCATCGGTGGAGCGCGGGTCCCAGCCCAGACCGACCAGGATCTTGGTCAGCCCAGGTGCTTCTTTGGACAGGGAGAGGTTGCCACCTTTTTGAAGAGACAGTGCCATGTATACAGCTCCTTGTGGTTGCTACTGATTACTGGTTTTCGGCTTGCGCTTCTTCCTTTTCGGGGAAGATCACGCTTGCCAGGATGCCGACTGCCAGAACTGCCAGGACGATAAGCAGGCTGGTGTTCGGATCGATGCTGATGCCGTGGTGGAACAGGTGGTCGGTGGCGTTCAGGCCGAGCTTGGCGGCGATGAAGAACAGCAGCACGACGACCGCTTTCTCGAGGTGCACCAGGTAACGCTTCAGCGCTTCGAGGACGAAGTAGAGGGTACGCAGGCCCAGGATTGCGAACAACATTGCCGAGTAGACGATCAGGGGCTCACGGCTCACCGCGATTACCGCCGGTACCGAGTCGAAGGCGAACAGTACGTCAGACACCTCGACTACGACCAGGCAGAGGAACAGCGGGGTGGCGAACAAACCGCCCTTCGCAGCCAGGCTCATGCCTTTGTTCTCGGTCTTCTGGACTTCGACTTCGAGCTTTTTCCGGCTCACGAAGAAGTTGTGGCCGTATAGTTTCGGCCATACAGGGAAGAGCTTTTTGGCGAAACGGTAGGCGAGATGTTGGGAGTAATCTTCCTCAGCATCATCATCGTCTCCGCCTTTGAGCATCATCACCGCCGTCCAAGCCACGATCAGCGCGAAGACGATCTCAACCCAGGGACCGAAGGCCAGCAAGCCGGTACCGATCGCCACGAACACGCCACGGAAAACGATTGCACCGATGATGCCCCAGTACAAAACGCGGTGGCGCAGACCATCCGGCACCTTGAACCAGGCGAAGATGGCCATGAAGACGAACAGGTTGTCGACCGACAGCACTTTCTCCAGGGCGTAACCGGTAACGAACAGGCTTGCGACTTCAGCGCCGTGTTGCACGTAGAGGAAACCTGCGAACGCGAGGGAAATCGCCACCCAGAACACGGACCAGATAGAGGCGCGCGCCAGAGTGATCGGCTTGTCATCGCGGTGTGTGACCATGTCCAGCAGCAGGGCGGCAAGCGCCAGGCCGACAAATACCGCCATGGTCAGCGGTGGGAAGCCAATGTGAGATGTTTCCACGTTTCAGTTCCTTACAGTTCGAAGTCTGCGGGGTTCAAGCCCAGCTCTAGGCAGATCAGGCGAGCAACTGCCTTTTCCTTGTTATCAAAGTCGCCATCCGAGGCGCCGACGGCGCACACCACACGGACCAGCAAGCGCGACTGCCCCTCATTGCTCTTGATCTTGCTGATCACTTTCAGAGCTTCCGCTTGGCCGATCTGGAAATCGAATTCGAACTTGCCGCAGGCGTCGTTGAAGACACCGATGACGTCATTCAGATTGAAGACTTTCAGCTCCGGCGAGTTATTGATGAAGCCGGTCATCTTCATCTTTTCTTCGGATTTAATCTCGCCGTCCGCGGCGGACATCAATGCACAGCCGTTAGCGATGGCGGCCATGAAGTCCCGGTTCTTATATTTACCTACCTCGGTAGTCAGCGTTTCGCGGGCTTTGGCCGCGTTGGTTTTCAGCCATTCGAGCATGTGTTCCCCCTCAATGAGCGGGGCACTAGGGCCCCGCCGGATAAGTTTTACTTGGAGCCCGCTTTCCAGCGCATCCCCCAGCCGTAGGCTCGATCCATCTCTTCGTGCCCGGGATGGAAGTCGACTCGGCGAGAGACCTTAACGGCCCCATTCACGTTTTCAAGAAGTGCAATCGCACACATGCCGTGGCGACCTCCCTCCTCGTTCATACGTACCTCGATCTCCGGTTGCCCGGGAACGAAAATGGTCACCACCCCGTCGGTTGCTTTCCAATTGGGAGCGCCGTCGTAGATGAAGGCGAACACCAGAATCCGTTTAACCTCGCTCCAGTGTTGCCCGTTGATGTGAAGCCATTCACCACCAGCGACAGAGCCAGTACGGTCATCCCCCATCAGTTGGATGTACGGCTCTTCGCGCAGATCACCGAACCGCTGACCGAGCGCCTGTACAGCACCTTTGTAGCCGTCCTGCATTTCGAACAGGCAACCCAGGTCCAGGTCGATGGCATTGCGTTTTCCCAGAAGGCCGCCAAGCAGGCCAGTGCCGCCCTGGTTCCAGTTCAGGTTGACCTTAATCTCACCGAAGCCAGCAGACGTTTTTTCCAGGCTGATGCTCGAGCGAGACTTGTCGAGGGTCACCTTGCTGAGGCTGATCGTCGATTTCGGCGCGGCTGGCGGTACCGGCGCGGGAGCGGGTGCCGGCTGCGCCGTGTTCTGGGCCGGATTTCCCGACGGCGCTGCAATATCGACACCGAAATGCTTAGCCAGCGGCTCCAGGCCACCCGCGAAGCCCTGTGCGACACAGCGGAACTTCCACGCTCCCTGGCGCAGGTAGAACTCGCCAAGAATGAGCGCCGTTTCGTTCATCCCGCGTGTTGGGATCTGAGCTTCAATCCCTCCAGTAAGGGCCAACGCCAGCGTCGAAACGCGATCGAAGGTTGCCTTGTTCTCGTATATGGTCGCGGTGAGCGCAACTTTCTCCACGGCAGGATCAACACGACTGAGATCGACTGCGAATTCAGCACGACCGGCCGAACTGGCCGTCAGCTGGACTGCGCCGCTCAGAATGCTGGTTTGGCCGTAGAAGCACATGTCACCATCGCCGCGGACTTTCCCCGTGTTGGTCAGGGCGAACGCAGAGATATCAAGGTCTGCGCCTGGGATCGGCGTATAGCTGATGTCCACGCGCAGTTGGCCGGTGGCAACCGGCGCATTACCGCCAGGTACCAGTGTTGTCATGCGCGTACCGCCTGAATGGCCAGGTTGACGAGGTCATCCGCGGTGCGGCCGTTGGTGGATTGGCCGATCGCCTTGAAGTCCCAGTCGTTACCCTTGCGGCTGAGGCTGGCCATCACCACACCGGTGTGCTGGCCTTTCTCCGCGAGATTGAAGCGCGCCAGCTCTTGGTTCTTGGACGAGTTCACGATGCGGCAGTATGCATTTTCTACCTGGTCGAATTTCTGCCCCGTGAACGAGTTGACAGTAAATACCAGGTGGTGGACGGTGGCCGGCAGGCGCTGCAGGTCGACGTTGATGGTTTCATCGTCGCCCTCACCTTCCCCGGTGCGGTTGTCCCCGGAGTGCTTGATGGAGCCGTCCTTCGAACTGAGCTGACGGAACCAAACCAGGTCCACCGGCTTCATGTTCCCGTCCAGCAGAATGCAGGAGGCGTCGAGGTCGATCGAGTCGCTGCCGCCCCCGAGGAGCTTGGAGAGGAAACCACCGGACTTCACCGGGTCCCAACCCAGTCCCAGGCTGACCGAGGTCAGTCCGCTGCCGGCAGTTTTCTCCAGCGAGATGCTCTGATTTTTGCTCAGGGTGAGTGCCATGTTTACGCTCCTTGTTGATCTTCAGAGTTCGAGTGGGAGGCACGCGGAGGAACACTCCCCGGGCTCCCTGCTTTGCTAAACCGCGGGCGGGAACGCCGCCATACGGGGTGAAAATGACGCCAATGCGCATCTTGCGCAGCAGCCAGTAATTCATGATCGCCGCGAGTATCGCCCCAGGCCCTCAACCGGTATTGGGTCAGCGGACCATAGATGGCTTCCAGTCGGAGTACCTTGTTCTCGCAGCGACAATTGTTTCCGCTGATCTTGCCGGTCAGCCGGCCATCGACCACTTCCAATTCTGTCCCGATGAGCTTGATACCGAGCCGGTCGGCGAATGGACGCAAAACCAGGACCGGAGAGGCTGAGCAAAGTGTCACCTCTGCTCCGGACGCCATTTCGGCCGCGACGGATCGTAACCCTGATGGGCGCATGAGCTTAGGCCAAACCGACTGGCAGAAATCTTCTGCTTTCTGGCCCACCCATTTGGCTTCCACGCCGGCGAGAAATGTGCTCACCAGCTGGGCCTTAAGCTCATCCCGCGACATGCCCCTGCCGAGATACCTCAGGCTGGGCAGCACCAGCCTGAGGATACGAAGGGTGAACTCACGAGTGCCGAAGGCAAACCGAAGGAACGGCACGAAACTGTCGTGCCGGGTGAGGGTTCCATCGAAGTCAAACACCGAGAGCACCTTCGCTCCTTTCGGCCCTGCCTCCAGCATTTCGATGCTCATCAGTTAGCCTCGGCCAGGCGGACACTGAGTTCGCCATTACCCATTTCGGCGGGCTTCACTCCGTGCCACTTGGCGCGCTCGAGGATGTTTACTGCCCACTTGTAATGAGTAGCCGGCTCGCACATTGCGTCGTTGTGCTTGAAGACGGCGGGGGCCACATCGTTGACGATCAGCTTGGCGCAGTTGAGGTCCTCCAGGCTCACGCGGAGCGTGTCCTGAATGATGCTGATCTGGCTTGGATGAATTGCCGTCTTGCCTACCAGGCCATGCGCGATATCGAGCTTCAACTCCTCCCGAAGAAGATGGGGGGTGGCCAGCTGTTCGAATACAGGGGCCGTCAGGGCAAAGCCCTGTGCTCCCATTACGCCGGCGAGCATGGGAATCACGTAGCTCATAGGTGTGTTGTAGAGCGTGGTGGCAGGGTTCCGGCGCAGGCCGAGGCAGCCCATTAGGTCGTTCCCGCCAATCCGGAGGGCGATGATGCGTTGGTTCAGGTTGGCTTTCAGAGCCTGACCGAGCTCCACCATGGCACCCGGATCGTAAACATCGCTCGTTTCCAGAGTTGGCATGAGATAGAGATTAGGATTGCTGACCGCGGCCTCCCAGAAAGCAAGAGACTTCAGCGTTAGCTTGGGAACGACGAACCCGTTGACGTGCTTCATCAGCGGCCATTCGTTCAGCACTGCTGCCATCTCTGCATCGCGAGGACGGACGAATAGCAACGGCCCCTGTTCCGGGCGGCCGCCACGGGCGTCGATGCCCATGAGGAGCGCCTGCAGATTTGCGAGCGCACTTTCGACGTCGATCGCCGCCACTGCGTCTTCCAGGCATACCACCAGTGAGCGAAGCTCAGGAATCTTCATCCCGAACACCACATCCAGGATGTCATCGCGAGTTGCCGGCATGTACAGAGTCGCCCCGAGAGCGAATGGAGAAATCGCCTTCATCAGTTCGTACTCCGGATGATGGTTACCGCACGGTACGGCCCCAGTGCCTCGCCGGCCTCCTCCACCGTTACCCCAGCGCGCTCAGTGAGATGCAGCAGGAGTTGCACGTCGCCGTCGTTACGATCCCGGACCAGCACGTGATCGGGCACTCGGCGCAGGACTGCTCGGGTTGCCTCGGCAATACCCGGTTTGACGCGGTTCAGGTTGCTGATGCCGAAGCGGGTAGCGAGGGAGGTGACCACGTTTTCAGCTGCGGCCTGGAGCTTCAGGCGCTGCTCGTGCGTCCAGGGCGATGCAGTTTGAACACTGTTCAGCGCTTGGCGCTCAGCCTCGATCTTGTCGATGAACTCACGTGTAACGTCGTGTTCATGCAGGTGGTCGTAAACCACGCAACCATGAAGCCCACCTTGAGTCGGCCAGATGGATCGAGATACCAAGCCTGAAACGGTTGCGCCCAGGATTCCGGACGGGATTACCCAGTCCTCTGCGGAGGCAGCGAGCCATGCGCGGCCGCAGGGGTCGGCAAGTACAACGAGACGTGGTTCTTCCGGGAAACGCTTGTCGGCTCCCAGCGTCCGCTTGAGCTCGCCAGAAATTGCTCCCTTGCCGGTCCAGCCATCCACGAAGACGATGTTCTCCGCACCGTGCAACTGGATGATCGCTTGGAGGGCCACCGTATCGATCCCGCGATCACGGATAATGCTTACGCCATAATGGTGGGCGTCACGGCCCATCTCGACCAGTGCCCGACGGAGCAGGACGCCAAGTGGAAGACCGGCGCGCACGAAGGAAACCAGGGCGATGCTGGAGCCGGTGTAGGCGGCATTCAACGCCAAAGCCAGAGATTGAACATCTTCAGCCATGCGCGCCCCGTTCTGCACAAGCGCACGGGCGTACAGGGACTTGTGCACGTCGGTAGGCGCGTGTTCTTGGCTGATCATCTCCGAATAGTGCTTCTGATTGCTTTGAATCAGGCGCTCCTTCTCCTCGACATCGGTGACATTCATTTCCACCGACTGCAGAAGGAAATGGACGTCTTCCGGCGCGTAGCTACCGCTGCCGACGGTGTTCAGGGTTGCGAGGAGATTACTCATTGATCATCTCCTCCACGGCCTTGGCCAATTGGCTGCGAGCGGGTGTAGCCCACATGTGGCAAAGGTCCATGAATCCCAGGTCAGTGATGCTGTCGCCGAAGCCGAGGACCGGGCGTTCGCCGTTGATTTTGGCGTCACGGCGCAGCCATTCTTGAACGGCCAGGCGCTTAGCCAGCCCCTTGGGCAGGAAAGCGAGGTTGTTGCCGTTGGCATGGATGTGCATGCCTTCCAGCATGCCTCGAGCCTGAACCTCGTTCAGGACCTTGGAGAGGACAGCGTCATCGGATTCATTGTGTTTGGTCACCACGTAGTGGCGCAGGCCCTCTTCTTCCACAACCCAACCGCGGAGCGAATAACCCATGTCCTTCCCGATCTGCAGGGTTGCTTCGCTCAACGCCGGCAGTCGATCCTGGAAGGTCCAAAGGGACTCGGCCATCTGTCCATGCCAGTCCTGATCCAGTGTGCCATCAGGCCGGAGCATCACCCCCCCATGCGAGCAAATAGCCCCCTCGGTGAAGGGGAGCTTGACGCGGCTGTAAGCCTCTACGCTGCGCGCGGTGACAGGCACTACATCGGCCGAAGCCAGCAGCCAGTTGACGAAGGAGTGCTGGACCGGGTTCATGTACCCATTGGGTTGGCCGTGTACATCCAGCGTCGCGGTAGTGCGCGGCGCACCTTCGACCATCTTGCGAGCGGTCTGGAACAAGGTGTCGTCGAGGTCGACAAATACCAGGGGACGATTACTGCTCATCGAAAATCACCTCTGCATTTAGGGCCGCAACCAGCTCTGCAGGGACTGCCTGCGCGGGGGTTTCGGTGCAGATCAGGACTCGGTCAAACTGCCCCGGCTTCACGTTGTAGAGGAAGTTCGGGATGCCAAGACCGTAGTTGTCAGAGAACGACAGGGCATGCTCAATGGAGTGGCCCAAGGCGATTGGAGAGCGACTGGTGGAACTGAAGTGAACATCAGCGCCTGCACGTTCCAGACGCTCGGCCAGCAGGAAGGGACGCCAGACGAACTCACTGGTGCCCAACACGATGATCTTTTCGCCGGGTTGGACCTGGATCTCGGGAGCAAGCGTGTCTTCCACATGACGGACGCCCAGGCGGCCCCAGTCTTTATCTGCCGAAAGTGGCCACTCTCCGATGGATACGGCCCCTACGTCTGGCATTTCGGGCAGCGGCGCTGCCTGGTCTTCATGGAACTGATAGGAGCCCTGCATCAGCGACACCGCTGTCGCCTGCTCGCCGATGGCATGGCGTACAGCGCCAGCAGACCAGTCCGTGAGGACACACGTGACGACACGCTCGATCTTGCTCAGGCCTGCATCTACCAGGGCGCGATGCAAGTTGACGAAGGTCTTCCCGGTGGAAGCCTCATCGTCCACCAGTACCAGCGATCGAGCCTGTAGCATCATTTCCCGGACCTCTGGGTCGACGGGCATGTGGATCAGGTGGGCGCTGGCGTGGCTGTGTTCTTCCTCGAAACGAGCGAAGAGCTCGGTGCCGAGGGGGTGGCGAGTGCTGATGAGGTATACGCTGTCAGGGCGAGTTGCGCTGAAGGCGCGGTGCACGCCGGCACCGAGGCCTACGGCAGTTTCGGCCATGCCAATGACCAGCACTGGTCCAGGGAGATCAGGCGGGATTTCAGCAGCCAGGCTCTCGAAGCTGGCAGTCATGACCGATGGGCGCACTGGTATATGGCGGCCCAGCACTTTGGAAACGAATAGGAATGCCCGCTTGGGATTCCGGCGCTCTGCAAAACCGAACAGGTTAGCGGGAGGGAGGACGGCGTCGTCGACTTTGACCTCAAGAAGCCCCCGCTTGAGTTGGGCGCGTAGGGACGTTGGTACTACGTTGTTTTCCATGATTGCTTCCTTGATTGGCGCGAGGGGTGACCCTAACGCCTTGTCCCTTGCTTTCAACCCGAATAGGGCTTACGGATTCCGCGCCTCGATTTTCCAAAGCGATTGTTGGGCTTCACGGGCCATCTGGGATGTCGTGAAGGTCATTCCTGTCGGGGCACGATTGGGCTCTACACCACAGGCGTCGAGAAACGCCAGGGCAAGTCCAGCCTTGACTGCGAAGTTCATGTTCTGCGCATCAGGAACAGTGGAGGTCACCATCCCCACAACCGATCCAGAACCATCGAACAGAGGGCTTCCGCTTGATCCCGGCTGAATCGGAGCAGTGAACTGGAGCAGGCTGGCGTCATTGTGTAGGCCAAAGAGTGCAGATACGCCCCCCTGAGTAACGTGTATTCCTCCACCGGCCAGCCCAGCGAGTGGGTACCCGAGGGCAACTACTGTTTCCCCCAGGTCACAGCCAATACCATCGCGGAAAGCCACTGGTTTGAAGGCAGGTGCACCTTGCACCCGGAGGAGCGCCAGATCATTCCGCTGGTCAACAACTACGGCCTCGGCACGATGCCGACCCTCGAACGAAGCAATGTGGATCTCTTGCATGCCCTCGATCACATGCGCACACGTGAGAATATGAGTGGATGTCACAGCAAAGCCGGTACCGGTCGCGCCGGCTGCCGATCGGTTCTGATCTGAGGAACCGAAGCGGCGATGAGGATGGGCATCGTCGATATTCAGCCCGATCCGACGTCCAAGCGCTGAGAGACCGTATGCCGACCCTTCAGCGAGAGCGCGGAATTTCCACTGTTGATTGCGGCAGTAGAACTCGCCGACGATGATGGCTGATTCGCCATTGTCGGATAGGTCCAAGCTGACTTCGATCTGAGAGTCGACTTGCAGGCGAAGGGACCGGAGTTCGCTGACTGGTCCCATTGCCGAGAAGGTGTAAACCACCAGGAGCAGACGGTCGGCGCCGGTCGGCAGTTGGGCGAGATTCAAGCTGCAGCTGACTTTCTCCTGCGCGCCACTCCACTGCATCCAGGGCTGGGTGACCTGGAACAGTGCTGCCTCCCCTTGGGGGTGACGTTTATCGTCTAGTGGAAGCAGAGCAACAGCTGCGTATTCCCCGAATGCCGAGGAATTTCCGCACTCCAGCGTCCAGGAGCATTGCGCAGCTCCCAAAGCGGTGTTTGCGCCAGGCGCCAGCACCATCATCCCTGCTTCGCTCCTTGAGTCCCGTACCTTATAAAAAGCGGCAAAATAGTATCAAACTTGAGGCTTGATTACATATCAGGTCGCCACTGGCACCGCAACGGTAATGGCTTTCACCCTGATATTTGGTATCCACTGACTCACCGGCTCGGGCAGTCCGAGCCTTCTGGTGGCGAAGATACCTGGCAGGTTGATTCCCGTATGCCGGGTGTAACCGATGCCGCCCGAGTACCGCGGATTGATCTCGAGGAGATGCGGGACACCATCTGCATCATCCCGCGTCTGGACGTTGACCAGTCCATCGCACTGAAAGTGAGCAGCGGCTTTCAGTGCGAGTTCAACCGCTGGCGAATCGTTCTCGAATGTCTGGTGAAGGCCCTGCTTCCGGCGTCCAACGTATGCCACCGGACGGCCGGACTCGCAAACCATGTCGATCGAGCACTCGCTCCCCGCCATGTACGGCATCACCAGCATGGCGGGACGCTCCCCGCCGGCGCGATAGGCTTGCAGGTAAGTTTCGAACTGGACTTCCCGAGAGTCGGGGTTGGCGAAGCAACGGAACGGGTCCGCTTCAGACTTGAATCGCCAGAATCCTTGGCCGTAAATGCCCACAGCCGGCTTCACACAAACGTCTCCGTGAGCGCGAAGGGTTTCGTAGGCGTCGATGAGTTCCTCGGCGTTGGTTGCCGTAATCGCGGGGACACAGGCAAGTCCAGCGCGCTCTGCTTCAGCAGTGAACTTGCTTTTGTCGTCTACCAGCTCGAACGTGCTCATGGTCGAACCACCGGTAACCAGCACCAGCCCTGCAGCCTCGAATCGGCGACGCTGGGCCTCGAAAACACTCCCCACTCGGCCGGCCAGGATAACTTTGATCTTATGGGTCAAGGCTGTCTCGATTACCCAGTCGATTCGTTCTTGGTTGTCCTTCGGCTCAATGAAGCTCACGTCGGCGTGACCGGTGATTTCAGGCCTTTCTTGGCGATGGGAGGCAAAAATCTTTACCTCCGGTGGTAGGGCCTCACGCGCTCCTAGAAGAATGTCGCGCTGGCTGGATTGTCCCTCAAGAAACCAGATCAAGATGTGTGTCCTCATGGAGGCCGCGCCCGTGCAGAACGAGCGGTCAGCTGTGTTTATGGTGGAAGGGACGATAACGGGGGCTCGGCGCGTATCAACCGGGCGGGGGCATTCTACTGGAGGGTATCGGCAAGAGCTGGCCAAAAGACAAGTCACTTTGCCACTAGATATGGCAAACGCTGGCTACACTCTGGGCAAGTCCACCGTAAAGGTCGCTCTGAAATGGATGCAGAACGGATGACTCAGGTCGTGGCGGTCCTCGAGAAACAGGAATCTCGGTACCGGTGTTCAGCTATACGATGGAAGATCGGATACAGACTGCTGCTGATCCTTTCAGCAGTCCTATCCGCATCCGCTGCCATCGTTGCAAAGCTGTCATTCGTCCCTGAGGGGCTAGGATCTGACTTATCAGCCATTCTTGCGGGTGGAGCAGCCATAATGACTACGGTCATGGCTGCCCTGGATTTTGAGACCAATTTCCGCTTGAACAGGCGCTCTCGGCATCAGATGCAGATATTGGTAATCGAAGCGATGAAGGAAGGGGCTGATCCTGAAGCCCTCCTCTCCTCCGCCCAGAAAGTCATTGATGAACGTACCAAGGAGTTGGACAAGCTGGACTAGCTACTCACCTGGCCCACGGAAAAGGCCCAGCGGCGCTTAAAGTCCTCCAGCTTCCGCAGGTTTTCCTCTTCACTCCACTGCGTCGACCAGACGATCTCCTTACCCAATTCTTCGCGCTCCGGCTGAGGGTAGATCGTGTGCCCGTCACTCTGCCGCTCATAGCGCCAGCCATCTGGAATGTAGCTGTAGTGATCCCGATAGTCCGCAGGTTTCGTCCTGTTGTGCTCCTTGTTCTCATTCGACTCGTGCACAGGTATCAGGAAAACGGTAGTGACCAGCTGGATATCCAGGGTGCTTTGCTGATCAACGCTGAAGTGATCTGCAAGGTTCAGAGCGCCAAGCTCTTGCGGATTGAGAGAGGTGAGGTACCCGTAGTAGTCGTTGTGACACGGCCCCTTAGTGAGGATCTTGCCTCCGTGAACGTACAGGAGCTGCGTCTCAGACTCCTGGAGCCAGATAACCTCCCGCTGAAATTCAACTCTCTGACGCTCGCCGCCAATGTTGACGTGGTCAACAAAGGTCTCGGTTGTTCTCTTGGCAATTGGGGAACAAGTGCGGATCGGGCTCATAGACACCTCTTCGAAAGGTTTTGCGCCAGCTTACCGGGAGGTCTGGACTGTTCCAGTCGAAGAGGGCGTGAGAGTTTCGGTTGATGGCCTGATTTTGCTCTAGCTATTTGAGCCGGTCGAAGAAATTTCCACCTCTGCGGGTATAACCGCCGAGGTTGGTGAAACGATGCGCTGCAGATCCGGCCTGCCGTCGGCAAACCTGCGGATTACCGTCATAGCCGACGGTTAAAACTTCGTCGCCAGCGGCACTGGACAGGACTACCGTGGCAGCAAGAGGCTCACGCTCAATTTCGTTTCCTTCAATATGCTGGGCCAACGCGCGGAACCAATCCGCCAATTTCTTTCGCTCTGCCTGGTTCTGCTGCACCTTGTTGTTGTGCAGCCTGGGCATGGAAGGGAAAGGAATGATGTCGGTCATGGTGTCTCCTTCTCGGCCACCAGGTGTGCAGGCGCGCGGCCGTATTAATTCGCGGTTCCGGTTCTCTATTTGACTAGCAGGTGGCCTGGGCTGGGTAGTGCTCCTCGCAGTCCACACCGAAAAGCTCGAAGGCGTGCTCAAGCTCCCCATCGACAAGGGCTGGAATTGTCGAGTCACCGCGGAAGATGGCCGCTGCTAAACGATGGTTCCCGTCGGTCACCATCCAATTCGGCCCCCAATAACCTAGAGAAGGACAGCCGACATCGATCAGGATCGGGTCTTTGGCGGGGTTCTCCACGAGAAAAGCGATGCGCCCTGCATGATCATCAGAGTCTGGAGTGCCTACAAGTCGGCGCTCGATCAAGGCTTGTCGAACGTCCTTTTGACGAACAGTTACACCCCATGGAGCATCGGACTTGAACGGATTGCAGTGACGTTTCACTGCGACAACGGGAAGATTCGAAGGCATTACTTGGCCCATATGAGGGTTGAGAGGCAGGCCTCGTTTACCGCTTCCGGCGAGGCCCGCTGGGTCATAGGCCAAGATTCTAACGACTGGTGCCCCAACTGAAAGTCAGATCAGTCCATCCTTTTTCCATTGGGTGAGCAGGCCTCTGGACACCTCGAAATGCATCCCATCTTCTGTAGGGAATGCAGCTCCCCAATACCAGCCGGCCGCGTTGAAGTAGTTGGCCAGGATCAGGAGCCCACGCTGAACCTTGTTGTCTCCCTGCTTCTCCGTATCCCCTTCGATGAACATGTCCAGGGCTGTTCCCCACGAGTGGTTCGAGATCCCCGGACCAATTTTTCCCTTGATCCTGGTGTAGCGAGAACAAAGCATGCCGTTGTTCCTGAGTAAGGGATATAGGTCTGGCACCTCCCGCTCCACCCGCTCGAAGATGGACTTCAACGAATCCAAGGCCGGCAGAAGCCCTGTTGCCCTAAACGGCCCAACCTTCCGTGAGGCAACCCTCTTCTGGAATTCTGGGTCATTCGGGCTCATGCATTTCCCCTTGGAGTCATACTTCCCATCGAGGACGGGATGTCCGAAGTATTTGAGCATGTCCGAGTTTTTCGCGGAGACCAGCCCAATGTTGTAGGTGCCAGGCTTGGGGAGATCGATAAGGTCGGAGTATTTCATCGGCGTTCATCCTCTGTGGTCTGGTTGGCAAGCCGCTGATGCAAATAGCCTTAAAACTGCGCGCAGCGGACTGCCGAGACCACCTGACGGAAGCTCGCCAGCTGCTCAAGGGGAACTTACCCCTTTGAGTTGAAACATAGCTTTCGCTTAGCGTTTGTCGACTATGACGTTGCTCAAAGCAGGTGACACCCCAACTGCGGATTCTGGGGCGCTGGAGTCGACAGAGGGGACCAGCCAGTAGCAACGAGTCCGTGCCCTGGTGATACCTGTGTGCACCAAACGTTGATTCTCTTGATCCAGTAGCGTGTCGTAGTGGTTCGTTCCGCTTTCGGCCCACCTCCCCGCCAGGTTGAATAGTTGATTGCGAAAGTCGGATCGAGGTCGAGTGGTGAAGTTACCCGCGAGGATGACCGTTTCTGCCACCGCAGGCCGAGCACGTTGGAAAGGTCGGATCTTGATCTTGCCCTTATCTCTTGCTCCATCGATCTGGCCCACCAGGTAGGCCACTGCGGTTTCTGCCATCTGGTACGACGCAATTGAGTCCACCAAGACCAACACATCACCTCCTCCTTCTACGGCCTCCTGCAGTAGCCGGCTGAGGACATGAGAGTCGAAGCTATGAATTTCCACAGGTGGCTGTTTGGTTGGAGCGATTAGGGCAGTTGACTGCCTACCGACGTCCACCTGATTCCGCACCACGCTAAACGCTGCATCGATGAGGTGCTGGTGCCCTCTGAAGCAATCCTGGAGGATTACGCGCGTAGGGTTTGAAACCCTGAATTCAGTGTCGAAATGGCGAAGCCCTTGGCTTGAGCTCCCCTGGGTTGCGAATGAAGCCTGAACGGGATCGCCGGCGAGAGTGAATGTTGAGGGCAGAAGATCGGAATCTCGGCGCGAGATCGCTCGACGTTTGAACTCCGAAAGGATGCCCCGTAGGAAGTCTGCAGTGGGGGCGCTCGTATCCTGTGCATCGTCAAGCAGGAGATGTCTGAATCGGTTCAACGCGGCCGCAGGAAGCCGCTTCAAGTTCGCCCCGTGCCGCTCAGAGAAAAGGTCCAGGAGACGATTGATTGTCATTAGGGGCGGGTCGTTCGCGAGCAGGTCGCCTTCAAAACCCAACCAGAAGTGCCCAAGACCTTCGAAGAACAGCGCATCCGGATCGTTCTGAAGGAAGTTGAGTTTGCCTACTGCCTGGGGGACACCCATCCCGAGGTTCTCCACCAGCGTTGCTACTTGGTAGAACGCTTCCACCAGTGGAACATGTGCTGGTTCGCCGCGGAGTCTGTATCCGAAGTCGGGAGCAGTAGTGGACAAGGCTTTTAGCGTCGCAACCATCTGCTTGGCGTCCTGATAGCTGTCAAGATGGATCACGGGCTTGTCGAGGTAGGCCTGGAGTAGGGTTTTCTTGATCTCACACTCCTTGTATACCTCGAGCTTGATTCCCGGCCCACGGGTCAGATAACGGTCCTCGGTGCGATCGAAACCAAGCAGAACAAAAGCATCTAGCCGCGGGACGAAGCCATGAAGACTGAATTCGCAGCCGCGTACCACCACCTTGTGACGGCCGGGCTTTATCCCGTCCAAGGGCCAAGCACCAGCTCCCTTCCATAACGACTCGACTTTCTCGCAAAGGTCTTGATCGTGCTGGCTCAACTTCCACCCTATCGCTGCACGCTTAACCACGTCGGGGTGATCAACTTCCAGCGGCTCCAAGAGCATGGACTGGCGAAACAACCCCACAACCAGTTCGGCATATCGGGGATTACTGCGATAGAGCTTGCTATGCGTGGTCCGAAGGAGAGAGGTCTGGGCCGATGACAGCCTGGTGTCGAATGGCCTGATTTCGAAGACATCGGAATTTACCCTCACTTCAAATGGCCGTACGTTCTCCCAACCTACAAGGGAGTTCACAAGTTCCAGGGCTGCAGCTGCTGGAGTAGTGATGCATCCCTGAATATCTGCTTCCGAGCATTCGATGCTCCATCGCCGAAATAGCCAATGGAGTCGTTTAGCGAATTCCTCTTTCACCTCTTTGCAATCCACAACAACCCTGATCGAGGAAAGTGGCTGCATCAGGTACTTGTGCAGATAGAGCGCCCGCATCGCCAAGGTGAACGATTTCCCGGTACCGCCCTGGCCGGACACCAACAGAGCTCGTGAACTGGTAGCGATGGCTTTCCACTGCCCGGGTGTCGGCTGCAGATCCGCCGGCAGGAGGGATGCAGCATCTCGCTGCATTGTCTCCAAAAGGCCTGTGGAAACGACCAGCCTGTCGTCATCTATGAGTACCTGGTCAATTCGCGGAGCAGTAATGGAACGCTCTCTTAGGTCGCGAATCTCAAGCGGTCCGGTGGTAGTGCTCTCCGCTTGGGATTGGCTTTGGGATTTGGCTTTCTGTTCACTGCCATACGCTTCACCTGCTCGATAGCCCTCATCCCAAGAGGAGTCGTGCCGAGCGTTGAGCAGGTCCATGCCAAGAGCCAGTACCCCACCCAGTGTCTTTTTCCATCCGGGCAATGCGTCGACCGGTGTGAGATCGTCTGTGTTGTGTGAATACTGGGACGGCAAGGGATCATCCTCGAAGCTGTAGTGCTAATCGCTTTATAGGCGGGTCGAGAAAATGGTGCCGTTCCTACTTGATGGACTCCACTCAAACCGACCTGGTGAAATCCTGAATGTGAGGCCGGAATTACAGAGGACCGACTTGGCTAACGCTTCCCATTGAAGGGCTCTATCGTGTGTGTCTGATTGAGCCAACGGAGACGGACATGTTGTCCACCCCCTCGTCCCTGAACAGCCATGCTCGACTCTTTGTGTCGAAGTCGCAGTCTCGAAGCTTCAAGGCTAAGTCCTATATCCTCCAACCCGGCCACCCCGAAGCGGGTTCTCACCTTTTGGTCAAAGGCAGTGCGCAATTGGTGATCGAGAACGATGGTCGCGAGATGATTTTGGGACTACTCAAACCAGGCGACTACTTTGGTGACCTGCCTTTCCCGGTTGTGGTTGATGGCCATCTAGTGAGCGTACAGGCCCGCTCACAATGCCAAGTCGCCTTCATGTCCGGTGCTGATTTCCAGCAGATGGTCCTCACTACACCTGAGATGCTGATGGACGTTTGTAGTCAGCTGAATGAGAGGCTGAGCGCGGCAACTCGAAAAGTGGGGGATCTTGCTTTCCTCGATATAACCGGCCGCATCGTGAGCGTGATCCAAGACCTGGTGCATGCGAGCTTTGCAGTAAAGGCCAGCGAGGGGACTGTCATTCCAATCACCCGACAGGATCTCGGTCGGTTGGCGAGCTGCTCTCGTGAAACGGCGGGGCGAGTGCTGAAGCTGCTCGAGGAACAGGACCTGATCATCTGCTCAGGCCGCAATATCACTGTGCTGAATGCATAAGCCCACACCTGTGGATCAGGGCAGGATTACCTTCGATGCGCCGCTCAGGTGATACGGCCCGATTGGATGGCGGAGAAGAGATCATTGCGATATTGGTCCGTCTCGATCACTTCATCTTGGCCAGTCCGGCGCAATTCCCACTGGCCCCGCTCCTGAACCCAGTTAAGGGTAAACCGGTGCTGATCGTTGAAGCGAACCTGAATGCTTCCATCAGGTTGCTCGTGGTCACTCCAAGGGGCAAGCATGGGCATGTTTTGGCTCCTGTTCGCTCCGGAAAAAAGGGCAGCTTCCGCTGCCCAAGTCATTTTGATGTCCCTGGCTACCATCCCTTGGATTCGCTTGTGGCACCATGCCCACTCGCGAACTTCAGGGCATCAGCATCAGCGGCAGTTCCCAGCCAACCGGTAACCTGCGGCTTCTGCTTCCTGGGGACCGCTGAACTCGACTCGGTTTTTAGGCGACACTTTGTCGTAGCTTGGGCAGCCAGGCAGGTGGAAGATGTGGGAATTTGCATTCCCTCGGACAGCGCCGGCACCAGCGCTGACGTTGGAGGCGATAGTTGCAGATCCCTTCTGAGATTGGGCTGCGAATATCTGCTTCGTTGCATCCCCCGCTACTCGGTTCCTAGCAGCATCCGGTCGCACCATCACAACTCCCTGGGGAAGCTTCGCGTTGCCGAGTGTGACGAACACAGGTGCGTGATCGCTCACGTGCTTTCGGCTTTTCTCATTGCTCCAACCGATCATTCGGGGGTAGTCCATAATCCCTGCAGCTGTCAGCTTCAGGTGGAGCTTCCTGGAAATCCAAATATTGTCGTACAAGCTGGAGTAGAGTCCATCGCGCGCGGAAAGCGTCGTTGCCCCCTTTGTGATTAGGGGGGCTGCGTGCTGCGATAGTCCGGAGAATGCTTCATCGTTGGGAGGCGTATTGAAATCACCTACCAGCATCAGTGGTGTGTCTGGATAGATGCTTTCCAGCCAGGTCCAGTAGCTCTCGAGTTCACGAATCTCCGGCTCACGGTCTTGTGGGCCTTTCCCGTAGAGCACATGGATGCTGGCTACGGCAAAAATGGCCCCGTCTCTTTTCGACTTGAATCGGGCAGAAAATGGCTCCCGAATGAATCGATCTTTGCGATCCATGTAGACCACCGCTCCGTCTTCATAGGCCACCGCACTGTCTCGCATCAGGAAACCGTACAGCTCTTTGTAAGAGCGAGAGCCAACCGCATGGCTGGCCAGTGACGACCACTGCTCCCCAGTTCGTTTCTCGAGTTCGGCCTCCAATCTCGAAAGCCCCTCCTCGTTCATGACCTCTTGGACGGCGACCAGGTCTGCCTTTCCTGCTACCTCGGCGAGAGCCGGGAAGCTCTTTTCTCCACCTTGTCCCAACCTCATGGTGTTCCAGGACATGAGGGTCAGATCAGCTGCCGAGGACAGCGAACTGGCCAGAACCGCGGCGGCCACAAGCGCGCCTCTGAAAAATCCTTTCAACCGTTTACTCCTTCTGTAGGGACGTCAACGTACACGGAGGTCAAGGAGTGCCCCCTGAGTCGCGCCATGGTTTGTTTGCTGATCGAGATGGGAGTCATACTCCCCGAGTTTCTTGATGAGCGCCTGTCCGGCCTTGCTCACGACAACGCTTAACCTTTCGCACGGCAGTTCCGTGCGTACTCCGCTCAACCGTGAAAGGAGTGTCTGGGCAGTACGCTTTCCATTTGCGGCATGAAGTAACTCGTGAGCGCGAAGCGCGATGTAGAACCTGTTCCACTCTCGAGTTACGCCCGGCGAACGCGGAACATCGTCCCGTAATGCGGGTAGGGAAATCGTGATATTGACGGTGACACGGGGGTTGGAGATCGCGCACCCACCGCTGGCGAGCGGGACGTAGTCATAGCTAGAATCCAAGTTCCAAACCGTAGCCCCAGCGAAGAAAGTGTCACCATTCCTGGTCGGGGCGTTCTCACTGATGGACGCCTGGATTTCCTGGACACTCCTCCCCGTCACCCAGTAGTGCTCGACTTTAAAGTTGACCACGGGTTCGCCGGTGGGGTCAGCCAGTACGGTTGCAGGGGCTAGGCCCACCGCCATTACCAGAAGCATGGCTGAGGGCGCCCTGCGGAAGCTATCAAACTCCGCCATAGGTGAGGGTGACACCCACCTTCTTGGCCTGGTTCTCGATGTCCCGGAGTTCCTGTTTTAGCTTGTGGCGGTTTCCCAGCTTCTGCCCTTGCATGAAGGTCGCCAGGTTGAACGCGAAATTGAGTGCTTCCTTGTGACCGATCTGCCATGCCTGACGGAGGTATTCGAGAGAGGGCTGTAGCCTTTCTGCCTTCAATTCCCGTTCGGCCAGATACACATTTGCGTCCGGATCGCCAAGCTGTGCAGCTTGAGCAAGCAAGGCCCAGGGGTCGATCTCTTGGATGTTCATCTGCTGGACGAACACGGCAAGGTCCGACATTGCCAGCGGATAACCGGCTTCGGCGGCCGCGCCAAAGCAACGCAAGGCCGTAGCTTGTTCCCCGGAGGACACCGCACCGTGCGCAAGAGCATATGCACTCAAGGGATGCGCGGTATCGATACGTCGATACAGCTGAAGAGCTTTTTCTCGGCTCTCCTCATGCCCCGTTGCTTCGTATCCTCGTGCCAACGCAATCCCTGCATCCAAAGCACCCTGGTCGAAGGCGTGCTCAAGAGCAGATATGGCAGATTTACGCTTTTCAGTTTCTTTCGGGAGCGCCTGGCCGAATGAGAGCTTCACCCCTGCCGCCCAGATGAGAAGTTCTTCTCCTCCAGAAGGCATGGCTTTTCGCTTTTCGTTCCAGAGGTGGCCGAGAATAGCCAGACGATTGGATTCGTCATCATGCGCCAGCAGATGACCAGTTGTTGGCTCAACCGCCATATTGCCGAGGAGCCCTATGGGGATGATCCGGTTAAAGGCCACACCGTTGATTCGCTGGCCGAGCGCCCATGAACTGGCAATACCGCCCTCAAGACGAAGTAGCGACAGAGCTGCCTTGACCAGGGCAACCTCGTTGTCAGCGCGCCGCACCTCGGAATCAGTCAGGTGACAGAGAACTGCTCCCCACCCTCCTTCCAGCCCCACGTTTCGGCTTGAAATGCCAAAGCGGTTGATCGCTTTGCTCCCTCTCCTCAGACCCTCCCCGAGCGGGACGAGACGGAGGCCTGAGCTGCTCAAGATAATGTTCTGCCCATGAAGGTCAGTCTCATTGAACACGCAGGCAGCGACGGGCACTGCTTTCTTCTGAAGATGCACTGCGATTTGGAGATAGTTCTGCTCATCGGGAGAATCGACTTCTGCGGCGGGGTGTACCCAGATCGCCAGATCAATCTCCGGTCGATCCGCAGCAAGGATTTCCTCATTGAGCATTACGCCGCAGTGCGGGAGCCGCAGGGCCTGAGCCACGGGATACATACTGGTAATGGCTTGCTCAGCCTGGGTTAGGAAGATTTCGACCTCTCCGGGGCGCCCGAGCATCTCGCCGGCAAGGCTCGCCCAGACCGAATGGTCCAGTCGAATCATGGGGTCACGTCCAACGAGAAGAACACGCAAAGGCGTTTTCTCATCCGCAAGCCCGGTCTTCAGAATAACTTCCGCCACCAGAGCGGCAGGAGCTACGAGAGAGGCGGTATCTCCGACAGTAAGCTTCACCGTGGAAACCACGTTTTCAGCCTTAGTGCGGGCGGTTATCTCTCGTATCCATGCTTGGGTGAGGTCGCCCAGGTTCTTACTGGACTGCAACGCTTTTTGAAGAACCACCGAGGAGAGCTCCATTCATCGAATGGAGAGCATGGTAACGACTTCGGTGAAGGTTCCAACTGAAAGGACCGTGCGGAGATCCCCCCGGGGGACAGCGATGCCTAATCCTTACTCGGCCAGGGCTCGAACGTCGAAGTTGTTCGCCGCGTAAGTCATGTTGCAAGACCAGACCTTCTTGGCCTCGTGATAGAAATAAGCCGTATCCCCTTTGATGACCATTCTGGCCTCTGGCCAGATGATGGAATGCCCGTTCGAAGCTGTAGCCAAAAGGCTCGACTCGCAACACCGCGCCAAGTACACCCCGTCTTTCAAGGTCTTGAACGTATTCCTCTTTGCCATTCCCTGTCTCCGTGGCGTGCCGATTGATCAACTATCCCTCGTTATGAAGCGGGCCAGCAGCCCCAGGATTCCTGTCTTTCGGCTCGACAGCTACGTTGATCGCAAACACTTCCACACGATGCGGGCCAAAGTGGCGGTGGATGATTGTTTCCCTTTGGAACCCTTTCCAAGGCAGTGTCAGCCGGTTTTCGGTATCACCCCGTTTAGGATATCCCCGCGCCAGCTCGATACAGTCGTAGGAGCGCCCTACCAGCCGCTTTTCCCAGTATGGGGTGACCAGTCTGTATTCCTTGGGCTTGCGGCCAGCCTTGATTTCATCGAAATACTCCCCTTTCAGGTGGAGGATCAGCTTTCGCATGGACGTATTCCTAGCTCTAGTGCCTGCTGGATGATGGATTTCTTCATTCCCCTCAAAATAACGCTTGGTCCTCCATTTCCCACCTGGTTCCCGCAAGCTTTAACACTACGGAGATAGCCACGATGCCTTCACTTCCCTTTCTCGGCCGTTAAAGTGTCGATATCAAACTAAACGGTGTATGCGAATGAGCTTCCCCCGGACCATCGAAGAAGAATGCAGGGAGCTGATACCAACCCTGGACAAGTCACTCAAGGAACTGGCCTTCTTGCTGGAGAAATCGAAAGCACATATCCGGATCGACGCCCTTTTCCAGGTGCCTCTCAGGAAGTCTCCTACGGTTGACAAGAATGCTGGGATCGAAATCGCCACGCCAGATGGCGAGACGGGCATTTCCCTTGCCATTGAAACCCTGACAACCATTTGGCTGGGTGAGGGGCAAAGTGCCAAGGAAACTCTTCGCTCTCCTGGTGCCATAGGTCTGCCCGCATTGGCTTTGGATCGAATCCGCGAAACCAATAGGCTTCGAATGCATCTGTTCGACCTGATCGAAAAGGCCAAGCCTGCTGAGCGGAAGCGGATCTGGAAAGCGAAAGATCACTACGGCATATCCAGCCTGCAGGCTATGCGGGTAACCCCGATTCTGCATGACCCCCAGCTGATTCGCTTCTACTGGGATACGGGCTCGATAACGAAGCGATGGTTGGTGCGAGACCTGATCAAGGTCTGTGAAGACGAGCTTCATGCCACCTTTGGCCACCGGCCATCTCGCGACGAGGTAGTTCAAGGCTCGGTGGAAAGCAGCGTGCTGCTTTCGCTTGAACAGCTTGAGGAATTGCCTCTTGATGAACAGGTAGCGGTTCATCGACTAGGTACTCCCCATATACGGGCAAGGGTGACCGATGGAGACATTGAGCCGTACATCTGCTCTGCACCGGTGCCGTTCGTTTATGACGTTTCCTGTGCCCGGCCGCTCATAAAGCCTTTAAAGAACTACTGCCCAATGGAAGAAAAAAAGAAGCGCTCGATCCGAGCGCTTTTGGAACCAGAGCCTCGCGTACCGGGAATGAACGTTCACCAGTACGACGTGAAGCACAGGGCTTTTGGGGCGTTTGAATCACGTAGCCGTGGGCGCAACAAGCGAGCAGCGCAAGAATGATAGGGAACACGAATTTGAGCCGTGCAGTAGACACCAAGAGCCGAGAAACCCTCCTGCGGCTTGCCAGCCTCACCAGAGATCTCTCATCCAATGATGATCGCTGCCGAGGGAATGCGTACCGCGACTTGCTGGAGCTTGCCGAGGAGGGAAGCAGCGATGCGATGTTCCAGGTTGCCCGGTGCTTGAATCAAGGGATTGGCGTGGAAGTCGATCAGGTCAAGAGCGATCACTGGCTCAGATTGGCGTGTGTGACCAATCCCCCCTCGAAGGTCGCCCTCTACTCATTCGGCATGCAGAACCTTCTTCGTAAACGACCCGATGCGGACCCCATGCTCGGTCTCAATCTCATCGAACGTGCTGCCACTGCGGGATACGTGACGGCGATCCTCGAGCTGGTAAAGCTCCTGGAGAACGGTACAGCTGACATCGTTCCTGATCTCCGCAGGGCATACCGCCTGCTAGCAGGCGCGATTACTGACCATTCCGATATGAAGCTGCACGAAGCCTATCTCAGCTTTGTCGAGCGCAACCAACCACTCTCTACGCTTTTGGACTCCTGATTCATGTACCAAATTCAGTGCAAACGCCTTGTCGACCAACTGGCCTTCGGCCTGTCGTTGTCCCAGGCTGAAGCCATAGTTGCCCGGGCCTATGGACGCGAGAGTTACAGCAGCACCTCTGACACCTTCGGTCCAGAAATCCCTGGGCTCCAGGCGATTCGCACTCCCGCGGAGATTCTTCAGCTTGAACGACCTCAACAAATGGTCGAGTTCATGCGCATGGTCTTGAACCTCACCCTGCCTGGCCCTGAGCCCGTTCACCAGCAGATCCCGCCGAAGAACTTGGTGGCAACCATGTACAACTTTGGCAACTTCGACGCCCTGGTGACGTATGTGAAGAACGATCCGATCGATCCAAACGATGACAAGCCCGAAACTCTTCTGAAGTTCAAGAACCGTTACGGCTACATGGCGAACTCTCAGGTGATCATGGGTCGGGGATATCGTGGGCATACCTTGGTAGCCCAACCCGATGCCAAGTTGGCCAGCCGCTACATCGATCAAGAGGCGATCCTGAACAAGCTGAATGGGCTGCAGGTGATCATCGTTCGAGATCGGGTGGACGGTGACAGCTACATCAATCACTACAGCCGCAACCATCTGGTGATGCGACACGCTGCATCTGAAGACCTGAGTTCGCTGATACTCGGCTCTCGTGCAAAGGATGCCTGTCTCACTGTCTCGATCGTTCCTGCAGAACGGTATTCGCTTGAAGCGATCATTGCGCCTCATGTCGCAGCGTTGACGAAGAATTCACCGGCCGGCCGCTCTATTATCCTGGACGGCTTGAATATCGATGAGGATTCAGCGAGCTTCCAGGCAGGCCTGCGTTTAGCAAGCAGCCAGGGCATCAACGTTGTGCTCATGGCCCCGGTCCTCAAGGCATCGCAGTGGGACCATTTCGAAACCCGACTGATCTTCGGGTTCGATCTGCAAATGGCTCAGACTGCGAATGCTGAGATGAACCGGGCTATCGTCCAGGCGGCGCCTTACGTAGGGCTCAAAGGGGACAGAATGCAGTTCCTCTACTACTCGGCTGCATCCGGGGCGCGCTATGGGGCTATCCCGCTGATTCCCGAAGAGGAGAAGCGGGCCCCGCTTCTCAAGCGAATCTTCGGCAGTCCAGCCCGAGCTTAGCCCCTAACGCCCTCCCTGAGGGCGTTTTCAGTTTCGCATGCGAAACTCGGCTCATGGAACTTTTTCAGGCCACGACGGTCGTAGGTCATGCCCGGGCATAGTGAATCGCCTACGAAATGGTGTGTTTAGTCGGTTGCGTCCGATGCCATCTGTTGATCTCGAATGCTCAGTCTGAGACAGAACCTCAATTTCTGCTAAATTGATTCTGAAATGAAGGCTATTGGCCTTCTCACAGGCTTCCGCTTCGGTGAAAATGTGGGCGCAGGGGCAATTGTGTCGCTTAACGCCACGCCTTGTCCCTTCTGCCATGGCAGAGGTACTGAATTTTGCTTTTTGGGGAAACGCATTAGGTCCCTATCCTAAGACACCCCCCCCCTCAACATCGTCTGTGGTGCGCGCGTTTCCCCGACTTATAAATGCCCGACTCCATGAGTCGGGCATTTTATTCTTCTAGGCCACTGGTCGGTACCGATCCTGCAGCTGCAGCAGGAAACCTTTTTCGCGACGGTCCGCCTCGGGCTCACTTAGAGCTACCCCAACTCGGAACTGGTGGGTGATCGGGTCCTTAGAGCAGTTGGCAACGGTGCCTTCGAAATCCATCACCCCGCCATCCTTTTCGGTCAGGCGCAACAGCACCTGATCACCGATCCCGATTTTCTTGTCCGTCAGAACCAGCGCGCCGGCGTAGGAGATGTCGCGCACCCGGCAATCTCCCCACCCCGCAAGGAAACCGAGCACCCCCCTGGTCTTGATCTGTTGCTTTTGCAGCGAGTTCTCTGGAATCGCGTACCGCGTATAACGACGATTGGCTGCCGTCATTCAAACGTCCTCATTTCGTACTTCTTGGGTGCATCAGCGACCGAAAATCCCGAGGGCAATTTGGCTGGTAGCTGTACAGGAACTCCATAGTATCAATGGCTTCCAACGTTTCGAGCCAAAAGCTATGCCCGCGATTTCCTCTTTCCTCATTTGGCCCAGGACCTGGTCTACCCGCTCTCACATCATCCCTTGGCAGCTCCATGCCCCACTATTCCTGGTCGTGTTTGCTTTTGTTTCGGCGCTGAACTCGATTCCCAGTGATGGGAGCTGGCGTGATCTGACGCTGAATCAGGTGCTGGAAGACTTTGGGGTTTTCATCTTCTTCACGGCGTTGTGGTGTGGGATCTACTGTCATTTCCGCAGGACTGTCGACTTGACTTGGCTGCTGATCATTTTCGTGCTTGCGATCTGCCAAGAGGAGTTCAACCTTTGGAACAAGCTGTGGCAACAGATCTGCCTTCTATTTGGGCATGAGATTTCTTCCAGCGAGCGCCAGCGCGGAGACGTGTTCATGATGGCTCTCGTGTTCGGATCATTGTTGGTCAGGTTTGTATTAGGGGGATTCAAGTCCTTCTTTCGTATCCACATCACCTTTTTCATCTGCGTTTTCGTCACCTTTCAGGGGTGGATTCATTTCATCTTCCCCTACTACATCCAGCAGCACTTGCTGAACGAACGGTTGACTTACCAGAAGGAACTCACCGCTACCTACGAAGGCCGTTTCCGCTTTCAGTGCGATCATCTCCCCATCACCTGTTTCGAGTGGGTGGGTGATGCGGTTCCGGTCACCTCGATCGCCAAACACGTTTCGACTGAGTCCATCACCCAAGTGCTGCAGTCGGTGGGCAATGCAACAACGAGTCTGACCGGCTGGCTGAGTGTGGTTGACCGAGGTGACGTAGAGGTTTTCCGAGGAGTTGATGCCAACCAGAAAGTGCTGGTTACGCTGTACAAGAATCACGAGCTGTACCGCGTTGTCGTCGACGACGAATACCCAACAGAGGCCCACAATGTGATCAGCTCAGCCTTACTCTCTTTCGCCACGCCTTTTGCGCTGGTCTGGTTTTTCGGCGGACTGTGGGTGGTTTTCATGCACCAGGCCCGGGTGTACCGGATAAAGTACGGCAAGCAATTCAGAGCAATGGAGAATCACCAGTGAAGCTGTTGGAGTCCTGGAAAAAGGCTGCGATCGAAGCGGCGCTCGACCGGCACAAGAAAACCCTCACCACTGTGCTCGAACTGGATGATCGAGCTCTACTCGATAGCTATGACCTGGTGTTGGGGATGCTGGCGGGGCCCAAAAGCATCCAGGTCAGGCGGAACCCGCGGGTACTGGATGTGCTGCGCATCCGTGGAAGCCAACGCTCGTTTGAAAAAGCCGTCTACCACGCGCGCAAGGCGCTGACCTACCAACAATAATTTTCACGAAACCCTGAAATAGGGGCAGTCAGTTTCCACTATTAGGGAAACTGACTGCCTCGAGGGGCTCGTTGAATGCTTGTGGAAGCAAAAACCCATGTTGCTTGGGACCTGGCCTCGCCCCGAGCGAAGCGAAGCCAATTTCGCGCCGACAGCTTCTACGTCGTTATCGACGGCTTGCACATCCAGACCGTTCGACAAGCTGCAACTCTGATCAAGAATGCCCTCCTCTCCATTGAGGGCGTACAGGTCAGGGGACCCCTGGCGCTGAAAACTGAGCGCCGGCGCTATGTCTTCCTTCGAGAAATGGTGAGTAAGGGCCAGAAGGGGCTCCGCATTCCTGAAGCGAAGCGACTCAGAAATGTCCTTCTGGTGATGAACCCCACGTCCATCGCTGTAGCGTCTCTGATCGCCTTACCCGTTCCATCAGGGGTGAACCTGCGGATAGAGACGTACCAAGCGCAATACGAACTGAAGGACCCTGCCAAATGCCAAACAGCACAGCCAAGCGACAAGTGACTGTGTCGGTACTCTCCACGCCAGAACCCAGCTGGTTCAAGAGTTCCTCGCTGACCGCGGGTAGCTGGGCTAGCTGGTTAATGATGGCGCACCAATACGGCCGAGTGGTCGACCACCCAGCCGGCATTGAAATCGACGCAAATCACGGTGACTTCTACATCCTCCTCAACGGGACGATGGTTGTTTCGACCGTCCCGCCGGACCCGAACTTGAAACCGCTATTCATTGACACACTGCGGCGCGGCGACATCATCGTTCCTTCCCGACATACCGACCTGAAATTCACCTATGTGGTCCGAGGGAGCGCTTCGCTCCTGAAAGTATCGAAGGACAAGTTCAACGCCTTCATGAACGACATGAAGAACAGTGAGGTCGTGCTGATGGCGGCCGAGCTGAACCTTCTGACCAAGCACGCAACCGCTGCATCGACGGTGCAAATGAAGGACCAGGACAAGATCTGGCGTGTAGTCGTGAATCTGGCTTCCCACCCCGATGTCGCGCACCGGCCGGGTGGTGTAGAGGTGAAGGCCACGAGGGAAGAAATCCGCCGCCTCGCGGGCGTGGAACGCCGCTCAGCTTCTCGTGCCTTCCACCTGTTCCAGGAAAAGGGACTGGTTGTCTTCAGCGGCTACAAACGTTTCTTCTTTGCACATGGCAAGGAGGGCCTCAATGCCGACTGAAGCCAATATTGCGGTAAGCAAAATCGCTGCATACGCTGAGTCACCGGACGATTACATCAGGGCTGGCGGTAAAGCCTACAACGCAAAAGCTACCCGCTACGGTAATCGCGCTCATGAGACTATCGGCAAGGCACCGAGCAAACTCGCCTTCCTCATAGGTGCCGGCCTGCTCATCGCTGCTCTGATCTACTTCGAGGTTCTACCTCAATGAACCTGATCGTAGTCATTGCTGTACTGTTAGCCGCATTTTTCCTCTACCTCGCCGTCAAGGGAAAATCCAAGGACGATATTTTCCGGGCTTTCGGTCTTGATCCGGCAGCTTACGAGTTAATCAGCTCCGATCTTGGGAAAGGGCATGCAAGGAAGAGAATTCGCTGGCGTGGTGTCGGTGGGGAGCCTGACGCAATCTTCCGCCATAAGCGTAGCGGTAGGATCATCGTCGGCGAGTTCAAGAGTCGGCGATGGGCCAGGCGTGTCCGGCCGAGGGAGTATTTTCAGATCGTGCTCTACATCGGTATCGCCCGGGCCGAATTCACCTCCAACAATGTGCTTGGAATCCTCGCTTTCAACGACAAGATTCTGGAGATCGAGCACCACCCCGAGTTGTTCTCCAACCTGATTCAACTCCGAGTTGAGGTTCTTGCCTCGATGAAAAAGAAGAAGGCGCTTAATTCGCGCCCTCTCCTTTCCAGATTCCGGTTCTCGCTACCATTCAAACTGGAGCGCTTCTGACCTCAGGTCTCAGGCCACCTCAACCAGGCGGTCTACTGCCGGCAGGAAGAGCGCCAGCTTCACTGGCAGGGTGACACCGGCATCCTGGACCGCCTGCTTGTATTCCCGCATTTTGGGCGCATAGCGATTCACTTCCCGGCTGAGGAACTGCTCAACAGGCATTCCTTCCGGGCAGTCCGGTGTTTTCCAGTCAATGATCCAGTACACCCCATCATCAACGAAGGGACGGTCCAGGTATCGATGCACCCACCGCGAGTTTCGGTAGGAGCTGACCTGGACTTCTTGGCCACCACTCTCCCGCTTTTTGAGAATCCACCGACCATGGGTGCTGCTGATAGTCCGCTCCACCAGGTGGTGGATTCGCGCAACACCAGCAGGGACTTCAGCGGCGGGATAACCTTCACGACGCAGAAGTGCGGCGATCGCCTGTTTCTTGGTTTGCAACCGCTCGATGCTCCAGGCCTCGATCCCTTCTTTGGAAATCAACTCGACGACTCGGTGATAAACAACCCCGATAGTCTTCGCTCGGTAGTCATTACCCTCCTCTTCCCTCAACTCGTCTGCCAGTTCGTTCTCGGTCGGGATCTGATCGTTACTCGCCGCAGGGATGAAGATGCCGCGCGGTAGTTCGACGGTGAACGATGCGCTCAGTCGCGCCTTCGAGGGAACCTCTACTGACACGTCAGCGGTAATGGGTACACCCGGTTCAGCCTCGTAGAAGTCCTCCTCAAGCTCAGGCCAGAGGCAGCTCAGCAGCGAACCGGAAGCTACTCGGATCGGCTTGTCCTCGTCGAATTTGTCGACAGCCGCCAGCAGGTAGCAATCGCATTTGGCGCGGGTAGTACCCACGTACGCCAGGCGCGACACCTCATCCAAGATGTCCTTCTTGACTTGTCGACCGATGAACTTGAAAAGCCGGCTCTCTGGAGAGGATTCGTCTTGGTCACCAACATTCGGGGCCAGGGCAAAGGTGCCGGCCAGGTTGCGCCAGTAGAACAGCGGTGTGTCGTCGGTTGCACCGGTTCGATTAAGGCCTGGCAGGATGACGCTATCGTATTCGAGGCCCTTGGCGTTGTGGATTGTCATGACCTGGACAACCCCTGCTTTGGGTGATGCATAGAGGTTATCCAGGGCACGGAAGAACGCTTGCGGGTCCTGCAGGGCCCCGTTGCTCGTGTGCTGAGCGAGCACGCGGAAGACGGTCTCCACATCAGCCATTTCGACGGAATCAACGGTAGCAGGGCCGCCCAGGGCAACCCAGGCGGCTTTAGCGGCCCAAACCAACTCAGTGCCGCGCGCGGAGCGTTCGATACGCTCCATTACCTTGTTCAGGCGTTCAACACGCACTTGGCCATCTGGGCTCAGAGTGGCAATCAGCTGATCATCATTCAGGGCACCACGGATCACCTTGCCGCCCTGAGCAATGATCCGGCAATCGTCCCATGATAGGCCTACGAACGCCGAACGGAGCATTGCCAACCACGAGGTACGATCAGCTGCGTGCCAGAGGGCGCGGATCAACGCGATTACTTCAGACACTGGGGCGGATTCGGCAATTGGATCGATATTCTGGCCAGCTGTAGGAATTCCCGCTTCCTTCAGGGCTGGCAGGATGTGCTTCAGGTGAGACCGCCCACGTACCAGGATAGCAATGGTCTGCTCCGGGTTCTTGGCCAGGGCCTCCTTGATGATATTCACCACCTCCTGAGCTTCACCAATGGGGCCAGTGGTGATGGGCCGAATATGCACGCCCCCGTCCACGGTTCGAAACGGAATCGACGGCACGAAAGGAAAGTCCGACTTGGCGAACACTTTTCCGTAGGCTCGGTTATTCCACTCCACCACACCCGGCGCAGAGCGGAAATTGACAGTGAGGCGGTGAATCTCCAGAGACTTCGGACCGAACACCTTGCTCATCACCATGTTGATGAACAGCTCCACGGTTGCTGCTCGGAACAGGTAGATGGATTGGAAACCATCACCACAGAAAAATACCGATCGCGAGTCATCGTCTTCCCAGTGTGCGACCAGGCGCTGCAGGAGCTCGAACTGAGAGGGCGAAGTATCCTGAAACTCGTCCACCATCAGGTGGTTGATACGGTCCTCGTCCAACAGAGCGTCGCCGACTTCGTCACCGAGGCCCAAGGACTGGATTGCGCGCTGAGCTACTTCCTGGAAGTCGATCGTGGCGGTGCCATCGAAGGTGAGGGTTAGGTTCGCGAGCAGGTAGCGCAGAATCACTGTGAAGTGCTGGCACATCGCGGCGCTGCCCTGAGGGTACTGCAGGTCTGGAAGAGTCTTGAGCGTGACCAAGGCTTCGCTGTAGAGCTCCACCTTTGGATCGTCCTTCAGCCCCTTGAGCAGGGCGTTCATGTCCTTGGTGAGCGGCTCGCCTGCGGGGAAGCCATTCTTCACGTTTACGGACTTGCGAAGAGTGTTTTCGCTTGTAAGAGCAAACCCGGCAAAGCCGCGCAGATAGTCCAGGGAGGTCTGGTTGATGGCCAAAGCGGGACGCTGGGCTGCCCACCCGAAGCCATCGTATACGCCGGAAGCGTGCTGCAGGATGTCCATCGCCTGGGTCAACGGAGAACCGCCCAGTACCGTGATTGCCTCGGCGGCATGCTTGGCAACCATTTCAGCGATCGCCAGCTCCATGCCTGGGAGGTCCAGGGTCATGATCTCGCCGGCCCACTGATCGCGCTTGGAGAGCAGCGCCGAGAACATCGGCACCAGCAGTTCGAAACGGTTGCGGGCGAAGGTGAGCACTGCTTCCAGCGCGTCACGGAGCTCTTCAGGGATATCATCCGAGTTCACGCTGCCAAGGGTGTCAAGAATCGCGCTGCGGTAGATCAACGCAGGGTCCTCGACGGTTTTACCGCCACCCAGTCCACTCATGATCGGTGTTTTGCCGGCCAGGTAGGCGCAGAAGGCATCGAACGTCATGATGCGCAGGCGAGACGGGTTCAAGATCAGGTTCCAGCCCAGCAGCCGATCACGTTCGAGAACCAGGCGGCCGAGCTGATACAGCGGCTTCTCGTGAGCTTGGACCGGTTCCACTCCTGTGGCAGCCAGGGCCAGGGCACTGGTCACGCGCTCCAGAATCTCGCCGGCGGCCTTGGTAGTGAACGTAATAGCCAGAATCTCTTCCGGGCGCTCTACTACCGTGAGGCAGGCCAGCATGCGGAAGAGAAGCTGAGTGGTTTTTCCTGATCCTGCGGGGGCGAGGAGTGCCAGCGAGCGACGGGGGTCAATGGAGTCCGCCCGGGCTTGGCCGTCATGAGGATTAGCAGCTGCTATGGCTGCAAAGATCGGCTCAAGGTGAGGGATGGCAGGTAGGGATTGGAAAGCGGTCATCAGTGCGGCTCCGTTCGATTGATGGAACCAGATTAACGGCCGCTTTGTGTGCCACCACCCCTTACGGCTGAAGCCAGAAAGCCACCTCAGGATACTGCGGTAGCGCTCTATACGGAGTCTTTCGCCGTACACAGAAGCCACCATGGGAAAGGCCGTTGATGCCTATGTAGGAGTTGGCCTGTAACAGAATCCTGATGTTTCGACCTGAACCGTCGTACTCGTCGTCCTGGATTATTACCTCTGGCGGGAATTCCAGGAATCGTCCTGCCGCCCAGGCCCAGGCCGTAACCTCAGGGTCAGTAGCCTGGATCACTGCACGGTAGAGAGGGCTGTCCGGCTCCTGCGCCAGAAACTCAGGATCTTTGAGCATTCGGTTGAAGCTTGCGTAGAGGTTCCCAGACATCCAGTGCCGGTAGCGTTTTGGGACCACTGCCAGGTGCCCAGCCTCATGTAGGAGCCCTGATGCAGGGCAGCGCGGATCTACCTGGAGGCCGCCATCCTTGATCCTGACGTGATCAATAAACCCGGCAGCCCCAGGGACGACTTCCACTGAAAGGCCAATGTTGCGAAGAAAGGAAAGAGCCCTTTCCGCAAACTGACAGAGCATTTCTGGTGGTGAGGTTTGTTCCACGATTTGGTTCTCAAAGGAGGTTCCCCTGGCCCTATGGGCCAGGGGACGGGATCAACGGGTGAGGATACCGAGATACTCGTATCCCATGGGAAGCGGTGCGCCATTCTGCAGCCAGGCCTCCCCGTCGGTGAAACCCTGACTCATTTTGTCCAACGCATTCGTCCACGCCTCGCACTGGCCATCCCAAGCGCCCTCGGTATCCACGCCACTATGCTTGCCGGTCCTTGGTGCCAGCTCACCCGTGAAATTGGATCGGGTATGGAACCCCAGGCTCTTGCTGTTGACCTGTGCCAGCGCGATACCGTCGATTCGCTTTCCGCCATTCTGTTGGAAATCAATCTTGGTCGCGTAGATGGGCAGTTGAGGCTCCGTAAGAGTGTCAGCGTTCAGGCTGGTCATCCTCATCGAAGCTCCAGACTTGTAGTCAATCACCACGTCCCTGAACTCAGATTCATCCTCGGTCAGAAAAATGCGGTCGCGCCGGTCGACCTTGACGGTAATGTTGACCAGTCCAACTGCAATGTCATGTGGCTCCTCGAAGCCGAGGACCTCGAAGTCGTGTGTGCGCTTCGACTCCAGATAGAGCCAGTCATTTATCAGCGATTCCAGCCGCAGTCGCTCAAGCGCGATAACACGCTTTCCGTAGCGCCAGACCAGTTTGTTCAGCAACTGCTCCGATGCTTTCGAAACCGTGTCGCGGATCTTGTCAAACAGTTGGCCGTGACTCATGGCCTTCAACGCTTTCGAGGTCCGAACGTCAGTCCAGAACAGTTCGAGGACCAGGTGCACCATGGTTCCCTGAATGCGTGGGTCGAGACCGATGACAGGCTCCGGGAACATTTCGGCGCGCAGTCGATTTCGAGCGAAGGACAGGAAGGGCGCTTCTGCATAGTCCTTGAAGATTCTCACCCCGCCTTTGATCCAGGCGAGCTCATCCGCGGATACGGGGGCGACCGTTTCAGGGACCACTTGGCTGCGATCGAGGATACCCAACAGTTGGTCGACAAACAGCCCATGAGAATGTACGGAAGGAGCTGCTGCTGGCCAGGAACCGAACAGTTCGCTACAGGAAACCGAGGCGCCTTTGTCGTTATGACCGGGGCAGGAAACTGTTACATCAGCACTCGTGCTCAGCAGTGCTGCGACCACCTTCTCTGCCCGAGCCAAGGCGCCCTCACTGGAGGCGCCTGGAATCCCAGCCGCCACCTGGAGCTCCAGCGGTAGGAAGGGGGAAGGCTCCACTCGGGCGGGCAACACGGTACTCGATGCCCCCAGTACCCACACTGCGTCGAAGTGCAAGCCGATTGCATCCTCATACCCCAGGATCGAAACCGGGGCCACGTGCGAGATACGCGGTTGGAACTGACGGGTATCGATGATTTCCCGCAGCCACATGTACGCCCGAGGATATTCCACACGACCAAGCTGTGTGTCGAGGGTGCGGAACAGGGTCAGTGCCTCGTCCCAGGCCTTCATTGTCTGGAAGTTGGCCGAGTCGAGTTCTTTGCCTCCCGGCCAGCCCATCCCTACCAGCGCCTGGCTGAACTGCTCCGCCCATTCCGACGGATAACGCTTCGCCGCTCCGTTGAGATGGGCAGCAAGATAGCCTGCGAAGCGTTCCCTGAAGTCAGGGACTGCATCACCTTTGTATACGCCGATTGCTCGCAGGAAGTCCTCTCCACCCATGGAAAGGCCCATGTTGTCGCGCAGCCAGATATCCAGCAATGCACGCGCGCGGCCTTCAGAAGTTTCACCGCCGATCCACGGCGAGCGCAGAACACGACTGAAGGCCTCGGAGTCCGCCTCTTGAGGAGTGATGGACAGAAGGTCCATAGCGGCACGGACCAGAGGGCGACTGCCCAAGGTCGCGCCACTGGAGATATCCCATGGAGTCCGCATATCAGCATCGGACTCGCCTGGAATCAGCGTTGCCGGGCTGCAGTGCAGCGAAAGTGCCTCAATCAGCGGGGCTTGGAAATTCCGAATATCGGGTACCAGGATCGCAAGTTGGGGCGCCGCGAGCGGAGTGTCAACGTAAGGTGAGAGGTGATTATTCACCCATTCTGCAACGAGCGTGAACTCATCACCCTGGTTCGTTGCACGGATCAGCTGAGGTGTAGAGCGGTCACCGGCGACGTCCACTTCTTCCACTTCGACACCACGAGCAGCAATTGCCTGGAAGAGCACTTTCTCTGCAGGGTTCATGTCGAGGATACCGACAATGACAATTTTGCTTGGAAGCTCAACCAGACCTTCTTGAACCGCATTCAGCAGCAAGCCTGGGAGCTGAGCTCGGAAGACTACGCCCTGGGAGGAACACTCCCGACGAAGCATTTCTTGCAGTTGCCAGAAGACTTCCAGCTCGCGCTTGAACCGGAACCGTTCTTGATCCATCGGGATCTGGTATTTGAGGGCTTCGGAGTACGCGCTACCAATACGGCGAGAGGTCGCAGTAGAGGAAATCAGCGTTGCTGGCATCAGGCCGGAGCTATCTGCGAGGCCCTTCACCACTGCCAGTTCCTGTACCGGATACAGTAGTTGCTCTGCCGGCATCAGTTCGAGCCACGCATTTTCGATCCACGACGTGACGGTTTGAATTCGCCCTTTGTTAAACCAGGCTTTTTTGCCGGACATGGACTGCAGCAATGCCGACTGTAGCCTCAGATGGCGGGCAACCCGCTCGGTAGATGTCAGCACCAGGGTGCCTTCGTTCAGGTCGCTCAACTCTTTCAGGAATTTCATCTGTTCTGGTCTCCACAGTAGATGGAGCCAGATTAACGTCCGTCTGCTGTGCCACCACCCGTCGGGCGAACCAGTTTCGCATGCAGATTTTCACACCCGACCACCGGATTTGGGGCAGTCGATTTCCACTATTGGGGAAAGAGCCGAAGCGATTCCCCTTCCATGATGATCAGCCGTCCCCGAAGTATTGCTGTAGGAGCTTGTGCAGGGCCTGGCCTGGAACTCGCTCTGGTTGTCCAACCAGTCATGCACCTTGGCAGCCGCCATCCCTCAGCCATTGCCTATGAGTGTTTGCTCCGTGTGGTCGAAGGGACCCAGTTAGCTGCCCCCGCGCGCTTGATTGCAAGCGCGGAGGCTGATGGCTCGATTGTCGACCTTGATAGGTGGGTGGTCTCTCAAGCGGCTCGGATCGCTGGAGCGTTTCCGAATGTGCACCTCTGGGTGAACGCCTCGCAGATCTCCGTCAGCGATATCCGATTCATTGAGCACGCAATATCGGAGTTTGACCGACACGGAGTCACATCCCGAATGACGTTCGAGATCACTGAATCCGCTGATGGAGATGCCTGCAAAATCGTTAAAGGTTTGGAGCGTCTCAACCTCAAGGCGATGCCTGTGATGCTGGATGACATGAGGGATGGATTCGCGAAGAGGCAACTCTTGATGAACCGCGCTGTGACCGGTTGCAAGCTGTCACGTCGGACCACACGAGACATCGCTGAGAGCCCTGCAGTCCGGGGTGAGGTAGAGAAGCTTGTGCGTGACTGCAGGGCGGCAGGGAAACGTGTGGTGCTCGAGGGGATCGAGGACGCAGCTGAGCTTGAAATTGCCAGGGCTCTGGAGATCGAATTTTGCCAAGGCTTCTACTTTGGCCGCCCGGCACTTCCAGAATACCTTTTCGGTTGAACATCCCGTACTTTAGGAGTTTACCTAACCGGCCGAGCCCGTCCCTCTCGGTCCTGGAAGGCAGACCGGGGATAGCCGATCTGGCTTACTTTCAGCTCTCAACCACGTCTTTGGAAGCGGAGGCTTTGTAAGAACAGGCAATGGTCAAGAGTACAGTCAAGGTGAGTCCCGCGAATTGCCAGTTACCTAAAGACTCATCACCTAGCAGAACAGGAACCATCTGTCCTACGGAAAGCATTCCGAATGCGAATACTCCCAGGTGATATGCAGTTTTTCTCATGTTGTTGCTCCTGTTCAGTTTTGAGCCTTGATCAAATCTTTGCTTTTTGGGTGCTGATCCACTTCAGGCCGGCATCATTGCTGCTTTGACTGCTGCAGCGAAATCCTCCAGCCCCTCGACCAGCGCCCAGCGCTCGACCAATGAGCGCACTGTAGGTTCACCACCCGCAGCTAACTCAAGGCCAGCGGTTTTCGCTGCTCGGAGTTGGGAATCACTGAGCTTTGTACCGCTTGCTGCCTCGAATACCCCCAAAATGCTGTCCGCGTCGCTGTGGAAGGATGATGCAAGATTCAGGACGCGGGGCTCGCCAGCATCCAGCTGGATTAGTTCGCCAGCTTTGAACAATTGCCAATACTCATCTTGGGAGCGCAACGGGGCGTTGGCCATCTGATCGAGCGCGTCAAGCAAGGGCTTGACCTGCTCAGTCTCGATGCCAAGAACTGCATTTTGCAGATCGCGCACATTCGCTCCTTCGGGCAGATCCTGGAGTATTGAAATCAAGGTCTGCCTCAGGCCCCCTTCAACCTTTACACCTGCCGAGCGTTCCAACAGCTGAACTATGAATTCGGTTCCGGAAGAAGCTGTGTTCAATGATTTAGTTACCATTAAATGCCCCTGCAACAAAGCTAATGCTTGCACAAACAAGTAGCACTGCCATTACGTAAACAAAAGGCCGTATGTTGCGGTGGAGAAATCTTACTGCCAGAAAGTAGCACGCAACCCCAGCTGGTAGTCCAATATACCCTAGGGAGTACAGCCATTCGCTGTGCATTATATGTGCGCGAAGCAATACGCCAAAGCCGCCTAATAGCATGCTGTAGCACAGCAGAGAATATATATTCTGTATCACAAAGCTCAAAAAGCTGATCCTTCCTTTGCTAGGTGCTTCGTTTTGATTGTTCATTTAACTCTAACTCCTTCGTCTTCCCTGCGTTTTTGTTGCCGATTTCCGTCCGACAAAACGACTTCTATTGTGCTTAAGGCAGGGGGCATCGCTTCTTGCGCCAATCGCTCCTGAGATTTCTTCACTTGGATTCTGCGATCGATCATAGATGGGAATTGCGAGGCTACCAGCATGAGAATTGCCACTGGTGTGAAGATTGACAGCACGACCCAACCACCTCCCATAGCGCCGCGTTTCTTTGGTGTACTTGGCTTGGTAGTAGCACTCATAGCTGCCCTTGAAAATTCCGAAGTGATTCAGGATAACGGTCATTGATGTGGTTTGTAGGCCAACAAGCTCGGCGTCCCTGCCTTGTAGTTATGACTCAGAGCTCGTTGATCCTTCCACGACGATCTGTGAATTCGCGTACTTCTTCTCGCGACACCTTATTGGCTGTTACCCACGCCATGGCTGTTTCCGCCATGTTCCGCCGCCCTTGGCGCTTCATCTCGTTCGCCAGCATAGGCAGCTTCTCCGGACCACCCTGCAGGATCTGACGCACAGCTCCAGTTACCTCGATCGACTCATAGATGGGAAGTGGAGCACGCTGCCCGTCCGAGAAGCGGAGCATGTGCTGCCAGAAGATTCCGCGCAGTGTCTGTGGGACAAGTCTTTCATACCGGGGATCAACCAGTGCCAGCATCCGGGTGTACGCATCGGGTGCGCTATCAGCGTGGATCGTCGCGAATACGGAGTGACCTGTCGATGCAGCGAGCAGAGCGGCGTTGGCCGTTTCAGGATCTCGGATCTCGCTGACCATGATGGTTTTTCTGTTCTGCCGGACACAGTCCCGGATGGCCTGCTCAAAGCTTTCTACGTGCTCTCCGACCTCTCGCTGAATGACGCCACCGCCTTCGAAGATGTACTCGATGGGGTCCTCACAGGTACCGAGCAACCCTCTTTCGAGAGGGTCCATATTCTCCAGCGCTGAGAACATGGTTGTGGATTTACCCGAACCCATCACGCCTGCGAATAGCGTCAAGCCAGCACCTTTCATGAGGGACTTAACGACGTTGTAATCGAGCTTCAGGTCCTTTTGGAAATTCAGCTTGCCCTGGAGTAGGCGGCGCATCGCGATTACCCAACCATCCATTGAGTTGGCCAGGTTGCAGCGGTAACGGTAACCATTAAAGGGGATCGTGAAGTCAGCAGATTTGCGCTTATTCCCCTTCCCTTTTTCCGCTAGCATTTTTTCATAGAAATCCTTCCAGATCGGCAGGATCTCCGGGCTGTGGACCTGGCCAAAGTTGTCGACCATCTCCATGGTGCGCTCGCTGAGTGTGATGTTCGTCGCTTCCTTGGCAAACGCTTCGGCGTCGAACTCCTTGGGTTTAAGCAGCATGGAATCTCCTAATACAGCGTGACGGGACCGCTCAACAGCGGCTCGATACCGTTGCGAGCAATAGCGTGCGCAACGAAGCGCTTCGCACCGAAGCATTCATCGTTGGGCTTATTGGGTTTGGCGAACTCCAACAGACATGCGTTCCGGAACTCGCAGTGCCGGCATTCGGGATTGTTGTTCCGCGTGCTCTGTCGCCGCATGTACAAGATCCTCTCCCGAGAGCAGAGGATGTCTCGGAACGTTGTCTCCGGCTCCAGAATGTTGCCGAAGGAGTGCATGTACTCCTTCCACCCATCCCGATAGTTGGGCAGTACAAACTTTCCATCAGGGAGTAGAAACAGGGTCTGCCCTGCCATGTTGCTAAGGTCGCTGCCGGCGGCGCGATTGACTGCAAAATGAGCCTCACCAATGCTTGGCATCTTCAGCCCCTGGACCTTGCCCCTGTACCAGTGGTTGAGCATCTCGATCATGAAGTCGTTGAAGGCAGTCATGGTTGGGGCGAAGCGATCGTATTGGCCAGGCCTGTCGTTCTGCTCGTTCAGCATGAAGGGCAACCAACCAGTCTCCTCGACTCCAAGTTCAGCAAGCAGATCCAGTGTCCGGGATGCGCCTTGTTCCAGCAGAGCAGAGTTGACCACGCTGATCGTGGCCACTTTCAAGCCGCGGCCTACTGCTTCACGTACCTTGGCCTCCCACTTACGCACGTAGTTGCTGGAGCGCATGTCTCCGTCGTAGGAGGTCTGAACATAGCCATTACAATGCTCATGCCAGATTGGCGCCCAAACATCGAGGTCTACACCAAGCATCGAGGTGAGCATCACATGCCGGACTTCATAGCCGGCCGATGCCGGCAGTTCCTCATCCATGATTCTTGAGTAGGCGAGAAAGTATTCAGGGCCCGCCGCGGTGGGCTCACCGCCGTAGTTGTAGGCGATGATCGTCCTGCGGGGCGGCTGCTGCTCCTCGAAGTAGGTGTGAATCTTCCTGCAAACCATCCTGAAGTCGTCGAGCGACATCAGAGTCTTGTCGCTGCGCTGTTCCTTGCTCAGGTAGCAGTGCTTGCAGTTGTAAGGGCAGTACAACGACGGCATCAAGGTGAAAACGAAATACCCGTTCTCAATTGTGTCCGTGAGGCCTTCAAATGGCTCACTTTGCGTTACGGGCAGCACGGATGGCCTCCTCGTTTACTACCAGGCGGTCACCGGCAGATTGCTCAAGCAGTTGTGCAATGCTCGGTGTCGGTTTGTGGCCAGGTTCCATGTTGATCTGCAACTGATGTGGGTTACGTTCGAGCGCCTGGTCCAGCGCTATCTCCTCAGGAGTGCGCTCACCTGAACCCGCTCCCGTTTTCTTTTCCAGGCTCACGAGTGTGTCAACGCTCAGCAAACGCTTCCCATACGAGAACAGCAGCTTTGCGAGAATCGGAAAGATCGAGAGAAAACTGGGCCCTTTGTCAGTGGTCATGGTCAGCCCACCGCAATGAGGTTCTGAGGCAGCTGGTTTGCGCCCTGCAATACGGACTTCGGTCGCACTCCCTCTTCCTCTACCAGGAAGCGAACCCTCTTGATGAAGGTCTTGAAGCCCGGGCACTCGTCCTGCTGATTCCACTGCTCGTGAAGAACGCCGCAGTTGGCCTGGCAAAGCATCCTCTCATCGCAAGCCCGGCAGGCAGCGGGAAGTCGCCTAGCATTGGCCACTTCTTTCAGGTAGCTCGGCGAGGTGAGGACGTCATGAATGGTATTGACGAATTCCACGGCCTTGGAACCGTCACCTTGAATCACCTCGCGCGTTTCAAAGATGTTCCCATGGCTGGTGTAATCGTTCGTACCGCCTTTCTCGATGCAGCTGATAGTCCGCCCATCGGAGTCGATATCAAGCGCACCATGGACAATCGGGCAAACCACGTCATCTAAACTCTCGCCGCGGTAGACAGCCTCCAACCAGGACTCACATGGGTTGATCCAGAGGTCGGTTATGTTTTCGCGATGCTTTAGGTACCAGTCAAGCGCCTCGATATAGAACTGAGCGGTCTCACGGTGCTTTGGTTGGATGAGCTTCGCATTGAGGTCGCCGTCACCTGACGGGATGAAGAACCCGAAGTGCATCTTGGTGAACCCAAGGTCGACCAGCTCCTCGATCATCGCAGCTGCTCCGGCTTGAACGACCGGCCGTACAAGTGCCGTGGTGACAGAGAAATCTTTCGGCCCCGAAACCCCCGGCATCTTGGATTCCGCCATCAGGGTAACCACGTTGCGCCGCCAGATTTCTTCCTGCTTACGCTTGTTGAATCTCGTTGACCGTTCGTAGCTGGTGGACACCTTATCGAACAGACGGGCCACCTCAAGGGCTTCTTGAGTCACCAAATTGGTGACAATAGAAAAGTCGACTGCCTGGGGGATGCCTCGCAGCAGAGCCTTGGCTTTCGGGAGCGCGGATTCGTAGAAACGAACCCCTAGCATTGAAGGCTCCCCGCCAATCACATGGATGTCCACGTGGTTGTAGCGCTGGGAGAAGTTGTGATCGGCTTGCATGTGCTCGACGATCCCCTTCACAACATGCAGGAATTCTTCTTCCGTCATGTCGGGGCTCTTGTCCTTTTTGTCCGAAAGGATGTAGCAGTGGGAGCAGCGCAGCTGGCAACGTCGAGTCACGTTTATTTGAAATAGAAAGCTGTTTCGCCCGGTTGCCCCGGACGATGAAATGCCTGGCTGCATTAGGTAATCCTCAGGGCGAGCGCTGTCCGTAGATCGTTGTGGCGGCCCTTCTCGGAAACGTCTGTAACGCTGACTCGAGCCTGCCCAACTCTTGAACAAGTTGATGCTTCTGGATGTAAAAATCGGGATGGGTGTGAGGTAAGGACCACTAGCCCAGTGCTTACGAATTCAAGCTCCCGATGATTGAACTGAATCGAGGGCAACCGAGCGGTGATGACCTTCCAGAATGGGTGAAGACCGGCCTGCTGCCTGATCTCGGGTCTCAAAGGAAAGAGTAGATGCTTCCCTGGGGCACCGCGGCAAAACCCACGGTCACTCTGCAGCGCTGTGTCCTTGATAATTGAGACTCTACCCGTCTGCTTGCAGCCCTCACAGAGCGCGCCGATTGCTGATGCAATGCTTGCGACCTCGAAGCCCTTGCCGAAGCGTGATCCGAGTACCTCCGCCATTTCATCAGTCCAGGTGCTGAAGATGGCCAGGTTGTTTGCTGAGTAGTGAGGATTAGGCCACGATTCGATGTCGAGATTATCGGGGCTTATCAGCACCTCAAAACCGCATTCGGCCAGATGTAATGCCAGGGCTAGGCTGACCAGAACATCGTTCCCGACCACCAGGACCTCTGGGTGCAATGAGCCGTAGATGCCATCGAAACAGGCATCAATTACTCGCAGCAATCTCCCGCGCCAACTCAACTCCACAGGCGAAGTGATCAGGGCATCGTGGAATCTGAAACGGCGGAGTGATAGCTGATTTCTGCTCATCGGAGAGCTTCTCCGTAGCGTTTCCGTACAGTGCTCCGCATTACGTTCTCGCGATATCCGAACTGCCCAATGAGGGTGTACCTGGGCTTATCGGTGTTGATTGCGGTGACCTGGTGAACCCACCGCGGATTGGTGTTGATGCACCAAACAAGCGTCCCGTGATTCGGGGAAACCGAGGAGTGAACATGGATGTCCTTGGTGATGAACCCCATGTCGTCGATATCGCCTTCACCGAGTTGAAGCAGGCCCCCGTCCTCGGGGGTCCACAGCTCGTCGCTGAGATAGACCATGCAGATCAAGTGCATGGGGTCGTATGCGTCGTGATGCCATCCCATAGAGTCACCACGTCGTCCACGCTGCAGCATGACATTCACTCTGCTCCAATCCCCCATGTGTGCCCGGAAGTGCTCAAGGTCTGGGCTGCTGCCGAGATTCTCCATGAACGAGAGATACTCTGGCGGCACGTTCAAATTCTTCGAGGGGTCGTCGGACTCCCACTCTGCAATGTCAGGACTTCCAGGTTTGTCAGGAAGGAAAGTGTCCTGCTTGACCAAGCGAAGCAGCGCATCAGCTTGGTCCTTGGGAATCGAGCCTACACAGTGTCCAGTGCGGAACAAGTCATTCAGTACCACGGAAATTCCTCGGCTATGCAGAGGCCAGACTTGCCTTGAATAGGCCGTCTAGCTTGTGGTTGTGATGTCGGGTTTCGATGCGGTGGAGCCAGCCTCTAACCTCCTCCAGTCCGTGTTCCTGAATGCCGGCATCGATGCGTCTGAAAAGCGCCTTCCAACTCGCACAGTGCGCAGAGCGGCCATACATGCCGTTCCCTTGTTGGATCGATTCGAACATGCAGCCGCCCTGGCACTCCTTAACAAATGGACAGGCCTGGCAGTCGGCAGAGAGCCGCCCTGAACGGGCCGCCAGAGCTTCTAACAGTCCCGTATCGATCACACCGTCCAATGCATTGCCCACCCGAGATAACCCCGCGTCCGCCATTTCTTGGCACACGTGTAGGTCGCCATTCGGCTCCAAGCTGAGAGACCGCTGAGTGCAGTCCGCCTGGAATGCGCAGGCATGTGGCATCTGGTGGTTACCACCGGCTAAGGACGCCACGCGCGCGGTGGTGAGGTGGAAAAAGGGCTCCACGATAATCGGGTAGCGCATAAACCAGTCGTCGAAGGTCTCTAGGAGTGCCTTCATCGTCCGTTCTGCCCCTTGAAGGGCTTGGCCAGGCGTTCCTCCCTGAAACAGCGGACGAAGTGTCAGCATGCGGCCTTCTCGTGCGGCGAGCCGAGTCTGTTGCCTAGCAGAGTTCAAGCCTGACTGATCCAGGACGAAGACCGCGCCCGGGGTGCTCCGCTGGTTTCGAAGGTAATGGTCTGCCTCTTTCCAGATCAGCCGGTAGTTGTCCGCCGAGCCTTTCACTGTGCGCGCCTGGCTGAAATCGTCAACCGAGGTGCCAAGGCGGCCTTCGAACAGGTCGTATAGTCGACTAACTTTCTCCGGAGTGCCGATCAGGTTGCTCTGGGCACCATCCTGCATCTCTATTCCGTGTTGGGCGCACGCTTTCCGCAAATACCGAACGCACTCCTTCAACTCTTGGTAAGGAACGGTGAGGATTTCGCCCCCTATGTACTGGGCCGATAGGAACGTCGGCGCAGCCCCGATCTGGGGGAGTGCTCGGTTGAGGATGAAGTCAATTGACTTCATGAAAGCGGCAGGCGACATCCGCGACGAGGCATTCTCCATCCAGCTGCTGCAGTAGCTGCAGTCCGCGTTACATGACTTCGTCATCCGGATGTGCAAGGTGAAGGGCTGATGAATCATGCGGCGAGCTCCATGGCAGCCATTGCCTCCCGGCACATCAGCACCACTTCATCGAGATGCGCGCCCCCCAACAGCGCCCGAACTGGGCTCCCTGCGGCTAGGTCAGCGATGATGTTTTCAACCAGGCGCGCGAGCTTCCATTGCTGCCGGTACCGGATTTCGCTGATCACGCGCACTGGATCGAAAGTCAGGTACTGGTAATTGCCAAACAGGATGTGACGGAAAAGCTCCTCACCACCCTCCTCTGCAGCGTCTGCATACCAATTTTTCGGCGTGTCGATCTGCGCGCCGATCGCATCATAGAAGAACAAGCGTTCGGCCCAAGACTTCCCGAACAGGGCGCCTGGCATCATTTCTACGAGCCGGGGTCGGTCGAACTCATTGAAGAAGCTGTCGTAGGCGCCGGCGAAAGAATCCTCGATCAGGGGGACTTCCCGGCCGCGCTCAATGTTCGCGGTTGCAACCCGGAGCCGAAGCGCCCCTTCCCGCTTCCTGGCTTCCATCACTGCCAGGTACTTGGAGCGGTCGGTTTCAGCGCCAGCATTGGCCTTGGCCTGCAGCCATACCCGCTTTAGGCCAGGACAGTCTCCGTCGGCGATGATGCTGCGCAGGTTATGGTGAAGGTTCTTGTGCCACGCCCATCCACCGGAGCACACGACGGCAAACTCACAAGTGCCACACTCCTCGTAGGGCATGCTGTGGCGCACCAGCATCTCTGGGGCATTGTTGAAGATTGCCTTTTCCGCGAACCGCAGGTCCTGCACTGAGAGTGGTTCAGTTGGCTGTATCGCCTCGTCACCGGTGTAGCTGGAGTTGAAGGTCACCTCGCCGTTCTGTTCTACCTCGAGGTCGTAGCTGTCATTACCCGGGTAGTGGAAATGGGTCGCGGTAACAGACGCCGTCTCCATTTCCACCAACGGGCTGATGGTCACCCCGTCGGGCACCAACTCGCTCAGAGCAAGGATGTAGTCGGACACTTCGCCGTAGGTACAAGTCTTGTGAAAGTAACTCTTGCCGCTGCCTGCCGGGTAGAGCATGTCGCAGGTGATATCGGTGATTCCGCGGCTGACGAACTCTTCGACGATGAACTTAGGCCCGCGCTCAATTACGGCCTTGCTCATGGTGATGCAGAGGGTTTTGCGCTTGATGCCGGTGATGGCCTCTAGCGTTCTGAAGTATCTGGGGAGAAGCTTGTCGTCCTTCAGGAACCGATTGGTGTCAGGTTCCCATGGTACAAACACATCCAACCCGTAGCCATATCGGTGGCCCATCTCGTTGAGAAGGCTGATGTACCCTGGGTCCTTGAAAATCAGGTTGGTACACCAAATAAGGGCGGCCTCGGCGTTGTAGTCGCGCTCCCATCCGGCCATGACCTCCAGGGTCCAGGGCAGATTTCTTTCCCAGTAGGCCAGCGGCATCATAGTCAGCTCGCCGCCGAGCAATTCGATGTTGATCTTGGTGACTTTCCGGTCTGCCTTGAACAGAGCTTCGATGCTATCGAAGGTCTTCCGGTAGAGGCCCTCGTCCATCATGGCCTTATCCCGGAGCAGCTCTGGCTTCACGTAGCAGTGGGTACAGCCGAGGTTGCAGAGGCGAGTTGGTGCAATACAGACGTTGAGCATGTCCAGGGCGTTATGCACGGCACACCTCTCCAGAGGCAGAAATGAACACCAGTGCCGAGTCCTTTTGATCCCCAATGTCGGCGCCGACCACGTGCGGCACTCGAAGACGCCTGGCGTGCTGCATGAGATGAGACAGCGCAGAACCTTCGCGAACGACAAGCGCGCCTGCGCGCGCTATCAGCGGGAGATAGCTCATTTCCGCTCGGTCAATCAGCAGTGCGTCCCCTGGTTGGAACTCATCTTTGCTGGCCAGCCGCAGGCAGATGCCTTTAGCTGGTACTCCCCATACGAAGGCGTTTAGCCCTAGATCTCGGTCATGACCTGCCAGTAGGTTGGCCAGCGGGAGAGGCCTGCTTTGCATTGCTACTGTTTCTAGCGCTGCCGCCCTGGAGTCAGTATCGGTACCAACTGAAACGTCTAGGGCTGACATGAGGGAGTTGACTGCCCCACGTTGCTCGATCTCGGCGAGCAATGGGCGCAAGCGCTTCAGTTCGTACATGACCTGCACCGCACTTTCATCCTTCAGCCAAGCCATTGGAGAGTCGGTAGCCTGTATAACGCCGCCGAGAAGATCGTCTCCGTCCAGACTCGACTTACCCTGGATAGCGAAGCCATTCAGCGAAAGGCATCCCATGCGCTCAAGCAGATCGGCCCGGGCGTCCGCCTCTGCCTCTTCCAATGCCGCGCCAAGTACAGTCGAGGATAGTGGCCGCGAAAAACCCTTGATGCGCGCCTTGATACGGAGTTCAGCTGCCAGAGTCGCCAACCGGTTGAATCGCCCGTACACGTCCCGAATTCGACCAAGGTCGTGGGTGACCGCTGCAATCAGCTGTTCGGTGTCGGCAGAGAGGTCGGGGAGCCATAAAGTGCGCTGCGCCAGTCGTTCCCGATGCTCTGTTTCGAAAGCTTCAATGATCGCCGCGGAGGGAAATGCAATGGTCGGGGACATCCGGGTGTAGTCAACTGCCGAGGAAATGTCCTGATAGAGCGACAACAATCCGCCAATGAAAGACTTGGCTTGAACCAGCCGGTACCTGCCTACGGTCAGTTGCTCCCCCTTGATTGCGCAAGCGGCGAGTACGGCAGCTTCCAGCTTGCCGGTGTGTGCTACTGGAGCAACGACGAAGCGGCGAGTGTTTTTGGATATACGGTGCTTGAGGCCTATTCTTCCGAGTTGGTCAGTGCTGACCTGCAGGATGGTCAGCTTCCCCGATACCGAGCGGGCCCACTCAATACTCGTGGCGCCCATAACTCGCTGCAGGCGCAGCAGCACCCGGCAGACAGCCCGGTCTCTTGGGTCGAGCCTGTTTACATCCCATATCGGTACTGCAAAACGCGACGTTGCCGCGGTGCCTGCCGTAACCTGGTCAGCATGGCCTCCTTCGCAAATGATCATGTGGTCATCGGCTTCGGTACCGAACATAGCCACCCCGAATGTTTGGCCTTGAATCCGGGGCTGAACGAAACACATACCCTCCTCTCCAGAGCGCTCTATCTCGGCAATGACCTGAGCGGCCGAGGCCCAGACCTGGTGCTCGCCGTCGGCGTATAGGGAGTCGTAGATTCCAATAGTCGTCGCCTCACAGCTCTCCGACCGTGCAGCAGAGCGAACAATAGTTGGCTTCATGCGTGCCCAGCGTGGGAGATGTCTACCCGTCGAATTGACCAGGGCAGGGGTGATGACGACGCCAGGCAGGACGTGGAAGCCATGCTCCGCAGCTTCGGCCAGTAAGCGAATCTTCTCTGGTAGGTCGGTAGGATGTACGCCCAATGGGACAGTGAACCGTCTTTTCCGATAGCGCCGGTGCGCCGTCCAGCAGAGAGCACTTAGAAGACCTGCCGTCAGTTGCACAGCGACAACCCAGTCCGTAGGCACGTCGGCTCGTACCCACTCTTCAAGGGTCCAGCTAGAAACCTGGAAGACGCCGAGTGCTGCAACCGCAACCAGCCCCTTAGCGGCCACCGTTGGAGTTGCGCAGAAGGCGATGGTCAACACTAGGGCCAGTAAGGCGCTGAACAGGAGATAGCCCTTTATGCCATCTCCCAGAAGGGAAACGGCCTTGAAGCCCGCCTCGCCAAGTTCATTGCGGGCCTTGGCCGAGAATTCGCGCCAACCGTCGTACAGGTCGGGATTCGACAGTCGCTCTCGGCTAAATAGCTCCGGCTCAGTGTTGATGCCCAGCCAGCCGGCCCCCTTTTCCGACAGGTATTCGCCGGCCAACAGTGAGTGGTAACTGCTGCGCCGGTCATAGCCCAGTCCGGCGTAAGTGGCAGTAGGGTCCAGCTTGGCCAACTCCTCGGCCATCTGGCCTCTGGCGACCTTTTCCATGTCGATGTGGACTGTCCCGCGGATGCGTTCGCGGGTAGTTGCCCAGTCTGCAGCTGGCTGGAAGTCCAGAAACACGACACGAGGCTTGCGTTCTAAGTAGGAAAACGTCTCCGAGTTGCCGAATAGTCGTTCGTCATTCTTAAAATGCCGGTAGTACGGTGGCTTTACCAGAAGCTCATCCTCAGTCGGAAGGATGAACTGAGGATCGAGGCCTCGGGACCTGAGGAGAGTTAGGATTACCCAGGTATTACCGGTGAAGTAACCTTCCGCCGCAGAGATCAGGATAGGCCGATCGCCGATGGTGGCGACGATGTTATCCAGACCGGCGAGGAAGGTTGGAAGATCCGAAATCATGTCGCCATGAAGCCAGCCGTCATGTTCAAACTGGTCCCGGGTTGTGTCACTTATGATCTGCAAGCCAGGTGTTGCGGCAATCACCTTTGGGAATTGGCTTGGCAGGATGGCCCGAGGGTCTTCCTCATTTGCAAGGTGCTTCCAGCCGTATGGATGCAGAGATTTAGTGCCACCGACCAGAAATCGAACCTCAATACCGAGTCGGGCCTTCAGAGCCTCTGAGATAGCAGCGGCCGAGCTTCCATACTGGTCGATAAGCACCACTGGCACCGACGATTCACGAATCAGCGCCAGCAATTTAGCTGGGCTTTTGCCGAGCTCTTTCGCCGACACTCCATTTCCGAAATCCTGGAAGAACGGTTCAGGCATTGGGTCAATTCGAACCGCGCGGATGGTGCGCTTGGCCAAACTGTCGATGAACTCTGCCGGGTCCATAGCCGTTGGCATCTGCGCCTGCTCATCCAGAGCAACTTCCCGAAACGGAATCTCGGTTATGCGTTCAGCCGGCGAACCTGAGTCGATGAAATTCGCATCCAACTGACTCGCCCGCTGATCATTGAGCACCAGCGCCAGCACGGCCAACCCAGCGGCGAATCCCAACGCCAGGCTTTTCACCTTGCCATGCTTGCCCGAACAGAATCGGAGGTACCCAAAGACGCCAGCGGCGATCAGTAGTGCAATTACCGTTGACGGTCCGCCGAGGAGCATTGCGCCACCGGCGATAACGACGGGGAAGGCTTGCGCGTTGCAGGACAGTCCCAGGGCACATGCGCCCAGAATCCAAGTCAGACGCATGTCATCCTCTCTTTTGTGATCTGCCAGTCCCTGATTGCCGCGTGCGCCTTTCGCGAAAAAGACACGGCCTGCAGGTGGATGCGTGACAGGTACTCGTAAGCATCCGGGGTCAGGAAATGGTCACGGCGCTGGTCCAAAGAGTCGGCAATGTCTGCAGGCACGGCGCAAGTCATCCCCCACATGATCAGGTCCTCGAACTTGAAGGACACTTCAAGCCCGCTGTTCCACCGTGGGAAACCGCCTACAACTTCAATTGGTAGGTCCATCCACCTGGCCAACTGCACGGCATCCAGGATGAAGCCAGACAGGTGGTGATCGGGCCGACGGCGAACAAAGTCCCAGATGAGGGCATCATCGATCCCAAGGGAGTGATAATTGCCGGCCAGCGAATGCGCGATGATGGAAGCTTCCTCGCCGAAGCGACTTAGTCCACCCTCGAAGACGACTTGTTTGCCCAGGCGATCGTAGAACCACAGCCGCTGCCGGACGGTGCAGCCGAAGAGCATTTCGGGTATCACCCGCACCACGACGGCAGATCTCACTGCATCAAAATAGCCTTCGTAGTCGTCGACATAATTGGTTTCGAAGAAGGCTGTGGCCTCGCCGGCAGCCGCCCGTGCGATAGCTCTGATCCTTCTCTCGCGGCGGGCATTGCCGTATCGCGTCACACCCACTTGATCGAAGCTGGTCTGAGCCTGCTTTTCCCATAGCTGGAAGAACCCTGGGCAACTGAACTCCCCTTCCGGAGCAGCCATGTACTTTCCGAGCACTTCAGGTGAGAGCTGCTTGTGAGGGTACCAACCGGAGTTGCAGGCCTGCAGGTAGGCACACCCTCGGCAGAAGTCATGCTCGTAGGACAGTTTTGCATCGAGCTCGCTGTTGTTCCCCCAAACCACCTTCAGCGCGGCATTCCGATCCCAAACATTCAGGTTGATGTATGGGCGCACCGCCTCAGTACCGGTTTGGTTCGGGTTCAGCGATAGCTCCCCGCGGTGATCCCAGTGGTACTCGTAGGCGTCGTTGAGTGTGTTCTGAGAACGGGAAAGTGTGCGGAGAGACTTCCTCATGTCGTCCAGATGGTCGACAGTCAGGCCGTAGGGAGCGCCAAGTTCAGTCAAATCCTCAATGAAACGGGCCACGTCACGGTAGTACGGCTGCGCTCGATCAAAGTAGGACCGGCCTGATCCCCACGGGAAGATCATGTCGCAGGTCACGTCGCTGATCCCGCGCTTCACGAAGGTGTCGATGATGTACTGCGGACCAAGGTCTATGAGGCCCTGCCCCATCACCAACACCAGGTTGAGCATGTTGCACTCGCCCAGCGCTTCGATTCGTTCAAGGTATTTGGGGAAGATGGCCATGTTTTTGCCGAACCGGCCACTCTCTGGTCCCTCGAAGGGGATCGCAATGTCCATTGCGGGATGCCCCTTGAACTGCCTAAGCAAATCCAGGTAGCGGTCATCCTTCCACATGAGATTCGAGCAGAAGGTGAACTCGGTAGGCGTGCCGGCAGCATTCAGGTCGGAAATACGGTCCAGAACCCAAGGTAAGTTCCGCTCCCAGAATTCGAAGGGCATCAGCGTCGCCTCCCCCCCCAGCACGTCTAAATGCAGATAGGTGACGGACTGGTCGAGATGGAATGCCTCGACGATAACCTCCACTTCGCGACGGAAGGTTGCCTCGTCTATGTATTCCTTGCGCCTGAGCAGGTCTGGTTGGATATAACAGTGCTTGCAGGCCAGGTTGCAATTGAGATTGGTCGAGATGGTGGTACTCATCATCTCGATCGACCGATTGCGTGGAAGGGCGTAGGGCAGAATGTTCATGCCCTAATAGTGGAAACCGAGTGCCCCTAATTTGGAAAAAGGGATGCTAAATCGGGTTCCGCATTTTGGTGGATCTCAGCGAGGCCTCGCGCTGGAGTTGCATCGATACGAGTTTGATCTCTGGCTCAGGGTGCTCACCTGCAGGGGGCCCCGCCGGCGAGGGATGGGAGAGCACCCAGCGCAGCAGTTGAGTATTGTGGCCGGCCAGAATGAGGTCCTTGTCCTTCACTTGCAGACCCTGGGCTAGTAGAGAGGTTTCCTCCACGATTGCGGCCAACTGGTCATCTGGCGAGGTTCTCACCCACTCCCAGACCATCGCGGGGTCCAGCTGCAGAGCCGGGGTGTCCCCGTATACCAGGTGCTCAATCACCAGGCGTTTCAGATCGTTGGAAAGAATTCCAAAATCGTCACAGCTTAGGTTTATCGTTGCTCCTACAGCCTGGTACGCCCAGATTCGCTCCATGAGCGGTCTGCCGATTTGGGCTCCAGGGTTCAGAGCAACCCGAGCATTCTCCACCTGCTTTAGCCAGGCGTAAAAAGCCAAGCCTTGGCCGGCGATCTCGTCATGGACCTGTTTGGATGTGACGCTATCCGTCGGTGACTTGAGGATGGCACGCATAGCTTCATGGTGAGTGTTCATCCGTGTATCGAACTCCCCGAATCGATCCTTCACTTTCGACCAGAGGCGCTTGTAGCCAGGGCACTCAGCTGAGTCCCATGCTCGTACATCCTCCGGTTCGGCAATTCGATAGTGGTACCAGCCGCCCGCGCAGTAGGAGTGGAACTCACATTGGAAGCAGTAGTCGTGGTAGCGGGAGAGTTTGTTATCCAGCTCCGAGGTGTTGTCCGCAAGAACCTTGAACGCCCAATCCGGATCGTCGATGTAGATCCTGGTGTCACCGAGGGCGGCCTCCGAAGTGGTCTGTGAGGCATTGAAGCTGGTGAGGCCGTCTGGCTCAACCGCCAGGTCATAGCGGAAGTTGCCGATGCACTGATAGCTGGTGCCTCGGAACATGGCGCTCGTCATCTCGTCTGCCGGCGTGAAGGTGATGCCTTTAGGCGCTATCTCGAAGAGCCTGCACAGGTAGTCACTCATCTGGGCGAAGCTGATCATGTTCGGCTGCCAGAACGCCTTGCCTGAGCCGTAAGGGCTGATCATCTTGATGCTGAAGTCGGTGACACCCAGCGGCAGGAACTGTTCCAACAGATAGTCCGGCCCCAATTCGACCGTGGTCTTGGTGAGGATGACGTCGAGGATCTTTTGCCGCACCTTCAGGGCGCTGACAGTCTCGCGCCAGGCGGGCATCAGCTTATCTCGCTTACCGAAGCGGTTGGTTTCCGGCTCCCACGAGGTGTAAACGCACATTTCCGGCCAATCGCCGTACTGGTTGAACAGGTCGATGTAGTCGGCTCGCCTGCGCTGGTCAGAGAAAATGAGGTTGGATAGGACGTTGACCGAGCCCGGTGTCTTGAGTTGTGCGTTGAAGTCCCGGCATTGCTCTAGGGCGAACGGCAAATTTCGACGCCAGAACTCGACTGGCATCTTGGTGATCTCGCCGCCGATGATTTCCCACTCGACCTCCTCCAAACCGCGGTCCAGGGCTACGAGGTCTCGGACACGGTCGAAAATCCCCCTGAAAACCCCTTCCTCCATCTCGACGGGATTGGCCAACTCCGACGGATCGATGTAGCAGTGAGTGCACCGCCGATTGCACCATCGGGTAGCGGTGATGCTGATGTTGGCCTGATTCAACCGGGATTGTTTATGCACAGCGCATCTTCTCCAGTAGCAGGTCCCACATTCCCTTCCCACCCGCGCACTCCCCAGAGCCATCGGTGACTGGCACATGGGCGGGTCCGCCGGAGCAGTAGCTGAAATGAGGGCAGGACCTGCAAGGCAGGAGACGGCGCCGTTCGGCAATAACGCGGGCCAGGCGCCGGGGTGATGAGAGCAATTCGTCAAGAGGTGCGTCTTGGAGGTTTCCAAGGAACGTCCCTTCGAGATCGGAATAGAGGGGGTTTGTCGTTACAGATCCGTCCGGGTTCAGGGTCAGAAATCGATCTTCTGACAGGACGTTGAATTGGTTGTTGGCCTCGCCGGCTACCTGCTCCAGTGCGCCGATGGTAATCCCGGCGTCCCTAAGCTGCCGGCCATGGGTGGCTTCCAGCGTGTGAAGGAAGGTCCAAACGGCTGCATAGCTTGCGGTGAGCGGGAGCTCCGGCGCCGAGGATGCTTGGTAGATTGGCTCTGCCAGGAAGGTCCGGAAGTCAACAGAGATGTCGAACTCCCAGACCTTAGCCTTCGTGGAGAGCATAAGCTCCGCCAACGCGGTCGGGCCGCGCTTTATGGTCTCGGAATTGAGTTCGACGTTGACGGTACACACCACACCCGCATCCCAGAAGCGGTTCAGGCCAGTGAGGAAACGCCGGGTATACAGATCTTCTGAGCCCGATAGGCTGAACTTGTGCCCTAGGGCGAAGGTTGTCTCAACCTGGCCGTTGAAAGCCGAATGAGAGAGATCAATGAGCCAATTGGGGACAGAAAAGCAGTTGGTCACCATGGTCTGGGAAGCGTGTGGGAGTAGGCCTCGGGCCTGGTCCACGTACAACTGCATGCGACTAGGGCCCACGATCGTTGGCTCTCCACCTTCCCAGATCAGGGTCACCGGCCGGTCTGCCCAGAAATCGGATGTCAGGAAGGCTGCAAGCGTGTAGGTGGGGAGTCGCTCACCGGCGGCCCGGTTGGCCTCGGTTAAATAGCAGCGCTTACAGTCAACGTTGCACTGGCGAGTTACGTTGATGAACCCAACTGCTTCAGATTTTGCCATCACTCCCCCCTATCCCCCATCCCATTGAGATGAGGGACCGATCAGCCGACAGCGATAAGGCCGCTGGCGGGTGCAGGTACCGGTTTGGGTGCTGGAGGCGGAGGCGGGCTCACATGGTTTCCAGCCTCAAGAACTGCTCGAATCATGGAAAGAAACTCACCAGTGGCCAGCGCTGCAATCTTCGGCTCAACGTCCATCGCCACGGCTATGCGCGACGCAACGGAACCAGGTTGAACAGTTCCGTGATCGAGGTTGATGCGCTCTTGCACCTGCAGGGTGGACTCGACGCCTGCCCATGCCTGGTCCATCTCATCGATACCGAATGCTGCAGCAAATGCAGCCCCTAAGGCATTGGCGAGTTTGGCCTGGCGGGTATTCACCGGAGGGGTAGCCTGCCCCTCAACCGCGGGCTCATCCGGTGGTAGGTACTTATCCAATACCGTGTGGACTCCGTGCTTCAGCTCGTACAGCATGCCGGCAGCGTTGGACAGGCTAAGCCCCGTGGACTTACTCACCATCCGAATGAGATTGGGCAACGGTGTTCGTAGGTCGAGCTCTTCCTCCAGGATGCGCGCTCGGGAGTCACGGAACTGCGCTTGCTTGAGGTGAATTGCCTTGGCCACCTTTTCGAGGATCTCATTGAAAGCATCCTCAGTCCCAAAGTGCTCCATGATGACGTCGTGAATTACGACTTTCACGTACTCCATAACCACTTCAGGCATGCCTTCGGTGAATAAAGTATTCATCATCTCGTCGGTCGAGATGGATGCCGGAATGTGCCCTGCCGCCACACCGAAAAGGTATTCGAGGTAGCCATCGATTGGCGCGACACGGATGTTCGATTGAGGCGAGGCAAGCCACATCCTCCCGTAGGTACGGAGTACCTCGCAGTAGCGTTCCACTTTCTCGTCGACGACGGTGGTGTGCCCTGGCGGGAGCAGGTTGATGTTGAAGCCCGAGGATTCAGCGTGCATCAGCAATTCGTCGGGCGATACGGTGCAATCGTAAGGGATGTCGATCGACACCGAATTGAGACTGCCGGCAGCCAAGATCAAGCTGAAAGTGAAGTCGTCGCTGGGAAGGTCCGGTGAGTCTGGGTGACTCTGCGCACGCAAGCCCAAGTGACAGGCATCGCGAGGGATGCGCTTGAGAGTCGTGTCGCACTCTACGTTGAAGTACGATACATCCCGCTTGATCTCGTGTTCGGGCGAAGTCTGAAGATGGCTGGACTGTGCAAGGAAGATCCCTTCAAGGTCCGAAACTCTCATTCCAACTTGAACTGTCATGGAACCCCCAATCAGCGCCAGCCACGCGAGCCATGGCACGCGCCGTGGCAGGCACCATGACAAGCGTTATGGCAGTAACCCCAGTCGCCGATCCGGGTGGAGTCCATATCTTTTGCTGTGGCTGTGGCCGCCAGCAGCATGTTGTCGATACCGCCCACCATGTTGCCCACGACGATTTCGCTCAACACCTTCTGGTGTTGTTCAACCATAGGCTTGATCGGGTTCATCTCCAGGATGGCGCGCAGACGGGCGATTTCCTTATCTGCAGCGAGATCTTCAGTCGACTGCTCCACAGTGAACGACTTGTGAGTTTCGGCGTAAGCGCTGGCGGTCAAGGCGCTGACCGCGATTGCGACCATGACTCGATTGCCGGTGAACTGCTTCATCTTCCCCTCCATTTCTGCTTGCCCAAAGGGCCGATTCTTACCCAGCGATTGCTATCAACCCGGGGTTATCTCTGGTTGCGATGTGGTCATTCAGTAGCCTGAACGTCATGTATCCCCCTGCACACTCCTGGCTCTCGTCCATTCGGGGCGTGGCCATACAACCTGAGCTACAAATAGGCTTGAACTGGCAGGTAGAGCAGTCCATTTGACGCTCCTCTCGGGCAGTCTCAAGCTGGGTGTGCTCCACCACAGTCACGCCAACTGCGTTCCTGTTATCCCGCTCCGAGGTCAACGCAGTACAGGCGGAGTAATAGCCGTTCTGGTCGAACGTGTGAAAGCGAGTATCACAAGCGCCGGAGAGACACCCGTAACCTCCTCTCTCACCGCGGCGCAGCCTTTCCACGCTGGCGATAAGCCCATCCAGCGGAGAGATGTTCAGTTCCTGCCGACCTTCCCGCTGCTGAGTCATGAAGCGGCTGTAGGCCATGGCAAAGCGACCAATCCACATGCTGTATTCGCGGTTCGTGACTCCTAGCCAATCCCAGTTGGTTATCGCATATCCAGTTCTGGTCAGCCTCTCAAAGTGGGCCAGGGAAATTCCGCGCTCGAGAAGGAAGTCAATGAGGTCAGTTGGGTTCCTGAACCTGTTGATCAGTGGTTTGGTCACCGTGATGACCATGTACGGTGTCAGCTGAAGGCTTTGGAGTGCCTGAATGTTGGCCCAGAACTTATTTTCGAACTGCTCGTTCGATTCGGGACGTCCAGCCCTTATAAGGCGTATCTCCGGGTCCCAGGACACCCCGACAATGCCATCAAAGAACTCGTGATAGATCTCAGCCCAACGTAGGTCGAAGGTCATCAAGTTCGTCTGAAGCGAGAAACGCACGTCGAACTCGGACAGTTCAGTCTTCAAAAACACAACTGACTTGCGCATGAACTCCTGACCAACCAGCGTTGGCTCCCCCCCGTGGAGCTGGAACAGCAGGACCTGGCCTGGTCGAGCAAAAGAACGGACCTTCGCCGGAATCTGCTCGATATTGTTCCAGTCCATCCGCTTCGGATTGTTGGGGATGAAACAGTGTTGGCAGTGGAGATTGCATGCCTCGATGAGCCGCACATAGATCATGTGATCGAAGTCGGGTGCACCCTTGCTCATGCGATGCGCTCCAGCCCGATGGTGTACGGGTCAAAGGGCAGCGCGCCTGCCGCGGACAGGTAGCCGGTAGCAAATCGGCGTCCCTCTTCGTTGGCAACGAACTCTTTGACTTTCGCTAGGTGTGATCGATAGCCGGCACACTCCCCTGCACCGGTATGAACCTGGTGATCAGTGATTGGGCAGCCGCTCTTGCACCATGAACGGAACTCGCACTTACGGCAGTGATTCTCGATGTGGTCGATGTGCTGAACCTTGATCCAGCCCAATCGCTCAGGGCTGGACTGGAAGGCATCGATGCCATCCTGGACCTTTGGCCAAAGGTCCGTCTCGTACTCCATCCGATCCGGGCAGGTGTTGAGCGCCCCGTCAGGATTAATCACTAGAAAGTCGCGCTGGCAGGTTCCGCCCCAGCGCTCGCCGGGTTGGTTGTGCAATACCCCACCAATGGCCGCTGCCACGGCATTGTTCGTTACGCAGGAACCGGTCCGTCGCAAGTCCTCTATCGACACATCGAACAGGTCGCTCAGAAAATCGCTGTGTTCCTTGTTGCTTGGGCGGTCTCCGTCGGCCCCGTAGGGGTTGTACCGCTCGATGTTGAAATGGGTGAACCCGTGTTCTTTGAACCACCCATAGATCTCCGCTACTCGACCAAGCTCATTGCGCGTCGGCACCATGATTGGGCCCACGTGAAGACTATGGGAGCGGGCCAGGTGGACCTTCTCCAGCCAAAGATCGATGTACTTGTTATTGGAGCCCTGTATGGTGCGGCCGCTGAAGTCGATAGAGGAGCCGACGAAGCCATCACACCGCTCCTGCAAGAATGGGATGTGTGAACTGCGCAGTGGAATGAGCGAGGTCTGGATGGCTTCCTGAATTTCAATACCGGAGAGGCCGCGCCGCACCTTGTCCGAGAGATCCATGAGTACCCCGGCACTCATACTTAGCGGCTCGCCTCCGTGGTACAGGATGGAGACTCGGTCGTGCCCCTCCCGTTCGGCCAGGTTGCGGATCAGATCCAAGCTGTCCTGGAGGGTAGCCTCCGACATACGGGACTTATTGGCCCGCACATCCTCTGGGAGGTAGCAGAAGTCGCAACCTACGTTGCAGAAGTTTGTTGGCTTGAGATAGACCTGAAGCATCAGTTCGCCCACCCGTATGCGGAGAGTCGCGCGCGGGCGCTCTCGGGAGTGATGCCGAGCTTGTAGAGAATACGGTCAGCCTCACCAGTCACAACCGACTGCTTGAGTCGATTGAAAACCATCTTCCAGCTCTGGCAATAGCCGAACTTGCCCCCCATCCCTCTTTCGAAGAGCACGGCATCGCGGGCACAGCCGCCCTCGCATTCGGTGAAATGCGGGCATGTCTTGCAGTCTGGCGGAAGGTTGACTGCTCGCCCCATGATTTCTCGGGAGGCAGGTGATGCGGCCAGCGCGGGAGCGATGTCGGCACCAGAGTAGAACTTGACCTCAACTGGTTTCGCTTCCTGCACCTCACCGGTAAGGATGTTACCGAAGCGAAAGCGCTTGTCGCCGAAATCGCTGAATTCGCTACAGTTGTACACCGAGCCATCAGGATCGATGGTCAGGAACCGACCTCCACAGGACTTCGTCCAGGGGCACAGCATGCTCTTGTAGCCAGCCACCTTCTGCAGCATCAAGTCCAGCGGCGTAATGCGGAATACCGGGACTTCATCAATCCAGCGATCGTAGAGATCTACAAGCATCTGTCCATAAGTCGTTGGGGCAATGAGCATACCCGCCTCCCTGGCACGACCGGCGGGGTAGGCGTAGTTGAACCGGATGTCGAATCCTGCTGAGCCATATGAGAGGGCTCGCTCATACATGTCCATCGCGGCCGTAGCCGCCCCTTCATCGTAAACTCCGATTACGAGCGGTCGAAAGTCGTCGGCGATTACCTGGTCCATTGCTCGCCAGAACAGACGGTCATACGTCTCAGCGGAGCCTTTTACCGTGCGGTATTTCTTGTAAGGGTCGAAACTTGTAGATACCCGGCCCTCAAAGATTTCCGAGAACACTCGCTTCCATCGTTCAGACTTGTACCCCAGAAGGTTGGTTTGGATTGCAAAGTGCACACCACCATGCTGGGCCAATGCGTACTCAGCGCAGGCTTCGAAGAAATCAGGGCCCATGAGCATCGGCTCACCGCCATGCCAGATCCAGTCGATGTTTGGCGTGAACGACGGCTGCAGGCGATCGAACATCCGCTTGAAATCATCAAGCGACCAACTGTCCGCGCCGTCAGGAGGCGCAGAGCAGTAGGTGCAGTCCGCGTTGCAGTTTTTGGTTGGCTTAGCAATAACGACTGAATATGGCATTAGGGGTAATAGCAGTAGACGTCGACAAGCGACTGAAGGTTGTTCCGCTCTACCTCAGAGCCAATGATATTGGTCGAAACGATCCAGTAGCTGCCGTAGTCGAGGAGCCGGTACTCGAAGCCGAAGGCTCCGTGGTTTACCTCTCCCTCCTGCCAGCCACCACGCATTGTTCCTGGGCGCAGAGATGCCCTTGCAGATCCTCCGCCCGGGCACGCAGGCTTTATAACTCCGTCGCTGTGTCGGACAAGGTAGGTTCCCTTCTGCACGAAATTCGGCAGCAGATCGATGAGGTTGGCGTTCCCCCGTTGACGAAGGGTTACGTTTTCAACCGAAAGGTTGGTCCCATTCTCGATGGCCACCTCGCCGCCATAGGGCGTGCTGAGGATCAAGCGCCCAGCATCCGTTCTTACTCGAGCATCCGCACCACCGTTGTTCAGATACATGTTCGAAACTTCATTGATCGAATTTCCCCCAAGCAACAACGGGGTGCGCATCCGATTCATCTCAGGGTCACCGGTGTAGACTCGAGAAAGCTTAGAGTTCAGTGCGGGCTCACTGCCTGGAATCCCGATCGTTGAACGAATGGTGTATGTCGCTGCATTGCTGATTACTGTCCCAGGCAGGTTGTTCGCGACTACACCATCCCAGTCTTGAGCAATGCTTTGGGTGATCGAGAACGTGTTTGCATTGCAAGCTGGGGTAACTGCCTGGTTGTACTTGTTGGTTGCGCTGATGCCGGCAAGTGTTGGTGGTGAGGTGCTCTCAAGCACGCTCTTGGCATTTGCACAGCTGCTTGCTTGGCCTGGCCACGAGCCATTCTGCATGCGGTATGAGCGCGCAGCGTCCAGAAAAGACTGAGTTTCCTGCGCAGTCAGGATTGCACGCTTCTGGTTGAGCTGCTCCATGTACCTGGGTGTGGCATAGACAGCAATCATCGCCATCACGGCCAGCACAATCGCCAATTCAATCAGCGTGAAGCCTCCCATCGAGGCCTGGAAATTAGCGCGTCGTTTCTTCATGGAGGATTCGCTTCTGATAAGACACCCAGGCGGAAGAGGAGCTCTGCGCCGGCCTGGTTGTGATGATAATCCGGGTGTTTGCCCCGACGTTTTCAGTGGTATATCCACCGTAGTTGTCTTCCTTGAAAGGCAGATCTACGGCGACGTAGCAGCGCTGTGAGTCGAATTTGACGAGGATGTTTGAGCCAAGCGGGTTGGTAGCTGGCAAGCGGTAATCGGCAGTCAACAGGTTCTGAAGATCCGCTGTTTTCGACCAGTTGGTAAGAGATCCATAAGTATGGGTGACCTTTAGGTTCGCCCCGACGGTCGAGGACACGGCTTTTGTCCTTGCGATCTCGCAGACAGGAATCAGGTTCCTGGCCTGCTCAATCGAGGAATTGATTTTTCCCTGCTGATACTTCTCCATTGCGCCTGGAAGGAGCGCAACCGTCATGACTGCGACGATTGCCAAGCAGACGGCCAGCTCGATGAGGGTGAAGCCGCGGGAACGAACCATAGCCACAGTCACCGCATGGCCGACGCAAGGTTAATGATGGGCAGGTAAAAGCCGATTGCGAACATCATGATGGTCAGGAGCATCATCGAAAATCCGATGACCGATGACATCTGGGCCACCTTCTCCGAGTGCCGAAGGTAGTAGGCCTTTAGAGCATCAGCCATATTGCTCAGCACGTTGTCGCGCCCAGCTGGTGACTGGTTGTCGAAACCCTGGAGGTTCTGAGTAATCAGTGGTGGCCACTCGGGGTTGTCGAAAACATCGGATAGCTCACGGCCTTCGACGAGGCGCGCGTGAGCTTCTTGATAGAGAGAATGTGCACGGCCCCGAGAGCGTTGCATCATGAACTTGAAACTTTGGGGATTGGTAAAGCCACTGCTGAGCAGTAGCTGATAAGTCTGAACAAACTCCAGGCCCATCCGCACCTTGTTCCGCTCATTGAGGAACGAGAAACCTGGCAGGTTCCTCACCATTTCCCATACCCGAGCCCGAAACACATAGATCCCGGCAGCGATTCCAAGCAGGACGTACAGGTACTCGGTGTAGACCGTGTGCAGAAGCAAGATCAGCTGGCTCAGGGAGTTGAGCTGGAGGTCGAGGCGCTGTACATGGATAAAGTCGTGGATAGTTCCCCCTGCCCATAGCGGAATGCCGATGATGAAGCCCAGACCAAAGCATGCGTTGATCATGGCTTTCTTCATAAGAGCAGAGAACTCTTTCTTCGCTGCCAGACGTTCTGCAATTGCTTTAGATGCCCTGTTCAGAGCATCAGGCAATCGCCCTGTCTTGTCCCCCGCTTCAGCCAGGAGGACTGCGGTTTCGTCGAATCGAAGAAGGGACAGGTACTCTTTGGGGGTTTGACAGGCGTCGATTTGAGCAAATGTGATCTTCAGTGCTTTGTAGTTCACTGATTCCTGAACCGCCTTGCCGAAGGTCTTCCCCGAAGAAATTTTCGAAGCAATGGCAGACAACATGAGGACCTGCTCGACAAGGGGAAACTTCTTGTCGAACAAGGCCGATTTGATACCCCCGAGGTGGTCTACAGCAACGCTATGGATGACCGACTCGGGGATGCCGGACATGGCAATGGCCTGCTCTTTGGTTTCTGCCTCAACACCGACGGAAACCACACCACCCGATTCACCTAGATACTTCAGTTGGTAGTAGGCCATGGCCAATCCCTTAGTTGCAGCGGTACGCCACGGTCACTTTGGTGTTACCGGTTGCGGTTGCGGAGTTCTTCACGATGTTGTTGCTCTGGTTCAGAGCGGATGCCAGGTCGGCAGCGGCGCTGGTGTCGGTGCTGTCGATGGTGTAGCTGATGGTCACCTGGTTGCTGGTGACA
>NZ_JAJQKY010000034.1:0-38223 GCF_021213715.1 Pseudomonas sp. CP-1
TGTAGCGCGGCGCGAAATTTGGCGCGGATTTGCGCAATAAATGACGCGCCCTAACCGTTTCGCCAGCGGCAAAAGAATTTCAAAAGGTCAGCACAGGACGACGATATCGCCATCGGCTACCCGTTCAGACAGAGCGGTCAGCTTGCCGATGCCCTCCCGTAGAAATCGGCTGAGCTGCTCGATGCACTCGCGCTGGTCCTTAGTGAGACTGAACTCAGCCTCCATGCTTTCCATGAGATCAAGGCAGCACTGGTTGAGAAACCCCACTTCCAGTAGTTCAGCCCGCAACCTTTGCCTCAGTACCTCGTCCATCCCAAGGTTCCTATCTACTACTCGACATCAGACTTTCGGAACGTGGCAAAAACGAGAACGCCATCACAACTACCTATTCAGGTAGTGGATACCGCGCTTTGATCGCCTGGACAGCTGCGACCCATGCCGCCAGGTCCGGCTCGGCGCCAGCGGCTATGGCGTCAAACTCGGCCTCCAGGCGCAGCGGGTCGGACTCGGTGCGATAGGCCTGGCGCCGCAGCTCCTGGACCTCGGCGAGGAGGTCGTCGGGATGGAACGCCAGGTCGCTGACCGGGACGCCAGCGAGTGCTGCGGCCTCGTCCAGCGTGCCATCCCATTCCGCGAAGAACTCGCCTTTCAGTAGAACTCGTTTCATGGTCATGCGCTTGCTCCGTTGATTGTCAGGATGGGTGCAACATGGATACCCGGATCGACGAGGCCACCGAACCACGCCGGACAGGCGAGCGCGATCTGAGCCCCTGCGGCCGCGTAGATATACGGGCACGCGTTGTCATAGCCGTTATACGACTGCATCGAAAACCTGAGATGCACCCACTGGCCCGCCGGCAACACAACTCCCGGAGCGGCCACAGCCCCATTGATCCAAAGGCGATGGGTCGTATAGGGCGCAGAGGAGATATGAGCCGAGCCGCTTTCGACACGCAGCCACATGACGACAGTCGCCCATGCGCCCGCGTTGAAAACTGTTTTGCTGCCGTTTGAGCAGCATAGATACCGCGTAACCCCATCCGCGCCGGCCGAGCCGGTAGTTGTCTGTGTCCCCGCTGTCAGCACTGTCGTGAAGAACTCGACCCCGTACCTTGAAACGGATGTCCAGGTGCGGCCCATCGCAGCCAGCAGTGCTTGCACCCGCGCATTGAGCGCCGGCCCTGCCCCACCATTTGTGCTGTTGTCGAATGCGAACTTTCCCCCATCTGCGAGGCTGGCGCCGTTCCAGCCATTGATGAAGGTGCTTGGAGTCCATGACGTTGTGAACATCGTACTCAGCGGATTGGCTGCGGTTCCCGCGAAGCGACCCATGTCGGGCATCAGGTTCATGAACGGCAGAACGTTGAGCGCCGATTTCGCCGCCGATCCCAGCTCCGCCCAAACACCGTTTTCGCGGGCATATGGCTTTCCATCGCTCGGCGCGTCGGCCATTCCGCCCACCAGCTCAGTCCAGGCGCTGCCGGAATACTCATACGTCTTGACCTGGCCGCTCGGCGTCGTCTCGTTCGCCACCTGCACCCGCCAGCCCAACCTGGGCGGCATGTACTCCCAAATGGGCGTGGTCGCACCCGTTGCCCACCAGCGCGCTAGGCGGTTCTGATTGGAGCCGGCGCCAGTGAAAATGTACGTGTCCCCCTCGGCCTGGCCGGTTGTGGGCAGTGTGGCGACGCGCCCCTTGACGACCGGTTGGCGCAGGAAGTCATCCCAGCGCAACATGCGGATCAGTTCGTTGTAATGCCCCTCACCGGGGGCGCCACTGATCAGCAGGCCGGTATTCGGTCCCATATAAAGAGTCATTGTGCTAAGCCTCCAAGTTCCTCGCCGAGGCGGAAGCCAAGGCCGTGTCGTTCGATTGTGATATCGTGTTGCTGCCAGCTCTGCAGACCGTCGCGAACGCTGAACAGCACGATGCGCAGCACCGGCAGCAGCCCATGCGCTATGTCGTCCTCCAGCGGGTAGGTCCAGGTCGTGCCGGTCAAGCCGGTGTACGACTTCTTCAGGCTGGAACCGCTGTAGATGCTCAGCGTGTATGTCGTGCCAGCTTCCAGCGATATGCTGCTCGCAGACGAGTCAACCAGTTGATCGGCCTGCAGCAGCCGGTTGCGGTGCGCCCACGACACGGTCAGCACACCGTAGGTCTTCGTCGGATACGCCACACCACACACCAGCACCCGGCCAGGCGCATAAGGCCGCGCCTGGCGCTGGTTCATTCGCAGCGAGTCGACCGGCGCGAGGCTCTCTGCGAGCGTCGCCGAGCTGGTGCGGCTCAGCAGCTTCACGTTCACTGTCTCGCCGGTCACGTACTCACGCGTGTCCTCTGTTGCCCAATCCTCGTAGAACCAGATCAGCGCGCCGGCCTCATGCGGCGCTGGCACCGTATCGACGCATCCCCGCGCGAGCACCGCGGTGCCGGCCGCGGCGTTGATCGCGTCGACGCGGAAGATCTCGTCATCGATCATCGCGGCCGAGCCCACCTCGACGAGGTCAAGGTCAACCCCTTGGACAAGCGTGACGCTGACGCTGGTCAGGCCCCGGCCGATATCTGCTGAGATCGTCGCGACCGGGCAGAAGTCGCCGGACGTCCGCTCTTCGAACGATGCAGATCCCACGCGGCTGAGCAGCGCGTAGTTCATCTGCAGGCCGGACGGCCGCATGCCCAGCGCCGCGAGGATGCCTGTCTCTGGCTGCAGTTGCGCCAGATCTGCATCGCTCAGTGCCGCCGCGAGATCACGGTACGGCGCCTCGATGAGCCTGCGGGTCGCAATGACCCGCGGGGTGCGGTCGGGCGGGGTCCAGTTCGGCGGCTGGACTGCGGACGTCCCGGCTGCCGGCAGTCCGAACACGTCTTCCAGCGCGGTGATGGCGATGGTGCCCCTCGTGAGGGTGCCATAGTCGATCTTTCCGGCGCGTAGGACGATCAGTTCGATCCCGCGCTTCCGGCTGCGAACGCAGAACACGTCGCCGGGGTTCAGCGCATAGGCGCGCCGATCGAGCCGCAACTGGAGCTTGCGGATAGCCGACGTCGACACGTTGCAGTCGCGCGCCGCCACCCTGCCGGCCAACTCGCCGGTCGGTAGGCCCGGATACTCCTTCGTCGTAGTGATCACGCCGCCGGCCGCGCGGATCGCGCCGGCATTCTTCGCACGGGCACGCCGGTCGGTGTTGGTGATCGGGTCGTGCCACACGACGACGAACTGGTTCGCCGTGCCGTCGAGCGATGTGATGCTGTCTTCGTCGATCCCGAGCAGCCCGCTGTCCTCATCGAATACGGGCAGCGTCGCGACGTCGTAGTCGTCACGGATCAGCCGCAGCGTCCAGAGTCCGGTCGAGCGGGAAAGGAACTGAGTGGCGCCAATGTGATCGAGGACGGTCTGCTCGAAGTTGTCCAACTCGTCTGCCACGCGAAACTTGAGGCACAGACCAAAGCCCTCGGCGAACAACGTATCTGCGGCCGTGCGATACGAGGCCTGGTCCAGCAGGCCGCGATCTTTGCCGCGGCCCCAGTCGCGGTTGGTCTGGCATTCGAACAAGATGTGGGCGGGGTTCATCGCCTTGACCTCGCCGCCGGCAAGGCTGATCACGGCCTTCTCGGGATACCAAACTCCACCGTCCCATCCGTTCAGCGCGCGCCGCCACCGGCTCATCCAGGCTTTCGGGTACTTGTTCATCGCGCAGAGTTGCCCGTCGAAGAAAGCAGTGGTGACGCCACGGAACGCGGGCACCAGGCCACCTACCATCGCCGCCAAGCGAGGATTCACGGATTGGTCCGGGGCGCCGAACATGACGTCTAGCGGCCCGGCGATGCCACCCTCCGCCTTGTCCCCACCGAACAACTCACCGGCCTGGATCTGGATGGTCTGGTTGCTCTTGACCGACCCCTTCCAAGCGGTACGGTCGCCGGCCTTGATCTCGACCATCTCGTCAAGCGGGCCTCTCGCAAACCCCATGAGAATACCCATGTAGTAACGCCAGCCCATCGTTTGCGCTTTGCTACGGCCGCCCATTTCCCGCCTCCGCACGAGCGTGGTTGACAAGGCGTAGGGCCAGCTCGTCGCCGGTAGCTTCCAGCACCGATGCTGGCACTCCCTCGGCAACGAACCGGTGCCAGTCCAGGCCGTGGGCGTTGAACCAGGCCCTCGCACCGGATACGCAGTAGCCCGGTCGGCTGGTCAGCCCTGGCACACTGCGCAGATGCGCTGTTGTGATGATCAGATCCGTCACTTCTTCGACCCTTTCGATTTGACTGCCTTCATCCGCTCGTTACCGGTACCGAGGACGATCCAGTCCTCGATCCACACATCGCCGAAGATCACGTAGTGGCCAGTGCCGTCTTCGGTCTGAGGCAGATCTTCGGAAGTCAGCGCCTCCGGTTTCGGCTTCGGCGCTTTCGCAGAAGTAGCGCTGCTGATCAAATACGACGCGACCAGAATCGCGATTTGCACCCACATGGATGACTCCTACCACCAGGGATCGCCGTCGAACGGCGACTTGCCCGGAAGGAATGGCACTGCACCGCAGTTCGCTGTGTTGTTGAACTTGTCGTTGCAGGTTTGGATGAGCTGATCACATCCGGGGAACGCGACAGCCCGAGTACCAGGAGCCAACAGCGAGGTGCCACCCACCAGGACCAGGCGGTTGCCGGTGTGCTGCTGGATACCACGCTGCTCGATCACTCCCTGGCCGCTGTCCCACTCGACGTAGCCTCCGCGGAACCAAGCATCGGGGTAGCCGCCGATCGCGTTGCCGGCCCCCGTCACGCTGTTGCCATCACGCAACTCGACGGTGAACGGCACGCGGTATTGCTCGCGGTCTGCCCGGCAGTTGTGATCGAACACCGTGTAAGGGCACTCACGTCCCCATGCGAGGCTGATCGATGTACGCGGTTCTGTTCCGAGCAGCCGGCACTTGATCTGCACCCGGCTGTCGGCCGGCCAGTTCACCTCGTCGATCCTGCCCATCCACACCACAAGCCCCTGCGGTTCGTTCCAGTGGATGTCCCAGACGGTCAATGTTGGAGCCTTCGATGGCCGAGCGCCCCGGTACAGCTGCGCGACTTCCAAGTCGCTCGGGCCAGTAACCGTCATGATGTCGGCGCTGACCTGGCCGGTCATGCGCCGTCCATCATCGCTCACAGGCCGCGCCCGAAAGGTCATGTTGTTGAACTCGATGTCTCGATTCGCTGTTGTGTAGGTCCAACGGATCGGGCCGAGGCGGAAGTCGTACAAGCTGATCGCCTGGCCATCGGCGAGCGACCGCTCGCGATCACTGAAGCTCATCGCGTACTCCTCGGAACACCGTGCTGGCTGTGCTGATGCCGTCGGTGTCGGTTTCGTGGGTGATCTGCACGCTGTCGCTGTCTTGCCGGCAGAGGGTCATGAACGAGATGCGCGCAACGTCGCTCGGCCGGACAACTGTGCCGAGCGCGCTGTCGATCGCCATGCGCTCGACGTCGACGTTCAGCTCACTGACGTCGAGGATGCGCCGATGGAAGACCTGCCCGCCGTACAGCTCGATGCGGATATCACGCCGGCCGGGCGCATCAGCCCTGAAGAACCTCGCCAGGCCAACCAGCTCGACATCGAGGACGGAACTGGTCGCGGCCACTGTGTCGACCAGCACCAGGTCGGCGGCATGGGTCGGAATCCAGATCGCTTTCTGTCGGCCGCGCAGGGCGTACAGCAGGCTGCGCAGCGCCGCGTGCTCCTCTCGGCCCTCGGTCTGCCAGCGGAAGCCATGCACCGGGAAACCGACCCCAGCTTGGTCGGCGAATTGCGGCAGGCCAGTTTCGTTGTCCAGGACATCGAGCAGGCGCTGATACGACAGGGACAAGTCTTCTGACTCTTCGGGCCGACGATCGAGGACAGGCCAGCCCCGGTACGTTGCCGTCGGCATGACCTCCAGCCAGTCGCTGCTGTCCATCACCAGGAACCGCGCTTGTGCGCTGTAGAGGGTGTCGGTCAGCCGAGTCAGCGCCGGTTGCTCCGTCAGCTGTGCGGTGCGAATGGGGTACAAGCGGGAGCCGGCCGGCCAGCGCCGCTGAACCGGGCGCGCAAGCTGAATGGCCGACGCCGCCAGGTCCTGGATCTCCACGACCTCGTACTCGAATGCTGACTCACCGCGCAGCAGCGCAAGGCCCCCAGCACGAAAATCCCGCCAGCGGGTGTCGCACTCGACCGTTTGTGCGCCGGCCACGGTGACGCTTGCCAGCAGCTGGATGTCCGGCCACACCGGCAGCGCCCATATCCGTCCGCCCCAGCCGGCCAAGCTGAGATCGAGGAGCACTCGCTCGCGCCCCTCTGCGTAGAACTCGGCTTCGAATGAACGCCGGGGTGACAGGCGCAGCGATCGCCGTTGCTCGACTCCCGACGTACTGGTCAGCAGCTCGGTCAGCCACTCCAGCGACTCTTGAACACCTTCAGCCCAGTCCGGCGCGAACGTCCAGGCGATGATCCGGTTTCCGGTAATGACCAGGATCAACGGCTGTTCGTCCTGCAGTTGCCAGACGATGCGCGCGTCCACTACCGGCGGTCCATCCGTCGACACGGCCACAGTCCAGATGCGCTCCTGCAGCGCCGCGAACGGCAACGGCGGAGACGGCTGGCCGGCCAGGCTGATGCCATCGGCGGCGTCGCGATCGATCCGCGACAGGGTGCGGGGCGTGAAGTGGGCGTTCCAGACCGAGACTGGGCGCTCCTGTACGCTCACGACGTTCCCCAGATCCAATCGGCCAGGGATCAGCCAGATGCGGTTGTAGAAGTTCTCGGCCAGGTCGGACTGGTGAACTGCCGAGTACGCCGAGTGAATGACGTCAACCGGCTGGTGTGCCCCATAGCTGCCAGCCAAGGTCGAGGCGCTGGCCGAGCCCAGGGTGATGTCCTGGTTCATGTCCAGAGTGGAGATGTTTGGCGTGATGCCGGCAACGATCCCCTCCACAGGCTTCGGCACCTGGAACCCCGGAAACGTCGCCATTACTCGACCACCCGGAATGCATACCCGACCAGCGCGCTGGTGTTGCCGAAATCGTTTGCTGTTCCGCGCTGCAGCAAAGGGAAGACGCGCCAGGTGTCGGTTCCGATCGTGATCGAGTCCCCAGGCGCGAGGAAGTCCATCCGGCACAGACCGAAATCAGGCGCTTCGCCGATGTACCTCGAACGCTGCTGAGCGCCGAACGCATAAATTGCACACGGCACAACGTTGGTCGAGCTGTTCAGCTCGTTGGCGCTCGCGTCGATCAGCCCCACGTCGGGATGGTACTGACTGCTGTAGTTTCCGCGACCGGGGCCGACGACGCGCCGGGAGACGTTCGTTGTGTAGTCGAACGGCAGCCACTCCGGCGAAGGGCCGCCGTCAAGGCTGTCCAGCCGCAGCACGCTGCCGCCGCCACTGTACCGAATGTGGTAGCCATCGAAGGGGTGTGACGACCAATTGTTTGTCAGCGCTTGGCCAGGGGTATAGATGAACGAGCCGCAGACATACTGACCGCCTACATATCCCACACTGCGCTTATTGAGCGAACCGACCAACACAGGCCGGAACTGTCCGGCAGCGATCTCCACATGCAGGTGCAAGTAGGCTGCTGTGCCAAACAGGTGGTAGCGCGAGTACGGCCCGGCACTGAGCTGGGCCTCGGTTGGCCCAGTCGACGAATAAGGAGTGTTCTGTACTGAATTGCCCGGCTGCGCGTTCCACGCCTTGGAGTTGTCGAACCCTGTATTTCCGGTGAGTAGCCATTGATTGGTGCCGGCGTTGAATGACCAGTAGCCGTCGGCGTTGTGGCAGAGCCACTCTGATGCTGATGCACGATCGGTGACCCAGCCCAGGGTTTCAGCGTGGGCGCGGAGCTTGCCCAGCAGATCCGACGGGTTGTTCGCTGTTCCGGTGAAGTAGGCCATGTTCAGTCCGCCCTAATTGCGAAGAGCCAGGGATTGCCAGACCGCCACGCCGTCTGGAAAACAACGTGATCGACTCCGTTCTCGGTGATGACGTCTTCGGCGCCGGAGTTGAGCGTTGGCACGTAGAAGGCACCGTCGAAGTCACCGAGGTACCGGCGTCCCTCTGTTTCTCGGGTCACGAACGACAGCGCCTTCAGGGGGAACTTGCTGAAAGAGTCTCGGAGCTGGTTGATCACGCTTTCGCCACCGCTGCCGGTGTAGCGACCGCAACCGAGCGGCAGAAGGGTCCGATTGTTGTAGTCGGACTCGTTGTTGCTGTTCGATGCGACGGTGAAACCCAGCCAGCGGCCCGCCGGGTCGCGGACATAACAGCTGCGCTCCAACGGGCTGCTGATGCCCCGATGACGGTCGCTCACGTCGGACCAGCGGGCGGCGACGTCTCCGCGATACGACCCCACGACAGCCAGCGGATACGGGAACTGCGACGGCGGGCACGGCGGTAGGATGAAGCCAGCGCCGGCCGACTCGTAGATCGTCGAGACTTTCACGACGACCCAGAAGCGTCGGCCGTTGGCGAAGAACCAGTAGGGCATCGGCTGGTTCCAGCCCAGCAGTTGCACCCGCGGGCTGTAGTTGACGAACGCCGTCCAGAAGTCGCCACCCGGCGGCAGCGCGCCAGGATTGAACGCGGTACCGCCCATCAGCCGGACGTTGTAGTAGTCGAGCGCGGTGTCGCCGTAGGACTGGACGCCCATGAAGATGCTGTCTTCGCCGCCGAGGCCAGGAGCACGCAGGGTCACTTGGCGAATCGCGATCGCCGTCCCGGATGCGGGAATGGTGTTGTCGAAAACCTTCTCGTAGGCCTGGCCGGCTGCGACGAGCGTCGGGTGGGCGGTGAGGAACTGGACGAGTCGCTCGACCAGGTCGGCGTGATCAGCGGCTGTGCCGAATTCGGTGGCCATCAGTTGATTCCCAGTAGTTGTCGTGCTCGTTGAGGATCGCGGCTTAGTGTCAGCCAGAAGTTTTCCTGCCCAGCCTTACTCCAGGCGCCATCGACGATCCGTTGCGGATCGTCATAGACGTGGAGGTTCACGCTGTTTTTCAGGGTGGTACCGAGGTTTTTCGCAGGCTCTTGTAGGCGCGAAGCAGCCAGGCCCGGAGCAGGCATTGCGGGTGCGGGAATGCTGGCTATGCCGCCCGTCGCGTGCCGCACAGCGCCGGACCAGTCATGTAGCGCCGCCCAACCACGCTTGTTGATGTCCAGGAGCAGCGGGGTCATGCCCGGCTGGGTTGCGGCCGCGGCCCTGATGACGACTTCCTGATCCGAAAGCCAGGCTGGGATGCTGTCGCTTGTTGGAGTCCCAGGGCCGCGGACCTGGCCGCCCTCGGCGAACCCGAACATGCTTGTGATCGAGGACCACCACCCGCCACTACCGGCAGCCGCACCTGCCGCACCGGCACCACTGGCAGCGGCACCTGCTCCCTTTACCCCATTCGCCAGCGCAAGACTCCCGGCGGCACTCTGTAGAGCAGCTGCGCCAGTAACCAGCGTTCCTCCGGCCGCAGCCAGAGCCCCCGCAGCCGATGTCACGGCCGCGGCTCCCGTTACCATGCTGGTGTCTTGCTCACCTTGGCCGAACAGACTCATGAGCCCTGCTGTAGCCTTCTGGGCCAGCTGCTGCGCGGCAACGTCGGCCAGCGATCGGCTAACCGCCTGCAGGAACGAAACTGCGGCCTCCTGCAGCGACAGGGTGCCATCGGCGAGACCGCGCAGCGCATCCTGCATGCCGTTCTCGATACCGGATCGCAGAGCCAAAGTGAGCTGGTCGGCGGCCACGCGGGTGTTTTCGAGCTGCTGGCGGAGATCCTTCACGCGCTCGATCGCTGCCGGATCGCCAGTTGCCTTGGCCAGCTCTTCCATGCGAGGCACAAGTTGCTCTACCTCGTCGGCGGTGGACCGATGCAGGTCTAGCAGTTGCTGCCGCGCGGCCAGTTCGCTGACGAGACCGGCCTGCTGGGCGGCCTGAATACTCGACTCCTGCCGAGACTGCTCGCCGAAGATCCGGTCGACCTGGTCCTGGAGCTGCTGCAGCTCAGCCTTGGCCTTCTCGATTCCCATCAGCTTGCTGACCAGGCCGGCGCCTTCGGTGTCACCCGTGGCGAGCAGACGCTTCTGCAGGTCGCCGTACTTCTTCTCGATCTCGGCGCCGGCCGCTTCGACGGTTTGGCCGGTGGCCCGAAGGTAGTCCAGGTTGAGTTGCTTCAGGGTTGTGGCGTCTTTCTTTGCCTGTTCGTCGGCCTTCTTCTGCTTTTCTGCCGCATCCAGGGTCGCCCAGGCGGCGCGAGCGCGGGCTTCCAGGGCTCCTGTCAGATTGCGTTGGTCAAGCTCGTACTCACGCAACGCAGCCCGGCCCTTGCCGTAGGTCGCCGCTTCCTTCTCCAACTGCTTGACCCAGTCTTCGTTCTGTTTGGCCAGGCGCGCAGCGGCCTTGTCTTCGCCGCCTGATGGCGTGAAGGGTGTCTTGGTGGTGGGGCCTGTACCGGTGACCGTAGTCGCGGGTAGCGCCGCGACCTGGCCGGCACCGTTCAGCACCGCGTCACGCTGGTCCTGCCATTGCTGGATCTGCGCTTGTGCCTTGCTGAGTGCTTCTTCGTATCGCTGGATGCGCTTCTGGTCGTTCTTCTCGTAGGCATCGTCAAGCGCGGACTGGACCCGCGCCATGTACTCGGTTTCACGAGCGATGGCATCGTCCAAGCGGGGTACGTCATCACCGGCGGGACCGTTCACGCGCGCCGCAATCTCCTCCGCGACGAACTTGGTGACGTTGACGACGCCCGCAGCCCCCTTGGCCGCATAACCGATGGCAGTACCCAGGCCCTTGATCAGGAGATTCAGGCCCTCCACCACCGCCGGATCTTTCAGCACATCACGCAGATCTCGCACGGCCTGAGTGAAGGTGTCGATGAACCCCGACTCGCCAGCCTGGATCTTCAGGTCAGTGAATGCGTTCTCCAAACGGTTGAGTTCGGCCTGCAAGCCGGTGGCCGCTTTCTGTGAGGCTGGCCCATAAGCCTCCTGCAGGGCAGCGCCGAACCGCGGCAGAAACTCGGCCGCCGGGATCATGCCCTTTTCCAGCCACTCGCTGAGCTGCTTGGTGTTGGTGTCCAGAGCCTTGGCGGCAAGCGAGAACGCGCCGGGAACGCGCTGGCCGAGTTGCAGAACTAGCTCCTGGGTCTGGACCTTGCCCTTGCTGACCATCTGCTCCAGGGCGAGCAGGATGCCGTTGGTTTCCTGGCGGGTGAGGTGCAGCGCAGTGGTGGCCGAGGCGACGCCTTCGAAGATCGTGCGCAGGGAACCGCCTAGCTCTGGGGTTTCTTTCGCGGCCGCCACCAGGCGGGAATAGGCCTGGCTGGTGTTGAGCAGCTCCAAGCCGAGGCGTTCGGAGACCTCGCGGACGTACTCCAACTCCTGCCTCGCCTTCGCCGCCGACCCCGTAGCTGCCTCCATGGTGTACAACGCCTGCTGCCACTGCAGGTTGGTGTTGACGACTTCCTTGGAGAAGGACGCTACGCCGTACCCAGCTACGCCTGCCACCAACAGGCCCTGCACTCGACGGATAGCCGCTCCCATGCTATTGAGAGCCACGGTAGAGGTCCTGGCATCGTTGCCAATGCCATTGAGGACATCACGCCGCGCTCGGATTCTGTCCAAGGCGCTTGCGTACGCCGTAGCCTCAATACGACCAGCACGAAAGTGCTCGGTGAGCTGTCGTTCCTGGTCCGCCAATTGAGCGAGGGAGCGGTAAGTTGGATCAATAGCCCCGAGAAGCTTGCGGGCTGCCGCTTCCTGCCGAGAGGTCTCAGCAGCAGCGGCGGCTGCAGCTTCCGCCGCGCGCTTTTCCGCAGCGACCTGCTGGACACGGGCGCGCTCGGCGTTGTGGAAGGTGTTCATGGCGTTGGACTGCGCCTGAGCGCTATCCCTCCAAGCGGTGTTTCCTGCCTGGACAGCGGTATTCAGTCGCTGGGTGCTATCTGCCGCCTCATCTTGCGCAGACTTTTGCTGCAGCGATGCCGCGACCATTGCCTTGATTCGAGCAGCTTGTTGCTCTGCGGATTCGCCGACTTGGGTGATCTGACGGGATGCGTCGCCTGCGCGTTTACCTGTGGAGTCCAGGGATTGGCCAAGCCTGTCGACGGAGGCCTGGGCCTGATCGACGGCCCCGGTGGCCCCGACCTTCTGCAGATCCTTGCTGGCCTCGGACGCTTTGTCACTCACGCCATCCAGTGAGTGGCCGAGCTTGTCGATGGGCGCCTGGGCCTGATCAACGCCCCCGGTAGTCCCGACCTTCTGTAGGCCCTTGCCGGCCTCGGACGCCTTGGCACTCACACCATCCAGCGAGTGGCCGAGCTTGTCGATGGCCCCTTGGGCCTGGTCGACGGCGCCGGTAGCACCGACTTTCTGCAGGCCCGTGCCGGCCTCGGACGCCTTGCTACCGACATCCCTGATCGCGGCTGCCAAAGCTTCGACGGCAGCCTGGCCGTCTTTCATGTCGGCACGCAGCCGAAGGGCGATTTCGAGATCTCGATTTGCCATTTGCGAATCACATTCGGAGGAAGTACCCGAATGGTCGCGCGCGCAAGCAGTGAGGTCTTTTGGAAGACGCGAAAAAGCGGCCCGGAGGCCGCTTTCTATTTTAGAAGCTTCTGCAGGTGACGTTCAGCGTCCTGACCGCCCGCAAAAGCGAAGTTGACGTCGATCACCCGTTCAGCGCGTTCGCGCCGATGTCGTCGCTCCACCGCGTCGAGCTGCAGCAGGATTTGCCGACGAGTCATCTTGCCAATGTCGGCTACGGAGCCGTAGCCGGCGGCGACGAGGTAGTCGATGGCGTCTGACCAGCGTCCCGCTTCCTGGCCTGCTCGGCGATGGCCTGCGCCGTCAGCAGACGTTTCTCGGCGCAGCGCTTGCAGAAAGGGCCATTGACGATCCACCACCACCAGACCAGTTCATAGCCGTCGTCTGCACCAAGTCCGCGCATCCACTCCATATCGACCGAAGCGGCCTTGGCAATCAGATGAACCAGGACCGAGAAGTGATTACCCAGGAAAGAAGGAACCGCCTCGATGCCTGGCCAGGGCGCCCCCGCTTTCGCTTGCTCCTCAAGGTCGACCAGGATCGGTTCCAACAGAGGGAGCAACTCCAGCGACTCGAAGAACCCATACTCGCGCATCACCACGTCCCGGCCTGCAATGATTATCGTGCGGTCGGGGTTGATGACAGACAGGTCCTCTGCACCAGTGGCAGATTTCTTCCTGGTTACCTTCCGCGCCATGGTCAGGCCGCCTTCTTCTCGATGTATCGGCCATATCCACCGAGCATCGGATCACCGGCATTCAGCGGGTCATACAGGACACTGCCGGTCAACGGCAGATTGCCGTATTCCTCATGGATCATTGCCAGAGTTCCGACCGGGTTGAACTTGCAGCGGAACAAGTCGACCAAGACCGGCTTGCCGGTTTCGGTGTCGATGCCGTCCAGGAATAGCCAGCGCTCCGGAGGCCGTTGGGTGAACATCGTCAGCGCCACAGCTTCCTCGGACTCATAGGCGGCGCTTACCGCAGATGCTTGGGCAGTCAGGAACTCGATCAGACCGGCCGTGGCAGATTCGATCTTGTAGTCGGTTCCTGCGACGAGCGGAGTGCTCGACTGGGTGAGCACCAGATCGCTGATGAAGGGTTTTGCCAGGCGGAACACATCACCAACCGCAATCGGCGTGGGAAGCGCCTCGCCAGTTACCGTCACGCCGGGAATGGCGACCTGCTGCGCGTACAGCCCCAGGATCAGGTTGGGCAGTAGCCATTCGTCGAGCGTCAGGTTAATCGTCGCGGTCTTTCCACGGTCGAGCTGGCCGTACTGCAGGCGATTACCGCTGAAGCTCTCGGTCACGTTGGTGGTTTCGGTGGCCAACTGCAGTTCACAGGTCGGGGCATTGCCCACCCAGGTCTGCTTCAACGCCTTGCCTTGAGCACTGCGCTCAGCCATCCAGATCTTGCCTTGGAGAGAAATCAGAGACATGAGGGGTTACTCCTTCGCCTTGCCGGCGGCAGCGGCCTGATCGGCCGGCGCAGCAATGCGCTTGTGGCGGATCAACCATTCTTTCTCGATGCTGGTGACACTGATCTCGTCACCCGTCTTGCACTTCTGTTCACCATGGATGTGATCAGCGATCAGAATGACCTTCTCCCGCTTCACTTCAGCGGTATCGGCGACTTGCTTGGTGCTCATGGGTCTCTCCCGATGGCGTGTTGAGTGGAATAGATCTCGCCCCAGAGGAGCGTGGTGTCGTCAGAGTCCAGCACCTTGCCGGTAACGAACTGGGTTCCCCTGGCCAAGGGCAAACTGGGTACCCAGCCCACCATCGCGCCGCGAACCTGGTCGAGAATCGACTGGAGATCGTCGGCCGCATCGGCCAACTGGTCGTATCGGTAGCTGCGGACGGCCAGCACAACGCCGAACAGCGCGCCGACGCGCTGCCGGGTAGGCCCACCGCTATTGCCGGTTGGTCGCGGCTCACCGCTTTCCTCAGCGAGCAGCACATAGGCGGCCGGCGTTGGATAGTCCCGCAGCGCCTTAACTGCTCCGAAGTCCGCTGCCGTGCCGATCAGTCGCAACGCCGGCACCGTAGCGGTGAGGCGCTCGATGACCAGACGGTGATCGAAAGGAGCGTTGCTCACCGGAAGCTCCTCAGCTGCTGGCGATTGAATACGTTCTCGTCGGCATCGAAGCGAACATCGGCCAACATGGGATTGTTGGCGATCGGATCCTCGGCGCCGAGACTGAACGTGCCGTCGGCGACCATCTGCAGGAACTTCAAGGCATCCTTGTAGTTGCGCAGGATGGCGTCCTTGTCGTCTGAGATTCGGTCCTTGTGCAGTAGGTAGCGACCGATGTCGCGCACCCAGCCGGTAACCAGGCCAGGCACCGGACTCAGCGGCAGGCCGTAGCCTCGCTTGGCCAGGTAACCATTGACGATGCTTTCGGCCTCGGTCATGGCCTCGGTGATTCGCTCCAGGACGAGATCAACCCCCGCCACCTGCTCCGGCGTCCAGGCACTCAGATCTCCACCACGCAACGCGGCATCGAGGAGCGCGGAATCGACGATCTTCAGGTGCTGGGCGGTGGCGACTTGAGCCAGCTCCTTTGCACCAGGACGTTCGGCGAGGTGGACGAGAGTGATGTAGTCCATGGTCAGCTCACATCCTTCAGTGCAAACGAGCAGTGCTCGACGACCAGATTCGGATCATTGAGCAGTGCATCGACCTGGGCGTCGCTCAACAGCGAGAGTGCAATGCCGTGGCCTTCTCGCGTGAAACGATGGCCACAGCGCCGGAAGCTATCCGGTACGGAACGGACGAACAGTGCTTCTACCTCGTCCTCACCTGCCGCTCCCTTGGCGCTGGCCATTGGCTGCAGAGCCGCGTCAGGCGACGGAGCAGCGTCTCCGCTCTGCTGGCCGAGCTGGGCATCCTGAGCAATGGTCTCCCCTGGCTGCTCCACAACCTGGGGACCGGCGGAAACCCCAGGCGGAGAAGTGAAATCACCAGTAGACAGGCCTGTGTCCGCGCTTACTGCTACGCCGGACCGCTCCTCGGGTTGATCTGCAGTTCTTTTCTTACCTGCCATTGCACACCTCCGTCAGGCCGCCAGCCACGGGGTGACAAGCACGTCCACCACGTCGCGGTTGATATTGGTGGCTCCAGCCGCATTGCGTTCGGCCTTGACCACTTCCAACGCCTGGCTGCGCAGCGATGGCGGAACGACCAGGAGCTTCGGTCGGATACCGAGTCGTTTGCCCTTATCTCCACGCAAACTCTGCATCGCCGCGTAGACATCGTTGAAGCTGCTCGCATCCAGCGCTTCCCTGGAGGAGTAGGCGAGCTGCCACAACCCGAAACCGGCATTCAAGCGCGCGTCAACGCCGTATACGTACTCCTTACGCATGAAGACGTTTTCGTCTTTCTCGGCGTCCATGGTCACGAAGTTGTAGTCCTTCCGCTTCTGTAGGATCAGCGGCTTCATGATTCGCGTGGTGTCGAGCAGGAACCACGGTGTGCCGCTGCCGCCCTGGAAGTTGCTGACGGAAACCTCGTTGCCAGCCGCGCTAGTTACCGGGTGGTCGGTGTCGAAGAAGTACTGGCCGTCGTAGCAGGTTTGAGTGAAACCACCACTGAGCAGCGCGTAGACGAGTTCCGCCGGGTGCATCGCGGAGTCCTGGCCCAATTGCCCCATCAAGGGGGTGAACAGCCCGTAGCTGTCGTCTTCGATGCTCTCGCGAGGAACACCTACGGTGTTCTCGAAGGTCTTGTTCTTGATGGTGTAGTCGTGCACGCCCAAGTTCTGGATCACTCGGTCGCCGAGCCATTCCCGGAACGCGGTCGAGTTACCGAGCCACCCATACTGCTCGGAGGCATTACCGGACGTCACGGTCAGCACGAACTGGTTGAAGTCAGGCTGAACACCTGCGAAGGCATTCTGGAACGCCGCGCGGTAACCGATGAAGAGGTTCCGCAGGTTTTGCTGGTTGATAATCATCTGAATGCTGCTCCTTAGATCTCTACCCAGACACCGCCGTCATCCACATCGCGGACGACGCCGGCAACCGAGCGGGTGTCAGTGGCAGAGGTCTTGGCGACCGTCTGATCGTCGACGATGAAGCACTCCTTGCCGATGTCGGCGCGGGTGATCTGGTCGGCCGAGGCACTGTTGGCGAGCTGGAATACACCCCGGCGGGTTTCGATACGCTTGGCGCCGGCGGCGCCACCGGTGTTGTCGACCTGCTCCTGGGCGATACCGCGCGCCGCAATGGTGGTCGACAGCGCTCCTGGTACGGCGTTGCCCGAAGCGTCGAGACACACCAGGCTGCCGGCAAAGATCTTGGCGTTGGCCGCCACCGGGTCGTTGAACTGCATGCCGTCGCGGCGTGGGGTGTTGCGGTCTTTGGTCAGGGCCATGATGCTCAGGCCTCCTTCGCGGCCTTGAAGGCCTCAATGGTGATACCCATGGCCGTGCATACGGCCAGTTCGTCGGCCGTCAGCCCGGTTTTCTCGTCCGGTACCGGCGGCTGGCCCCGAGTCTGCGAGCCGGACAGTGCAGCGATCGGCTGTGCAGCGGAAAGGTACGCAGTAAGAGAGGCACGGTTTTCCTTGCCCAACTCCCGAGCCCACTTTTCCATGCTCTTGTGCAGCCGGCCGTCTTCCAGTGCAGTCGCGATCTCGGCATCCAGTTCCTTCTCGTCGCGTTGGCCGAGTCGGATGGTCAGCGCCGCGATCTCGCTCTTCAGCTCATCGACGACGGTAACGGGAACATGCTTGGCCGGATCTACTGCGGTCGCTGCCTTGGCTTTCAGCCCAGTGCAGGCTGCAAGCATGGCGCTGCAGGCAGCAGTGTCGTCGAGGCCCAGCTGCTTGCGCATCGAGGCCAGGTCAGTGGTATGGGCGGAGAGCGCGGCGATGGCCTGCTCCTCGGTGGTGTTCTCGGCCAGGCCGAGTGCGGCAAGCACCGCTTTCAGCAGTGGATTCACGAGCGGTTCCTCGTTGGATGGATCGATGGTCAGTTGGAAAGTGGCTGCAGCGCGCTCGCTTAGGGCTTGCATGCCGTCGATAGCCGGGTTGTTGGTGAGCGCTCCCATCTGAAGGTCCAGGACGTCACCCGTCACGGGGTCGAACAGGAAGACAGGGCTGAAATAGCGATACTCGCCATCGGTGATGTACTGCTTTGCACGGGCGGTTAGCTCGACTTGGGCGAACAAGCCCTGGCCCTCACGCCACTCCAGGGCGCGGAAGAAGCCAGCAGCGGGTGCCGGCTGCCCGTTTTCCTCTTTCCACAGGGTCTGGTGCTCGTAGTCGAGCACCGGAGGCGTTTTCTTTGCCGCGAACCGCTGCACGACAGCCGCTGCCAACGCAGCGTCAATATTCCAGGCGGGGACTTTCATTTCCCGGTTGTCGCGCGGCTTGAACTGCCCGGCCGGGGTTACCTGCAGGGTGATGAGATTGCCCTCGGTCGGCGCCTGTATATCGAAGCTGCAGGCGGCGAGAGCTATGGCGGCGAGAAGGGGCTTCGTTTTCATGGCGCCACTCTGTGCGCCAGACACTTAAGCTGTCTTTTGGAAGGGGCGAAAATCGTGCGAAGCGGAAATTCTGGTGGCTCAGGCAATTTCTACCTGAGCCACTAAGAGGAACCCTCTTCAAATCGATTTATAAACGCCGTTGCTGCGCCGATCCGCATTGGAGTGGAACCACGGCAGCCAAATGAACCATGAAAGGCCTTCTTGGCGCGCTCAGGAGCTTTCCCCGGAAAGCGCTCGATCGAGGTGCTTCTGTGCGATCGCTAGCAGCTCGTCATCGTCGCGGTTGCTGGTGCCTAGCCACGGCCGAGCCGGGATCTTGATAGTGTAGGGACCGAGGGACACCCACTGAGAGAAGTTCGCCCGACGTCTGTTCACGAACTGGGGGCTGACCTCGTTGGTCTTGGCGTCATGCCGGAAATACGCTTGCTGGCTGCGAGCCGCAATCTGTATTTCACCACCGAATTGATGAATCGCTGCATAGGCACGGTTGGACCCGACCGCCAGTTCGTCGTCGCTGGCCTGATATCGGATGGTGTTTTTCAGATAGCCATCGAGCACCAAGATCTTGTCCTGGTTCTTCCGCTTTCGCCGCTGATAGGTCGGGGATAACGCCTGCCAAGGCGTACCGTCAGGTGCGCTCTGGCTCTCGAAGCGTTCGTCCAGGGCAATGAGCATGTACTCGCCCATATCACGGAACATCGGGGCCGGGGAGCGCATGAGATCAGCGGCTGCCCTCAGCGCCTCAAGTACCTTCTCACTGCTGTATTCAAGGGTTACTCCAGCCACGTCACGTCTCCTGGTACAGCCGAACACCTTGGCGATATGGTGCCAGCGGTTGCTGCCCTGGCTGGACGACCGCGGCGCTCGCCGCCCAGCCGTTGGCGTCCAGCTCGACAACAACCTGGACGGGAGCCGCTTCGCCGCTTACCTGCAGGCTGGCCAGGTAACGTCGACGGACCACAGCCTTTTTCAGAGATTCGACCCAATCCAGCCGTACCCATATCTCTGCCGGACGCCGCAGTGCTTCAGCCGCCAGCATCAACCACTTCTTCGACATGCCGGATTCCGCTACTAGCAGATCACCGCCGGCTCGGCTGACAAACATCTCGCGCCCCACCACTACGCGCTGACCGACTACATCCTGGAAGACGGCCGGCTTATCCAGGGTCGCGCCGAACGGCCGCAGGAAGCGTTTGATCGCGTCGGCATCGAGCATGTCCTGGTCCAGCAACTGGTTGGTCGGAACAGGACGAGGCGCAGGTAGCGGGTCAGAAGCCGGAGTGCTTGGTAGACCGGCCGGAGGCGTAGGCCCGCCATTGCGAGGCTGAGGCACCGCAGTGTCCAGTCTGGCTTGGCCCGGCATGTACTCGAAGCCGGGATCAATGCCTTCTGGTACTTCGACCACTCGCGGCCCGTCTGGGCTGTTCTGGCCGATGGTCCGGGCCTGCCACACAATCGGTGGTGCCTCGTCCGGGCCATCCTTGCCCATACGGCGTAGGTCATCCTCGCTGAGCGCGCGCACGCTGCACTGGCATCCCCAGGCATTGATCGGGAAATGGTATTGCCACCAAGGATCGTCCCAACGCAGGACCAGGCCATTCCAGGACTCATGCTTCGGTCTCGGATGCTCAACAGCATCGCTGTGCAGGTATTGCCAGTAAGGACGTTCCTCGCGCACAGCCATGAGCTGCTCCAGGCGACCGGCCATGTAGCTGCTGCGCATGTTGGTCTCGTAGATCACTCGACTGCGCCAGTTGCGCCCGCCCCGGTAGCTCCAGCCGTACTTGGCGACGATACGGTCGAAGTCACGGCGGAACTCCTCCAGCGTAGTGCCATCGGCTATTGCCTTCTCCACTGCCTGACGGAAGTCCTGCACCAGGTCGTCGCGGTTGGCGCCGGCGACGACGAAGGCATAGTCATGCTCGCGGGTGTAGATGTCCGTCCAGGCGTTGGTCGGCAGATTGAGCTTGCGCCGGAAGAACTGGTTCTGCTCGGCGAAAGGCAGTGAGGTTGCTCTAAGCGCCACCGGCCACCTCCTGCAGGATCTCGACTCGCCCCTGTAGCGCCGCAGCGGCCAGGGCCTGCGCCATCGCATCCGCGTACTGTTCCAGGGTCATGTCCGGAAGCAGTTGCTCCAGGCCATCACGGATTTCATCCAGGCTGGATGCACTCTGCACCAGCGCACGGACTTGGTCGATCCATCGGTCGGTGGTCGGGCGGAGCGCGTCATCCAACTGCTGGTCGGCGGTCTTCGGCGGAGGTGTCTCAGCGGTGGCCACCGCTTTTCCCAAGGCACGTGTGGGTACCTGCGCCGGCGGTACGACCGGCTCGGTCACGGTCGCGAGCACTTCCTCGCCCTCGGCTGGCTCCGGGATTGCCAGGCGCTGTTGCGCCCAACTGCGAGGGATCTGCATCCCGAGCTTCACCAATGGTGGAAGAGCTGTGGCGTAGGCGCTGAGGTCTTCGGCCTCCTGGACGTCGAAGACCAGCCGGGGACAGCGTGCCCAACTGTCGACAAGGCCATTCAGGACGGCAATCGGGTAGACCAGGTCACGACTGAGTGTTTTCGCCAACAGTTTCGCGTCGGCGTCCCGCAAGTCCTTGCGTACCTCGTTGTGGACATTGCCCAGGGCGTTGGTGGAGGTCTTTCCATCTGCTTGGCTGGTCAACGTGCCACCGAGGATGGCTTTTGACTGAGTTCGTTCGCACCACTCGATCATCAACTGGAACGCGGCCGGATCGCCCTGGGCTGCGTTCAGAAAATCCAGCTCCATGCCAAGAGGGATGATCCCGGCAGCGTTGTGCCCAAGTGCGGCCAGGGCGCGCAGCAGTGTGAGCTTCTCTTTCTCGGTGGCACCGGTCGGGTATTTACCGACCCGCATGGGGATGCCGTAGATCTCCAGGAACTCGGCCAGGTCGCCTACCGAGTAGTTCTTGAACAGGTAGGGCCAGACCAGGACACGGAACAGAGCCGAGCGCTCCAGATAACCGCTCTTGGACTTGTGAACGTGCGTGATCCAACCGAAGGGTTGCAACGGCGTCCCTCCCGACGGACCACGCAACCGGATCTCTTGCCGAACGCCTCGCGGTAGTTGGAACCATGACTGGGGGCGATGGATGATCGCCTTGGGGAGCCAGTTACCATCAACGCGTTGCCAGCCGTCGAACTCCTGGCAGGCGAAGCCCTTGCCGATGGCGTCGGTGGTATCGAAGATTACCTCTTCAAAGTCGTCCAGACCTTGCATGAGGTTGTACAAGGCCGCCGCAGCTTCCTTCTCCTTAGCTGTTGCGTTGTCGGGTGGAACGATGTCCCAGTCCAACTGAGCCACCGCGCGGCGCCGCTTGGACATCTCGGCGTGGATATGGCCATCCTTCTCCTCCATATCTTCGAACAGCTCATATTGGGCGACGATGTCACCTTGCTCGGCGGAGTCGAGGAGCGAGGCAAGCCTTGAAGGCGTGAGTCCACGAGATGGGTGACCAGCGACCTCATGGTGCAGACTGGTCAGTTGGGCGGTCTGGGGCTCACGGATCTCGTTCAGGCGCAGCGGCTGGCCGTCGGGGCCGAGAATCCGGGTCATAGTCACCATGCTGAAGGCTCCGGTAGCTCGATATCGTTGTTGTGGTCCTGGACGTTGTCGAAGCCGCGGCTATGGCGTGGCAGCGCCGTGAAGGCGATCTCGCCACCCTCCATGTAGCTGGCTCGGACGGCCATGACCAAGGAAATGGCGGCGTCCCCGTGACGCTTGCCCTTGCCGCTGGCTGACTCCAAGTCCTTGGTGCGGCCTTTGTCGATGACAGGGATGCCTTTCTCGACCTTGATCGAGAGCAGGTCATCCAGCTCGGTCTGGTGCCGCGGGATCTCCAGGTTGAATGCCTCGAATTCGCCCTTGAGCTTCGGCATCCAGGTGGCGTACCAGGCCAGGTTGAGCTGCACCTGGTCGACCATCCCGGCGCCGTACTTCAGCGCAGCCTGCTCGGCCAGGTAGCCGCCGTTGCCGGTGGCGTCGAAGGCCAGTCCACTGAGTCGCGGCAGGCGATCGCAGATGAAGCGCATGATGTCGCGCTGAGCTTCGTAGGTGAGGTTCCGTAGCTCGACCTGGAAGGGGACGCGCTTGCGCAGGGTCGGCGAGATCGCCAAAGGCGTGAAGACGGTCAGGTCGCCGCGGCGCGCGAAGTCCTCGCCGAAGGTGTGGCGGTCCTGGTCGCTAAGGCGGGCCAACTCTGGCAGGAGGTTCTCTTCGCACCAGGTGCGAACCTCCGCCTCTCGCAGCTCTGGCGTCCAGCTCTCGAAGCCGGCCGGCGCCTCGTAGCGGTGAATGCGGATCGAGTGGTCGGCGACCATCGCCTGCTCGATGAGCACCCGCGACAGGTAGGCGCCGCCGGACTTTTTCGGGACGCAGCCGTACTCTTCCTCGGCCGACTCGATGTTGGGGGCGTTCTTGTACAGACCATCACGCCAGGCTTTCTCGGACTCGGGTGACCAAGCCTGGCCCGTGACGTAGCAGATTCGCTTGTACAGTCCCTCAGCAATCGCGTCATCGAGGGTGATGCGGTGGATGCTGTAGTCTTTCCGGCCCTCTCGGGCATCCTGGATGTAGGTGTTGAAGGGATTGTCGACGCCATTGTGAGTGCTGATCAGGCGCACCTTGTTGCCCCACATCGTCAATGCCAGGGCGGCCTTCAGCAGCTCCTCCAGGGACTCATGGAACGCTGCTTCATCGATCACCACGTCGCCCTGCAGGCCACGCAGGTTACTCGGCCGGCTGCTCAGGGCCTGGATTTTCCGCCCCGTTTTCGGGAAGCGGATCATGTAGGTCAGGATCTCTTCCTTCTTCCCTTCGTCCCAGAAGGTCTGCTCGTAGACGTCGGCCTCTGCCAGCTCGTTGAAAGCACGGGCGAACAGAGCACAGGCGGCGATGTACTCCAACGCCATCTCCTGCTTGCTGCCGACGTAGAAGGTGTTGCAGCCACCTCGGCGCCGCGGCTTGGCGGCATTGATCACGTTGCGCCCGGCCTCGGCCCAGGTCAGGCCGGTACGGCGGGACTTCTCCGCGATCATGATCTGGCTCTCGTCCTCGAACCAGCGCTGCTGGTACGGCAGGAAGACGGGCTCATTGGCCGGCTGGGCTTCGGAGATTTCCTGCGGCACGTCGACGCCGAGCAGCTCCATCTCCTCGGCCAGGTCGATCTTACGCGGGGCACTAGTCGCAGTAAGCCTCTTACCCAGCTCGGCAGTGGTTGCGCGCATAGCCATGTCAGGCTTTCCCCAGGAGGATGCCGCGGATTCGGTTTTCGAGCTGCTCGCTCATCCCGTCGCTGCCACGCTGCTCTTCCAAGCGCTGCTCCTGCTCCTGGAGCAGCTTCTCGCGGGCTTCGCGCTCGATCTGGCGGCGTTCCTCCATACTGGCTTTGCGGGCCTGCAGGACATCCTTGGCTGCCCGAGCCAGCTTGCGGACGTCCTCGATGTCGACCTCGTCCTCGGTCTGCGCAGCGAAGGCCGCATGGGTCGTCAAGGTGGTGATGGATTGCACCAAGAGCGCCCCTGCACGTTCGTCTGGGTTCTCGCCTAGCTCTTCCACCAGCAGGCTGGCCATTGCCTGCTGCTCGCGCAGGCGCCGGGTCATCTCGTCGAAGCTGACCTTGTATCGGCCGATCGCTGAACGGCTGGGCTTTTCCTTGCCCGGGAAGCGCTCTTGCAACTGCTCGATCAGCTCGTCCAGGGTCAGGCGGTTCTCGCGCAGGGAGCGCTCGATGAACGAACGCACATCCGGTGGCAGCTTGTCGATGCTGGACTTGCGGCCCATGGTCAGGCTCCCGGACGCTTCACGCCGTCCACTCGGGCGCGGCCGGCGGCCACGTCGGCGCCGCGCTCAGTCAGCTTCGCGACCAGCACTGCGCCGTTGCTGACGTCCTCGATCTTCACCAGTTGCTGCTCTTCCAACCAGCGCAACTCGCCCTTCACCTGGTCGCGGCTGGGGTCATGCCCCCACTGGCTGAGGACGGTGTGCAGTACCGAGCTATTGGCCTGGTAGGTCGGCATTTCCGCAAGGATGCGCAGGATCACCAGGCGGCGGTCCTGGCTGATGAAATCGGAGTAGTTGCTAGTCATGGGCGTCTCTCGCTGAGCAGGTAGTCATTGATGCGATCAACCGAGCGAGTCAAAGGGTCCAGCGCTTTGGCCAACCCCGACAGCTCGGCGCGCATGGCTTTCATGTCGCCGGCCAGCTCCGACAGCTGCTGGCTGTCCGGCAGGTGGAGCATCTGCTGCTCCAGGGTGAGAAGTCGGTTGTCCTGGGATGAAAGCCGATTCGTCAGGTGTTCGGCCTCGGCCTTGGAGCTGGAGCGACGCGCAGCAGCCAGCGAGTACAGGCCCACCGCCGCGGTGAATACGAACTGGCCGGCGCGCAGCACGAAGTCCAAGTCCATCAGTGAGTTTCCTTGTCGTTTACATCGAGCAGCGCATTCAGTTGCGCCAGGTTGGTGAGAGACCATTTCCCGTAATCGCGGGCATGGGCCAGGATGTCAGCCGCGCTGACACCGCTTTCCAGTAGTTCGGCGTCAGCGCCGGAGGCGGGCCAGGCCGTTTCTTGAGGGCTGGCGGCAGTTCTGCAGGCTGCTGGCGAGGGCAGATCGGCGCCGAGGGCGTGGTTGTAGTCCCGCAGCCAGCCGCAAGTGACAACGAAGCGAGGAGCAGGCACAGGGGAAGCACCTGGTGCCGGCCGGTATTGAGTCGAGACATGGGCGATACGCTCCGATAGCTGTTGCTGGAGGGCAGTGAACTGGTCCTGGGCTGACAGGAATCGCGCTTCCGCCTGATTCGCGCGAGTGACCTGCTGCTGGAACTGCAGGAAGTTGTCCTCAGCGATCTTGGCCAGCTCGTTGGAATGCTGCAGCTGCAGGTTGAGCAGCTCTGCGTCACCTTCGGCGCGAGCGGTGGCGTACCCACGGTCGTAGCTTGCGGAGCCGTGGATCACTACAGCTACGCTGTACAGCACCGCAATCAGCGCGATCCAGAACCAGTTGGAGCGCAGGAGACTAAGGATGCCCATGGAGCCCCCTTTGCCGACGGTACTTGCGCGCCTTGCGTTTTGCCCGAGCCACACCGGACTTACCATGCCGCTCGCGCGGCACTGGCGAGCAATACAGCTCAGGTGCCGGTAGGAAGTCGCGACTGCCTGCGAACAGCCGCTGAATCACCGCCAGGTCGAGGTAGGTAACGTTCAGAGCCAAGGTGATGCTGGAGGACAGTCTCACAGGGTGTACCTCTCTCCGCACACGCCGTCGCCCCACTGCAGGTAGATCCGCTCATAGCGAAGCAGGATGAGGCGCGGGTAGTTGCGGTTCTCGCGGAAGTTGGCGGCCGAGCGCCCGGCGTTGAAGCGCTCGACGGAATCGAACCAGGCCAGCTGGTCGGCGCCGGATGCCGAGGCCAGCCTACGGTCGCGATTTACCCACCCCTGGCCGCCGTTGTAAGCGGACAGTACGAATGCCCAGCGATCACACTCGCTGGAGGCCTGGTTTCGGTCGTAGAGCCAACGGTCGTAGGTGACCAGCGCGCGCAGTGCCCAGCCAGGATTGAACGGCTGATTGGTGCCGAGGGCGGCCGGATACAGGCCAGCGATCCACTCCGCGGTTCCGGGCATGAACTGCGCCAGACCCTGGGCACCAACAGGCGAGCGGGCATCAGCACGCCAACGGCTTTCTTGGTGAACCTGTGCGGCAAAGGTGGCGATCGGTGCCGACAGGCCCCATTCAGCATGGGCGCTGCGCACCAGGGTGCGCCGGTACTGCTCGGCGGCAGTGGGGATGCGATCCGTCGCGAAGGCCGGCTGGCAGGCGCTCAGCAGGCCCAGCAGGCCGAGGGTGAGCAGGCGCTTCATCCGAAGAAGCCTCCCCACCACACCAGGGCCGTCATCGCGATCACGTCGAACACGCGCTGCTTGAAGCTGATCACGTTGGTGAGGCCATCGCACGCATAGGACGTAACCAGGACCACAGCGGCCAGCACGATCCAGATGATTTGCGGGGCGCCCATGGTCAGAGCCCCAGCGTCAGGCCGAGGATGCAAGCCAGTACGATCAGCCCACGGCGCAGCCAGGCGCCCACGACAACCAGATTGGCTGAGCACTCATGCGGGCGAGCCACGTAGGGAAACAGGCTGCGATCGATCCAGTAACCGGCCACCGCGCCCAGGGTCACTAGGACAAGTTTGTAGGCGACGACCTGGAGCTGCTCCGGGCGAATCGCGGCGAGGATGATCAGCAGGACGAGGGTGACCAGCGTCCAGCTGGTCATACGCGGCGCGCGGCGGCGCCGGGGTTGCGGCGATGACATAACGATGCTCCCGATGGGGCGGCCATCCTTGGCCTGACTGAAGGTCCTACCTGCAAGCAGGTGTGACGATCATCCCCACGGGGGAGCAGAGTGTATTTTGGAAGGAGCGAAAACCAATCCGAGGGAAATTCGCCGCCTTGGCGTTCCGTTTTTATTGCCCCGTAATTTCTCGGTATCGCCGCTGGTACTCCTCGTAGGGCAATTGCATACGGTTCAGCTCGTCGAGCTGGGCGTCGACAGAACGCGCAGAAGCTGATGCGGGCCCGTCTGGGGCATAGGCGCGTGGTGGCGCGTACGGCTGCTGAGCTGGGGCCTCAGCCTCATAGGCATAGGTGCAGCCGCGCTGCATCTTGGCACCTGCCAACTGGGTCAGGCGCTGATTGGCACTGTCGACTGCTGCGTCCTTCTCCATCAGGTTGCCGATCCCGAAGTCGCCCAGGAAAGACAGCACCGAGCGTCCGTCGAACTCGCTCTCCTCACGCACGTGGGTCAGGAAGCCCTGAACCTTGGCCTGTTCCAGGTCAATCTCGCGGCAGCTCATGGTCTGCCGTTCGAAGTCAGTCAGTTCCGGCTGTCGGCCATAGTTTTTCGTGGAGCATCCGGCCACCGATAGGCTGACCAACATCACTGCCCCAAGCAGTACTTTGAAATCCATTCCTCCCCCTTATTCATCATCCTGCTTTCTTACCAGTGCGACGCGCGAACGCATCGCTCGTCGCCTTGAGTGCGGCCTGAGCGTCGGGCGGGCTATGCCGGTAGTTGTCCAGCAGGATGCGCTCGTCAGGTGCTAGCTCAGCGGGACTAGGCTGCGCTCCTCCTCCGGTCAGAATCCAGCCAGGATCAGCCCCGAAACAGCTGTGCAACGTTAGAAGTGATGCTCCGTCAGGCAGCGCCTCATTGCTTTCCCAGCGCGCAACAGTTTTGCGATTCACCCCAAGGCGCTCCGCAAACTCCCCCACGCCTAGTCCACCGCGTATTTGTCGGATCCGATCCCCGATGCTTTGAGGCATAAAAGTCCCTTGACTATGGGACTTTGATGTCCCAATATCAATTCACACCAAAGCACTGCACATGCATTGGTTTATTAGCAATCTTTCAGCAGATAGGAACCCCGTCATGAACGTCCCGTATCCGCTCCCCACTCGCACGCCGTACACCGGCGAGCGCGTTAAGGAACTCTTCCGCGCCGCCGGTATAACGATCTCGGCCTGGGCCGAGGCCAACGGCTATCCCCGTCACCAGGTGTACATGGTCATCAACGGCCAGTTCAAAGGCCGCCGCGGCACCTCCCATGAAATCGCCCTGAAGCTCGGCATGAAGCTCTCCGTCGAGCAACTCGCCGCCTGAGAGGAGTACAGCCATGCCTCGCTTTCAGCCGCCGGTCGAGCACATCGACCTGACTCCCGCTCCGATGGACACCTGGCGCGCCGCGCTCGATGCTCTGATCGCCTGCGCCCCTGGTGATACTTCGGACATCGCCTGGCACCTGGCCGATGCTCACCAGAGCAGCCTCCTGTTGGTGGACCGGACCGTAGCATCGCCAGGCGCCGAGCGCCTGATCGATCGCCTGATGCTCATCAGCGCAGGTCGGCTGCTCAACCATCGCATGAGCCGCGAAGAGGCCCACCAGATCAGCTTCCGCCTGCTTGAGCACGCTCGGCAACATACCGCAGCACACCAGCCAGATCCCGATGCGGCATCTGCCATGTCTCGCCCGACTGCGCGTCAGCCAGCGTCTCCAGGTCACAGGCAAGACCTTGCAGGTCAAGGCCGTGATCAATTGCCAGACGACGTGCCAGGGCAACAAACGCCGAGCGCATCGACGCATCAAGAACCAGGTGATCGGGGGTAGTCATGTCTGTCTCTCCGACGAGGGTGAATGTACCCCATCAGGCTGGCGTTGTCGCAATGGCTTTGCCAATGGTGAAAACAGCTATTTGTTTGGACGACGACTACTGGGGCTTCTGGAGCACCATCCAATGAAGCGCCGGAATTGGAAACACTGGGTGCCGCGCTCGCCGGCCGAAGCGCTGGACGGCTGTGCGCAGTTGGCCATGCAGCGCTACAACCGCGGGATCGAGCGGCTTGCCACAGACCATCTGTGCCAGAACAACGCCAGCACCCTCTACAAATGGATGGGCAATGGCCGCCTGCCGTTGACCATGGTGCTGTCATTGGAGAAAGCCTGCGGCCTGCCGCTGATCACCCGCTACCTGGCCGCCGCTCACGGCAAGCTCCTGGTCGACATCCCGGTTGGCAAGGCCTGCAACGCCAACGACCTGCAGCAACTGCAGGGCGTGCTGCACAACGCCACCGGCGCGCTGATGGCCTTCTACGACGGCAAGCAAACCGCCGAACAGACCCTGGACGCCATCCGCGCCGGCCTCGAATCCCTCGCTTGGCACCACGGCAACGTCGCCCAGGCAGAAACCCCGCAACTGGACTTTGGAGTGGCTGACGATGAGTGAGTCCATCAACCTGCAGGCGCTGCTGCAGCGCCTGGACGAGCAAGCCTATGAGCAGCTCTGCATCGAAGCTGCGCGCCTTGCCGAAGAGAACGAGTACCTGCGCACCGAGCTGACCCGCATGGAGGAATGTGCCGAAGGGTGGTGCAACGAGGCCCAGCATCTCCACCAGCAACTGGCGGAGGCCACCGGTGGCCAAGCCGCTATCACCCAGTCCGGCGCCTTGGTCGTCATCCCGATGGAGCGCTGCGCATGAGCACCGAAAAATACCGCTCCGAGCAGGTCCAGCGAACCCTACGGGTCATGCTGGCCCTCGCCGCCAACGAATTCCGGGGGCTGCTGCTGAAGGAGGTGGCGGTCGCCGCCGAGTGCGACGCCAGCGCCGCCCTGCGCGCCCTGGAAAACCTGCGCATCGCCGGCTTGGCCGACCGCAGCCCGCATGACGACAAGCGCTGGCTGCTCGGACCGCGCCTGGTCCAGGTGGCCTTTGGATTCGACGAAGCCCTGCGCCGCGGCCAGGACGAACTCAACGAGCGTCGCCAACGCTACACCCGTCTCCCGAACTAAGGAAATCCCATGGCCCGTAAAGCATCCCCCGTGAAAGTGGAACCCATACCTGAAGTCAACCAGCAGGCGTACCAGGCCGAGGCAGGCGCGCTGACCATGCTGGGCGACATTGCCCAGGGCATGCATGAGGAGCGCGACCTGGTCAACCAACTGCTCGGCCAAGCGCAGATGGCAGGGGCGTTCGAGGAATTTTCCCGAACGGTTCGGACTTCCAAGCTCGCTTACGTCAAGGAAAACAAGCTCTACCGTGCCATTGCCGGGAAGAAAAGTCCGAACGGTTCGGAGTTTTCTGGCACTTGGGACGAGTTCTGCTCGTTGCTCGGCATCTCTGTCGACAAGGCAAACATGGATATCGCCAACCTCCGCACTTTCGGCGAAGAAGCCCTGGAATCCATGTCCCGCATGGGCATCGGCTACCGCGAGCTGCGCCAGTGGCGAAAGCTGCCCGATGACGCCCGTAGCGCCCTGATCGAAGCGGCCAAGCAGGGCAACAAGGACGCCGTCGAGTACCTGGCCGAGGAACTGATCGCCACCCACACCAAGGAAAAGGCTGCCCTGGAGAAGCAGGTAGAGGATCTACGGGCGGACAACGAAGCCCTGGGCGAGCGCATGGCGCGCAAGTCCCGCGAGCTGGACGAAACCGTCCACGAACTGGAAAAGACCAAGCGGCGCATCCAAACCATGAAGGCGGATGAGGCCGAGAAAGAGCTTCGCCAGGAAGCAACGGCGATCGCCTTCGAAGCCGAGGCCGACATCAGCGGCAAGTTGCGCGAAGCCTTCTCCGTCATGCTCGACCACGCCGAAAAGACCGGTACCGACCCCCGCACCTTCCAGGCCGGTCTGGTGCGCCACCTCGAAAAACTGCTCCTGCAGATTCGCGAAGAGTTCCAGTTGCCCGACGGCGAAGCCCCCGATGACATCAGCGAATTCGGCTGGATCGAGCAAATGGGCAAGTCCCAGCCTGCAGGCGTGGCTGAGGACTGAGCCATGAGCGCCGTCATTACTCAAGCCCTGGTCGATCTGGAGCGCGCCCTTCGCGCCGCCCCACGCGGGCAGCGCGTAGAGATTGCCCAGTCGACGGCCCAGCGGCTCGACATGTCACTCGCCACGCTTTACCGCAAGCTGAGGGAGGTCACCGCAGACAGCAAGCCCCGCAAACGCCGGAGTGACGCCGGCACCAGTGCCCTGAGCCGGGAAGATGCCCTGACCATCAGTAGCGCGCTGATGGAGAGTGCGCGCCGCAACGAAAAGCGCCTGTATAGCCTGGAGGATGCGGTGGAAGCGCTACGGGCCAGCAAGATGATCCGGGCGGACGTCGTTGACGAGGACACGGGCGAGATTCGGCCGCTGTCCATCAGTGCGATATCCAGGGCTCTCTACAGCTTCGGGGTTCATCCCCAGCAATTGCTGCAGCCTGCTCCGGTAACGGAGCTGGGCAGTTGCCACCCCAACCACGTTTGGCAGATCGATGCCTCGCTGTGTGTTCTTTATTACCTCAAGCCCGGCGCCGATGAGCACGGTAACGGCCTGCGCGTCATGGAGCATGACCAGTTCTACAAGAACAAGCCGAAGAACGTGGCCCGCATCGCCTCCAACCGGGTCTGGTCGTACGAGATCACCGAGCACGCCAGTGGCTGGATTTACCTGAAGTACGTCATGGGAGCCGAGAGCGGCGAGAACCTGTGTGATGTGCTGATCGACGCCATGCAGGAGCGCGGTGGCAACGACATTCTGCACGGCGTGCCGAAGATTCTGATGATGGACCCAGGTTCTGCCAACACCTCGGCCATGGCCAGGAACCTTTGCCGTGCGCTGCGCATCCGCGTCATCGTTCACAAGCCCGGTGCCGCGCGGGTGACTGGCCAGGTGGAGAACGCCCGGAACCTTATCGAGCGCAAGTTCGAGGCGGGACTGCGCTTCCAGCCTGTCGCCGATCTGGACGAACTGAACGCTGCCGCCAAGACCTGGCGCGCGTGGTTCAACGCCGCGAAGAAGCACTCCCGCCATGGGATGACCCGCTCGGAGGCCTGGATGCGCATCCGTGAGCACCAGTTGGTGAAAGCGCCCAGCGTCGAAGTATGCCGCCAGTTGGCAATCGCCGAGCCGGAGAGCCGCAAGGTCACCAGCAAGCTGCGCGTCAGCTTCCAGGGAACTGAATACGACGTCTCGGTCGTACCTGGCGTGATGATCGGCGAGAAGCTGATGATCACCCGCAACCCCTGGCAAAGCGATGCCGCCCAGGCGATCACTTTCGACCAGGACGGCCATGAAGTCTTCCACGTCATTCCGAGGATCGAGGAAGACGAGTTCGGCTTCGACGTGCGGGCACCCATGATTGGCGAGGACTTCCGGCAGCATGCGGAGACGCCTGCGCAGAAAGCCCGCAAGGAAGCGGCCCGGCTGGCCATGGGCGTCGATACCGATGCCGAAGAGCAGGCCGCACGCAAGGCCAAGGCCATTCCGTTCGGCGGGAGGCTGAAGCCCTACCAGCATATCGAAGACGCTCAGTTGCCGACCTTCATGCCACGCAAGGGCAGCGAGCTGCAGCTCGACGTGACACTGCCCACCGTCGAGAGCACGCCACTGAGTCACCCGGCAGCCGCCAAGATCCTCCGGGCACGCCTGGATGGCGTCTGGAGTCCCGAGTCGATGCTCTGGCTCAAGTCCAACTACCCCGACGGGGTGCTGGAGGACCAGCTCGACAGCATCGTCGAGCAGTTGCAGGCGGCGCCCAGCCGGCCCGCGCTGCGCGTTGTGGGAGGTAACTCGTAATGCTGAAGCTCAAGGAAGTCCTGGCCAGCCTCGGCAAGCCGCAGACCGATCTGGCCCGTGCGGTCGATCTCAGTCCGGCGGCGATCGCTCAACTGATCAACCACAGCCAGTGGCCGAAATCGCTGGACCAGCAGCAACTGGCCTGGCGGATCACCGAATACCTGATGGCTCAGGGCGCGCAGTTCGACACCGTGCGCCAGGCCTTCGACGAAGTGGGGCCCCGGCGCGCCAACGCCGGGGCCCCTGCAACCCCCGAAGACGCTCAAGAAAACGAGGAGTGCGAACCCATGCTAATGCGCAAACAGGTATTGCTGCCAGCCACGAAGAAGGCTTTCGACATCCGTCGCGACCCCTTCGACGAACTGCACAGCGCCGACGACATCTTCATCAACGCTGATATCCGCTATGTTCGCGAGGCGATGCACCAGGTCGCTATGCACGATGGTTTCCTGGCAGTGATCGGCGAGTCAGGGGCGGGCAAGTCCACCTTGCGCCGAGATCTGGAGCATCGCCTGGAAGGCAGCCCGGTGACGGTCATTCAGCCATACGTGCTGGGGATGGAAGACAACGACACCAAGGGCAAGCCCCTCAAGAGCGAGCATATCGCCGAGGCCATCCTGGCGGAGATCGCGCCAGACCAAACGCCGCGGAACAGCTCGCAGGCCCGCTGGGCGCAACTGCACAAGGCTCTGAAGGCCAGCCACACCGCAGGCTCGCGCCACCTGCTGATCATCGAGGAGGCACACAGCCTATCGACCCCGACGATCAAGCACCTCAAGCGCTACCGCGAACTCGAACTGGGCTACACGAAGCTGGTGTCGATCATCCTGATCGGTCAGCCCGAACTGCTCATCAAGTTGTCGCCGCGCAACGGCGAAGTCCGAGAGGTGGCCCAGCGCATCGAGATCGTCGAGTTGCCGCCGCTCACGGTCGGCGGGCTGGAACAGCACCTGGCGTTTCGTTTCGAGCGGGTTGGCAAGCCACTGAGCGATGTGATCGATGCATCCGGCCTGCAGGCCATCATCGAGAGGCTGGGGGGCGTCAAGGAAAACAAGCCCAGCCTGCTCTATCCCCTGGCCATCGGCAACCTGGTGAAGGCCGCTATGAACTATGCCGCGCTCGTCGGCGAGCCGCGCGTCACTGCTGACGTGGTTCGGGAGGCCTGACATGAACGTCGTACCGATCACTGGCCGCCTCCCTGAAGAGCAGCCGAAAGCTACCCATCTGCCGCTCTGCACAGTACTGACGCCAGAGCTGGCCCGCTGCCTGGAAGCAGTCAACAGCGCCACCCGCGCCTTGCGCCAGGCCGGCATTCCGATTGAGCAGACGTCGGTGCTCGATCGCCGCCTGTTTATCCGCGAAGAGGATTCGCTGCGGCTGCACCGCCGCTTCCGCAACGCCATCCGCGGCATTCGCCAGACCACTCGCGGGCTGGTCACCGTCCATGTCGTCAGCCTGCTCGGTGTTGACGTGGCCTGGACGACCCCGGTGAAGGAGCAGGACCAATGAGCAGCTTTCCGGTAACCGTAAAGAAGCTGGCTGGTCGCCTACACACCGTTGCGCGCCATTTGGATCTGGAACCGGATGAAGTCGAGCTGTTCGCCAGCATTCAGGGTGTGCGCGTTCCGCTGCTCAACACGACGTTCCAGGTCGACGACGACGGAACGCTCTTGTTCCTGGGTGGATTCGACGGATTCCTTGACGAGCTGAGGGCGCAGGTAAAGGAGGCCGAGCAAAACTTGGTCACGGAGTGCAACCGGTACAACGACCTCTGGCTCCAGTTCGATCAACTGCGAGCCAGCAGCGACCGGCTCTGCAACGAGCTGGCTGTGATGTGCGAAGCACAACTCGTCGGAGATCACAACTTGGTCATGCGCAAGGTCGAGCAGTTCACCGACCGCTACCGCGAGAACTTTAAGCAGGCCGCGGCCAACGGGAGGGTGCACTGATGAACAAAGGCACAAAGCGGAACCAGTGCGACGGCTGCCAGGCCGGCGTGCCGCTGGAGAACGGCAAGCACCGAATGGGACGTCCTGGTGGCTACCCCGACCTCATGAGCTGCACAGCCCATCTCTATGGGGCGCCGCAAGTACAGCCTGTGGCATGGGCCATTTTCGACGGCGCCTGGATCTCGGACCACACGGCTGATCCAAACCGAGCGGAGCAATGGGCTGAGGATGGCAAGAACGTGATCGCTCTTTTCGCGATGCCGGTCCAGCAGCCGGTATCTGCTTTCGCTCGGGATGTGCTGGCAGAACGGCAGCGGCAGATCCGACAGGAAGGCTTCAGCCCCGACCATGACGCTGAGCACCGAGGCGGTGAACTAGCGCTGGCTGCTACCTGCTACGCCGACGAAGCCGTTACGCAGATCTGCCAGCCAGAACGAGAACCGTGCCTGACGCAACTGGTGCCGGGCTGGTGGCCGTTCGAGCCATCCTGGTGGAAACCCAGCCTGGACGCTCGAAAGAACCTAGTGAAGGCCACGGCGCTGCTCCTCGCACAGGGTGACGCGCTCGACCTGCAGATTGATACCGAGCTGGAGGGACGTCCCCATGGCTGATGTTCTGGAAATCGACTGCCCCGCGTGCAGCACTCCGTACCCCGAAATCACCGCAGGCTCTGCAGCTCATGACCCGAGCCTGATCGAGCTGGTGATCACCTGCAGCAACTGCGGACACATCCTGAATGCGTTCGTCTCCCTGGCTGAGATGAGCGTTGTACCGAATCCCGAAGAGGAAACCTCCCATGGCTGAACAAACAGTGCATGTTCCCGCCGGCTACCGCATGGACGCCAAGGGGCGCCTGGTACCTGAAGAAATGATCAAGCCCATTGACCTGGAGCGCGACCGCCTTGTGCAGGAGATCGTTGCCAAGGGGAAGGCTCTGAACAAGGCGTTGCTGGATTTCAAACTGGCAACATTCGGCGATATCGAAGCCTTCATCACCCTGTCGGCCGAGCAGTACCAGGCGAAGGTAGGAGGCAAGAAGGGCAACGCCTCTCTGGTCAGCTTCGACGGTCGCTACAAGGTCATTCGGGCCATGGCCGACAACATCGCCTTCGACGAGCGCCTGCAGGCGGCCAAGGCGCTGATCGACGAGTGCCTCCACGAATGGACGGAAGGTGCTCGCGCGGAGGTCATCACGCTGATCAACGATGCGTTCCGCGTGGACCAAGCTGGGAACATCCGTACCGGCAGCGTGCTTGCCCTGCGCCGCCTGCAGATCGATGACGAACGTTGGCAGCGTGCAATGCAGGCCATCGGCGAGGCTGTCCAGGTCGTGAGCACCAAGGCGTACGTGCGTATCCAGGAGCGGGTCGGGGACACCGACCAGTACCGCTCCATTCCTCTTGATATCGCGGGGGTGTGAGATGGCCAAAGAGATCAACATCGACACCATCATGTCGCAGGCCCAGGTCTTCGCCAGCGCCTGGTCGCTGGTCGGGGGCACATTCGACGACGGCCACGCCATCGAGAATGCGGAGGAAGCCAAGGCTAAATTGCGCGAGATGCTGGAAGACTTCTGCTCAAACACTGACCTGCAGCGCGTGGCCGAGTTGCTCGTTTCCTGGCACCAGAGAGGCATAGGCAATATTGACCAGGTTCTGAGCGCGCCGTCAGGGATGGAAATCCACCTGGGTGACGATCCGATCGTGCTGAGCGGCCCGAGGGCTATAGGGTTTCGAATGGGTCTGCAGGTCGCTCGCCTCTGGCTTGGCGAACTGCCGCTGTCTCTCAGTACGAACGAGCCGGTAGAGGAGGTGTGAAGTGGCTAGCAATCTCGAAGTAGTCACCCAACTGATGGAGTACTCGCGCTCAGGTCCATTGATGCAAGTGATGATTTTCCAGGCCCTGGACCAGTTCAGCAGCGGCGTTCTGGCCAGCCCGGAGGGTTCCTTGCGCAATGCCATTGTCTCGGAAGAGGCTTGGAGAGCTTGCGCGAAGGAAATCCAGCAGACCCTTTCCAAGCACTTGCTGGAGCAATGACATGGAGCGCTACCACTCAACGGCCGGCGATCCACCTCGGCGTGATGCTGACGTAAAGCGGCAGGAGGCCCAGGAGCTGGACGAACTGGTTCAGCAGTTCTTGGCCGGCGGCGGGCAGATCGAGAAAGTCGGGTACAAGATGCGCGAGCTGCCGGACACTTTCGTCATCAACCCCATGAGGACGCCGGTATACAACGGTGCCCTGGCCGAGAACTCGTCGCTCAAAGCCAAGCCTGCCGCACCGCGCGCGCAAGCAAAGACCGAGCCCCAACGCTCACCAGCGCCCGTGCCGGCTTTGCAGCCGGCTCCTGGCGTGAACCCGAAGGTCTGGTTGAGCCGGATGATCGCCGCCCAGGCGCTGCTGGCCGCGCAGACGGCCAGGCTCGCTCGCGAATTGGGCGTCAGCGATGCTGAGCTGCGCCGGCTGGGGCGTCGGCATGGCATGGAGGTGTTCCATGGCACTCGCTAGGGGGCTGCTCAGCAAGATCCACATCGCTCGTCAGCAGCTCGGCCTGCAGGACGATGTCTATCGGCAGAAACTGCAGGTGATGTTCGGCAAGGGATCGGCGCGGGATCTCAACCTGCGCCAGGCCGAGCAGTTGCTGACGGAGTTCAAGCGCCTGGGCTGGCAACCACAGCCCAGCAAGCGAGCAGCCGGCAAGCCGCACAATTGGCGGCAACTGCCAGCGGAGGTCGAGGTGATCGAGGCTCAACTCACCAACATGGGGCTGCCTTGGAGCTACGCCGATGCGATCGCCAAACGCCAGTTTGGCGTAGCCAAAGTGGCCTGGCTGAAGAAGCCTGAACAGCTCAAAGCAGTGTTGGCTGCCCTGCATGTTGAGCAGGAGAAGCGCGGGCTTTTGGGTAACGTGGAGGAACTGCTCAAGCTGCTCGGCGAGCATGATCCAAACTGGAGGGCGGATCTGGAACACCTGCCCAAAGGCTGGGAGCGGCGACGTCCAATTCTCAAGAGCCTGGTCGAAACACTGCGTGCAGCAGCGTCTGCTCGGGGGCTCTTGTAATGCAATTGCAGTGCCCCTGCTGCGGCGAGCAGTTTCCTGTAGAGGCCGGGTTCGCAGATACCGACGGCAAGAGGCTGGCGGCGCTGTTTGCCGGCCTCGATCCGAAACTGGGCCGCGCAATACTCAATTACCTACGCCTGTTCAGTCCAGCCAAGCGAGGCCTACGCATGACGCGCGCCATAAAGCTTGTGGAGGAACTACTCAACCTGGTCAATACAGGCACAGTGCAAAAGGATGCCCGCTCCAACGACACCAAGCCGGCTTCGCCGCGTCTATGGACCACCGGCATCGAGCAGATGATCACCGGCCGCGAGCGCCTGCAACTGCCGCTTGAGAACCACAACTACCTGCGCGCGGTGGTGTGGGGCCTGGCCAGTGATCCAGCGCAGGCTCTGGCCGCTTCCTCAAAGCGGCCGCAGGCCGGTGGACCCAGCACCCAGCAATTGCTCCAAGACCAAGTCGGTCGAATTCAGTCCGATATCGTGTTGGGGTTGATTACTAAAGAGGATGGAGAGCGCCAGATCGCGGCGCTGAAGGGGGGAGCATGAAGCAGAGTTCGATTCTGGCGGAAACTCGCCATGAGCTGCTGGACGACATTGCGGCACATACAGCAACAGTACTGTCTGAACATGGTATTGACGCTGGCCTGGCTGAACAGGCCGGCCACGCGGTAGCTGACCATCTGGCGAACCAGTGGCGTGGCGCCACGCTGTACATCCCCTCCGACTATCGCCACCAGGTTACCAAGCGTGATCTCCAGATACTCTCCGAGTTCAACGGACGAAACCATCACGCCCTGGCCCGGAAGTACGGACTGACGCCCAGCTCTATATATAAGCTGTTAAAGCGTATTCAGGATCGGAAGTTCGAACGTGACCAGGGCAAACTGGACCTCGGCGACGGCCTGGCCTGACCGGCCGCCGCCTTTTCATCCTTGGAAACTCTTTTTCAAAGCCTATCCCACTAAATCCCTTTCCCTTCCTCTATATCCCACAATTTTCTCGCTTTACCCTTCTGGTTTATCTCACTCTCTCTCA
>NZ_JAJQKY010000035.1:0-37126 GCF_021213715.1 Pseudomonas sp. CP-1
CTTTTGTTAGCAAACCCTATTGAGGGAAATAGAACCGTCGTGGAGCATGCGCCCGAAACTCAGCTGCTAGAGAGCAAAAATGGCTAAGCGCGCACGCTCCACCAAGGGAAAAGCTTCATCAGGGAAAAAGAAGTCTGGGCTAGAACTGAAGGTCAGGAACGATGGCCGCCAGTCAGGATTTACGGTCGTCAGCTTTGACTTCCTGACTGAGTGGTTGGGTGAGGATGCAGATCCCTTTTTGAAAGGCATTTCGCGCTTCTCTAGACGCTACACAAGTGCGGCCCCTACATACGCTATACGGCGTATTCTCCAGTATTGGGCAATGATGCATAGAAAGAGAGGCTGGAAAAAACCTAAGGATACAGATGCGGATGACTTCAAACTTCAACTATCTGAGCTTCGGAGAAGCTTTTATACCGATGAGACAGAAAAGGGGTTGGCCCTCACAACGACCTCAAATAAGTGGATATCTTTCGTAAGACTAATTGAGATTCTAGTAGTTGCAGAAGTTATCCCCAATATCACTATAGGTGCATACGTTCGAGCTCCAGGAAAATCAGAAATATTAACTGAAAGGCAATCAGTGGTTGATGGTGCTGCGGTTGTTTCGGTGCCGAAATCATTTAGACCGGATAAAAACTCATACAATGACGATCTTTTTGAGTCAATATCTTTAACTGCTTCTGATGAAAGGTACCTGACCGAGTACACTGCTAGAATAAATCGTGTGCTGGATACAATTAAGTCGTGCGCGCTAGAGGACTTTAATCTACTAAAGTCGAAACAGGCAGAAGGAGATGCGCTGATAAAGAATACCGGCTGTGGTTATCTGACGGCTATGAAAGAGAATCCGTGGCTTATGAGGTATTTTGATTTTTCCACTAGGCGCCATTACTTTGAGGCAGACGGTGGACATCCTAACTTGCTTGGAAACCTACTTTCTGTTGTTCATCATGAGATGGGGGGGATCCCTAAGCCTCATCGAAAATTCAAGTCGAGTGACAGAAGGCCGGTATCAAACAGCGGAAATTCTCATTGGCAATATGTTGCTAAATACGGAAAGAATAAGCTCATCCCGTATTTAGGATTAATGAATAGCGAGGCTGCGGCAGTTTGCATGCTCTTGATAATGATAGAGCATCCAAAGTTCAATTCGACTTCATTGTACAGAGCCAAAATTGAAGACGCGGATGGATTCGCAATCCTCCTGTCGTCTGCCGATGGAAATAATTTGCGCCTTACGGTTAAAAAGCCGAGAGCTAGGGAGCAGAAATCAGAAATATTGAGTGACTTGGCGAGAGACGTTATTTCGAAAGTAATGGAGTGGACTGCCCCTATCCGAGAAGAGTTGAGAAAGCAGGGGCGAAACGAGGAGGCTTCTAATCTTTGGGTGGGAATAAGCTCTTTGAACTATGACTTGAAGTCCTTTTCTGAGAAGGCGTTGGTAGGAGCGCTTTATATGAATCCAATTTGGCGTTCGACAGGTAAGGAAGAGTTTAGTACAAGGGCGTATTCATTTGTAGATAGACACCCGGTGCTCATGCCGTGGAGAGATAAGATCAACTATAAGGCAATTCGTGTAAATGTGGGTGTGGCGACATATCTTAATACTAATGGCGACTTGGTTGCTACAGCTAAGGCATTTGGCCATAAGCACATTAAAACTACTATTAATAATTATATTCCGCTTGCGCTGCAGCGTGCAATTTTTGAGCGGCAGATCCGTAGGCATCAGAATCTACTAATCACTTCAGCGATGGATGAAGAAAGCGAAATGCTGAAGATTTCGGACTTTAGAACAGTGGAACAATTACATGAATTTCTTAAGTCCATCGATAATTATTTGTTTGAAAGTGAATTGGAAGCGCAAAGAAGGGAAACATCCGAAAAGCTAACCTTTGATTTTGCCACCTTGTCCAGACTCGTCATATCTAATGATCCTGAATCGCTTGCGGTTGCAATGCTTTATCGGGATGCTCTCGACAAAGCAACCCCAACCTTCCTAAATAGGCCAGACAGTCTTACTGGCATCACACCGAAATTTTGGATGGACTTCATTGACGCAGTTATGGCACCACTTCCGTTATCAATGAGCGATTTAAGTAATCTTGTCAAGAAGGCGCTTTTGAAGAAAGAAGCGATGTCGGCTATGGTTATCCTGCCAGAGGTGGGGTGATGAGTCGACACAAATTACCGGTCGGAGTCATTGATTTTTTTGATCGAACAACTAGAAAAATAAATCATATATACAGACCTGCATGGCTTCTTAATGAGCTGGAAAGTTCTACATGGGTCGTAGACTCAGGGGTGGTTGTTCGGAATGTAGACGGCACCATTAAAGGTGGTGTTCGTCTAAATTGGAACAGGCTTTTGCCAAGCGGAAGCTTCACAAGCCCTGTTTATGCGGTTCCTTTGGAACAGGCAAAAATGATAGTGGTGTGCGCCTATGATGGAGCTCTTAAAGTCGCTAGATCGTTAAGAGGCATTCTTCACTTTCATTTATATCTGTTGTGGCTAGCTGAGTTTCTTGCTGTTCGATATGGAAACAAGTTTTCTGAAGAGGGGTTTTCTATTTTTGGGGTGGATGACGTAGTTGAGTTTCTTGGAGTGGCAGAGGTAGGAGGTGTTAGTGGAACAGGGGCTTTCATACAGCGCTGGGAAGATTATCTAGCAAATTCCAAGGATGGAATTGAGCCAATATCACTTTCCGAGCATTTGGGAAAACTAGGAGCACTGGATGGTAACGGTAATCTAAATTTGCGCTTCGCTGCGGCTGCTTTGGGGGTTGACTACAAACGGTTATCTCAATCTACCGAGTTCAGAAGATACTTGACGCATGGGTTTGATTGTGAGGCTGGAGGTAAGTCCAGCGAGAACGGGGCATCAAGAGCCACAACTGCTCTATCAAACTGGATGGTTAATTTCTGTGAACTGCTATCTTCTCTGCCTATTCAATCGCATGTAGAAATAGGTAATCCTTATTTAATATCGGATATTGTGCGGCCTTTCCGCATCGGAGGAAACGGTAGAACAAGAACCTTGCCTCTTTCTACGGGAAGAAGTCTTATGTTCGGTTGCGGCAAATGGATGATTGATACGTATCCGGCACTCAACTATTACTGCAATGAAGTTGTTCCTCTTTCACGGTCGATAATGGATGAGTCGAATGTTTCAGTGTTTACGGCGTTATCCATATCAGAAGAAATTGTTCCGATTCCAGATGGACTGGTCTCTGCTTTTGATGCTTACAGACGAATGCAGGTGGATCCTCTTATCTCTGAGGCAAAAATTAGAACTCAGTTTCCATTCTCGATTTTCTTGTTGAGGCTTCATACGGCCGTCTGCTTCTGCTTGATCGGTGTCCTGACTAGTTGTCGCAGAAATGAACTGGTTGATCTGGATAAAAGCGCTAGTTATGAGGTTGACGGTAGATTCTATCTTTCTGTTTTACTGAGGAAAACTGGGTTTGATAATATGCGTGAGCCGATGGAAAAGCCGGTTCCGCGCCTTGTTTATGAGTGTTTATTATCTTTAAATGCGCTAAAAAAACTTTGGCAAATCATAGTGCCTTCAAGTGATATTTTATTTAAGTCGCAGGCGTTTTTTAAAGTTAACGTCAGAGGTGCCTCTCCATTCAATGTGGCTGATGCTTATGTTTTTCTAAAGGAGCTTAGTGAGTACCTAAAACTTGTTGATAACTCGGGAGAACGATGGGTGGTGCTCCCACATCAACTTCGCCGCTATTTTGCTATGACATTTTTTCACTTCGGAGGATTGGAGAATTCCTTGCCGGCGCTTTCTTGGTTTATGGGGCATGAAGATATTGGGGAAACCTGGCGCTACATTAAAGAAAGCTTAACAGGAAAAGAGCTCAGTGCATCCGAAGCTGCGTTGGCTACTTCTGCAGTTTGCTCTGATGATCAATCTCATGGCGTTCAGCAACTCAGGAATATCCTTATTAAGCATTTTGGCACTGAAAAAATCAACGTCATGCATGAGGATGAGTTAAGAGATTACCTAGAATTATTGTCGGAAAAAGGTGTATACACCGCTACCCCAATTCAAATTAATGCTGGAAAAAGAAAGAGGTATACGGTGGCAGTTTCAGTTAGGGAGGGTGCCGATGCCTCGACTTGGTAAAGGCCAAATTGCATCAAGCATCAAAGTCCTATCTGAAACTGCCGCTAGGAGCGCTGCTTGTAGAATCTCTGAGTTTGATAGGATTAGAGCAACTCCTTCCCCTTCTAAGAGTGAGCTATCAGCTTTCACCTCTGTTTCAAAACTAGCTGCTTGGGATAATGAGTCTCTTGGAATTACTCCTTTAAGTCATAAAACATTACGGAAATATGTGAATGGGCTATATGAAGGTGGACTTTCCCAGCTTCTACGTGATGCTGCTTTGATCATCGGCGACTCCCGACAGCTGATCCGAAAAAAGTCTTCTGATGATGTTGATGCTTGGAAGTTAAGCTCTCAGTTAGCGGTAGATGCTGCGCTAGACATGACCGCTAGATACTTGGATTTGCTTGAACGGCTGAAGAGATTATCGTTGCGGTCAGATTTAGCAGAGTCTGAGTTGCAACGGCATTATCGGCGATATGAAAAAAATCCTCACATTAAGGTTGTGAAATGACTTCGGCTGGTCGGCTTTGGCGCACTTCCTCTAAAGAATTTTATTTGCCTGGATATGATAAGTTGAGGAGGTCGGAGCGATGGGCGGCCCCCGAAATGAGGGTGATGTATTGGCCAGATGGTTGTATATGTTGGCAGCTTAACGTTTATTTCCTTCATCTTAGGCGCTCAAATAGCGCTATTTCCACAATTAACACTTATGCATCAGAACTATCCTTGTTTGTACGTTTTTTGTTTGAGTCTGAGGTGGTGATTGAGGAAGTGTGTGATGATGTGCTGGTTTCATTTTCAGACTGGTTAATTAAGCGCAAAAAATCTTCTGGGAACCACATAAATAGAATTTTGTTGCGGGTTATATCGTTCTTAGAATGGTATCAAACTTTGTTGGTTGGAAAGCGTTTAGTGGGTTCATTAGGGCAGGGGGCTCAAGTAACAATTTCTTTGCGTTCGTTGAAGAGTAAGCAAGGTGTTGTAAGGGTTCGAACCCAGCATCATGCGATGGTGCCTGCAAGCATTCCTCGTACAGTTCGCCCTATTTCTTCTAATGCAATATCTGCTCTGCTGGATTCTTGTGAATGGACTGCCAAAACTAATTTTCGTCGCAGCCGTGATCGATGTATGCTTGTTCTCCTTGCAGATACGGGCATACGTAGAGAAGAGCTAACTTGGATCCGAGTTTCTGATATTGTAGGGGCATCTGCTGACCGGAAATTGCCCGTAAGAACATCTAAAAGAAAAGGCAATCCTTACAGGTTAATACCTATCTCAGACGAAACGTTTAGAATGCTCTTGGAGTATATCGATGTTACTCGCTCTATTCAGATTAGGAGATTAAAGAGGAGAAAGATTGGCTTCAAAGATCTGGACTGGCTGTTTTGCACCAGAGAGGGGTTCAAGATGGCGCCCTCAACAGTGTCACAGTTGTTTTCTGATCTCCGGGCAGAGGCGGGCCTTACTGAGCGGGTATCCGCTCACATGCTTAGGCACCGATATATTACATTGCAGGTTATGGCTAGGCTTCGATCTTTGAGCAGCCGGGGGTCAATTGGCGTTGAGGCACTTACTACTGTTCTCTCAAAGGTCGCGAGTCTCAGTGGTCACTCTTCGCTTGATAGCATGTGGCGCTATGTAGATTGGGCCTACGAAGAGCTTGAGGTTGAATACAAGGATTCTGCAAACGTCGCCGCCGAGGCGATGAGTGTTATTGAAGCTTTGATGGGTGAAGCGAAGAGTAGTGAAAATAGGGCTCTAGCAGAGTCAATTTTAATTGTGAAAGAGGCTTTGTTGCAACTCAGGACGAAGAGTTATGAGTTACCAAGTGTGGTGGCCCATTCCCTTCGTGGCTCTGCTACTTAGTCTCGACATGGATAGTCTTGCCTGCGTCGTTTCGGATTTCTTATTTGCAAGTAGTCACAATAACCTGATTTCTTTCTGCTATGACTGAATCCGCTTTAGGACCGCTTCTGAATTAGAAACTTCCTATGCTTTGATGTGCCCCGCAATGCAGAGTCACAGGAAAGGACAAGGTTCGCGCTTCGGCGTCACAACGGTAGTACGGCGTACCGCTCTAGTCACTCCTACCCGTAGAGCTAACAGGTCTTGAGCGCAGGTCTTTGGGTCCTGCGGGGCTTTGGCGATGCGCTGGTATAGGCCTTCGTAGATGATGACCTCGTCGAACTCTTTGCCTTTGGACTTATGAATTGTCATGAGATGGATGCCGCGCCAGTCTTTTTGAGCAGCAGCGAAATGCTCCTGCATCAAGGCACTGCGGACTGCCTCTTCAGCACCTCTGTACCCACCCTGGGCACGCCACAGGGCACCCAAGCTGGTGCGCAGTACCGAGCCTCGATGAAGAAGTCGTAAGTAGCGGGCATCCGTTGCTACTTGCCTCAAGGCTTCCGCGGTGGAGGATGCCAACAGGCCGCGCAGATATAGCCAGTCCTCCGAAGGGTCACCTGTGAATTCCAGTCGTTGCCGCAACTCTGAGATCCGTTGAACTTCGCTGACAATCAACTGGCGCTTGGCACCGCGGATCTTTCCCGTGGAAAGGAAACCGCTAAGAGCGCCTGCCAGGTCAAGCTCCGTCTGAGGTGTAGGCTTGCCTCCGCGCCGTCCGCGAATGTGCGAGTGAAGTGCGCCGAGCATGCGGCTTGCCACATCGCTAGCCGTACCTCCCTCCAGTAGCGTGGCGATAACGCCAGCGGCTAGAGCCGGCGGCTCTGCATCCATTGCAACGTCGTGATATAGCTCCGGCAGACCATCAGACGTGGATGAGAAATAGTCAGAAAGCTCAAGCATTAGCCGTTTGGATGGCACCAGAACCGCGATCGACTTGTCCGGTACTTTCTTGAGCCGTTCCAATGCCGAGTAAACTGCGGTCTTGGCGCTGAAGTGCGAGCTCTTTCCATATAAGAAGCCGTAGCGAATGATTTTGACCTGTTGATAGGTCCTGCCCTTGTTCGCCCCGGTGAGAAGGTCGTTCCCATAGGTTGCGATATCGGTACCGCCGCTGCGATGGTTTTCACCGGCGAAATCGAAGTGAGCGGCGCTGAAGCTCTCCAGAAAGTCGCCCACCCGCCTGGGGTCAGCGCCTCGAAACTCGTAGATTCGCTGTTCGGGGTCTGCCAGTGCAATGAGGCGACTGCGTCTTCCAAGCTGCTGAATCAGCGCCCATTCATCACTGTTTGTGTCCTGAAACTCGTCGAGGATGATTATGGGATAGGTGTCGGAGAAGATGGTGTTTAGCCGATCACTTCGACGAAGCAGGTCGCTGACCAAGCTTGCGAACAAATCGAAATGCAGACGGCCTTCCTGCTCGAAAAGGCGCCGCTTCTCATTTTCGTGTTGGGCCTTATCGATATCAGTCAAATGCGCTGCTGCTTCTGGCGGTGGCAGGAGCTGCAGGCTTCGCCTGCCATTCAGCAAATAGGCATGGCTCCGGAGAATGCTCCATGCAAAACCGTGGTACGTACTAACCTCCAGTTGCTTCAGGTCCTCACGAGAAATCAGCTCAGAAGCCTTTTCGATGATGCGCGCTACGGTAGGCCTGGCGAAGCTCAAGAAGAGAATCTTCTGGCCTGGCTTGAGTACTCCTGAGCGAATCTCATCGCGAGCCTTCACCAGCGCGACGTGTGTTTTGCCTCCACCAGGACCACCCAGCGCTAGGGCGTGCCCGGTGCACGCCAGGAAGCCGCGCTTCTGATCGCTCCACACTTCAGTCATGTCGAAGGCTGGGGCGGGGACGGTTGAAACCTTCCATAGGCGGCTGCCAATGGTGCCGGCTTGGCTGCAGTTTCTGGGAGAAGGGGCATGCCGGCTGCCTGGGGAGGTAATGGAGGCAGCCGTGGTGGCTCAATGACGTTCTTGATGGCTGCCAACGTGGTTCTCACGTATTCAGGCATGTCGTCGGCGGTTTGACAGGAGGCGAGCAAGTCGCCGGCGTCGCCACCACCCTTAGCCCAGCTGAAATAACTCGACAGAGCAGCCTGCAGATCAGCCAACGGCGTTGCGGCTGCTGGTGTCCATGCCGCGAGATGCTGCGGCCAATCGCCTCCGGCAACTACAGCAGCGGCATAGCTGCGGAGTGCGGCCTCAGATGCGCCCTGCAGCACCAGGTCTTCGAAGCCTGCGCTCGCAGACTCGTAAGGATGATCGACTGAGGCCTTGATGGCTGCGAGTGCCTCCGGCGATTGCTTGTCGAACACCGCAAACACGGTCTTACCGAGTGACCGGAAGAATGCACCCAGCGGAGCGACATTGGTCTCCCCGCGAGCGTCGACGATGGCTACCCCAAGGTTTTCGAGTGATTTGAATCGTGTGGGATCCAACTCGCCAAGCCGGCGGGCGGCGGCAGCCAATGCGTCGTACTCCGTACGACCCTCAAGAACGAGTACATAACGGGCCAGTAGGGCTTCGCAGAATCGAGTTCTAAATTCGGTGCGATAAGCCTTGGGCTTGACTGATGGTGGGTATGTAGCAGGGATTCCGGTCATGACACCGGCCACTCGCTTGAGAACCACCACCTGGGCAGGCTCGAACTCCTCCAGCACGTAGGGTGAGTGAGAGGTGAAGATGGCTTGTGCTGACTTCTGGCGCAGAGAATTGATGATTCGCTTCTGGGTGTGCGGCGGAAGCGCGATCTCTGGCTCTTCCATCGCGAAGATTACACTTTGCTTGAGTTCGGCGATGATGGACAGCAGAGCCAACACCAGCGTGTTAATCGTGCCAGTGCCTTGGTGCTGATATGGCGCAGAGTAGACGGAACCGTCCGGCCTCTTTGCGCCCGTACCCATGAAGACGGTCAGTGTTCGGCGGAGCGTGTCTCGGGTGAGATCCGAGACACGCATGTGAGGGTCTTCTGCCCAGTCGGATGGTACGTAGTGCCGCACGGCATCTTGGACTGCGGCAAGCAGCTCGCCGATGTCTTCGGTCTCTCCAACTGGCAGTGCCCTTAGCTGGTCGAGCAGGTCCTCCCACATTGTCAGTCGTGTCTCCTTCAGTCGAAGGATCACGTCCAACAAAGAGCCTCGCTCCAAGCTGAGTGCACGGGTGCCGGTTCGCAGGGTGCGCAAATAGAGAAAACCGCACTTTCGCTTGTCGGGTGCAGAGAAGCGCAGGTAGGAACCATCCGGTGTTTCAGGAGTGGCGTAATAGGTATCCCCAGAGAAGTCATCCTCTTCTACGTCATACCAGCCGTTGAAGAAGACGCGCATTGCTGCACCAACGTGAGGGGCGTCTGTCCTTTCCGGGGGAGCCCCCACAAGTAACGTTTTGGCCTGCGCATCCCACCATTCGATGTGGTCGCGGAAATGCCGCTGCTGCTCATCGGAGAGGCCGGCGACAATAACCTCGATCTGGATCGGAACCACCTCTTTTTTGACCGGGTCTACATACGTCCCGGCATAGAAATCGTGCTCGTCTATTACGGGGCGGCGACTGAGGCGTTCTGGGCCAAGCACCAGGTCCACTGCTTCCAGCAATGTTGACTTGCCGGCATTGTTGTCACCTGCGCAATTGCACTGACTTGGCCACCCGATTGCATTCCTCCTGACCAACTCCTGGCCGAGCATATGCATTCGTGCTGACCACCGCTTGCATGCGGCCACAACAGTCACACCGTAGCCACGACCTGCTGCAGCCGATAGCAGCCGCTACCGGCCCATAGCGGACGTTTACGGACGCCTCGTCGCCGGCTTCACCTGTATTCACTATCTGCTTTCCGCGATCTGCAGAAGGGCCACCACAGCTGGGCACACCACGGATCACCAGGATCATTCGGGATTCCATATCGCTCTGGGTATCGGTCGCGAGTGAAGTTCGCGGTTCCGAACAGCGTGTCCCAGATGAACAGCAACTGGGCGAAGTTGTGATGGGGCGGCTTGCCGTGCTCATCAAGCTCGGCGTGATGCGCGCGGTGCGTGCTAGGCAGCTGAACCAGCCGCTCTAGCAGCCAGGTAGCGGGCGCCAGCCAGCGCCATTTGTAGAGCACCTTGTCCCAGGCGAACGCGCTGTGCACCAATACGTTGGCGCAACCGAAAATCAGGTGAGCGATGAGCACCGCCTCGCCTAGGCCGAGATAGACGAGAGCCCCGGCGTACCAGATGTCCGGCATGAACAAGAACCAACGCCAGTTCTCCCGGTAGGCAACGCTGATGCTCATTGCCGTTGCGGTGTGGTGGGTACGGTGCATGTGCCACATGAAAGGAATGGTGTGGCCTAGTCGGTGGTACCAGTAGTGCATGAAGTCAGCAGGGATTATGACCAGCAGAACCGCCTGCCAAAGTGGAAGCGAGCCCAGCTGACCAGCTGCGCCAGGTGCCAGTTGGGCCAGGATCAACGCAGCTCCGGCGATGACTGCTGGTTTAATCAGCAATGCGAACTGGGCAAGGCTGATCGCGTCAACGGCAAGCTCGTCGGATTGGCGCCTGTTCAGCATGCGTCCGGCAAGCAACTCGAAGCTTCCCAGTAAAACCAGAAGGCCGCTGACAGCCCAGGTGTCCAGATGTGGCATCTAATGCCTCCCTCAAGATGTGAGGGAGAGTTTCAGCAATCCTGCAGCCAGCTTACTTGAAGGATTTTGTTGTTGTTCGCCTGTGAAGGGCGAAGCCCGAAAGTCCGCAGGCAGATGCGGGACAGGTGGGCTGAGTCGGCAAAACCTGCTTCATGAGCGACGGCGGTGGCTCCATTCGGGTCATTGAGCCCCTCCAGGGCACGCCGGAGCTTTCGCCACAGCAGCAATTTGCGCAGTGGCAAACCGAGCGACTCCTGTAGCCAGTGGGAGCAGTGTGCTTGGGTACTGGAATAGCGAGACCGGAATGCTCCCCAAATCTGCTCTGCGGTGCTGTCTTCGCCTGATGCCTCGACCAGTGACAACAGATACTCCAGGCGCGGGCTTGGTGTGATCTCTGGCTGCTCATGCAGAGCAAGCAACTCATTCAGCGCGTCATCGAAGGTCTGCTGCGTGGTTGCGGAGGCCAGCCTGAAGCGAGAGGCAACTGGTACGTCGACTCGAAGCGCCGCATCAGGGCTGCTACGGGCCCAGCGCAACATTCGAAGATATGACGGGTGGCTTGGCTCGACGGTGATGCTCGTATGCGGCTGCGGGCGCAGGAAACGGCGACGTATTTCGGGTGCCAACAGCCAAGCCTCCGAGGTGGCGGCTGGTAAACCATCGATCTCCAACTCGAGCGGTTCGCCGTCAGCCAGCAACAGGGTCATGCCAGGGCGCTGGTTGTAGCCATTGGGCAGAGACTGCGCCCTGACGATGAACGCTGATTTCCCGATCAGAAGCTGGTTTGGTGCCATGGTGAACGTGTCAGCCTGACGATAAGTTGCACATGAAGTTTATTACGCCCTCTTGCCGCTACGGCGTACAGCCACTCTTGAGGTAGGTGTTCCGGATAGCGGGAACTCCATTCTCAATCTCGACATCGGAGGCATACGCTTCCAACAGAAGCTCGCAATTGCCCCGTTGGGTTAACACCACGCCAGTCAATGTCGCGTCCCTGCTGATGCAGTCGAATCCGCTCGTGATGGCATAGGTTGCCTGCTTTCCATTGATGCTGACCTGCCCGTCGCCAGAGGCCTTGCAGTCCCCCCAGCGCAGCCCCTCTGCAGAGATCGTAAGGAGGGGCGGACTCGATGCGGATGATGCTTCGGCCCGCCACTGACCATCGAACCAGCTGCCGGCAATCGGTTGTTCGATGCCGGCAACGGGTTTGTGGGCGTCGCTCGGTTTGTCGCACGCGCTAAGCCACAGTGCGGAGACGAGAAGCGGTAGTAACCCTATCAACCTGTTCATGATGTGCCTCCACATTGCATCAGGTCTTCGGGCCTGCCTTGCCCAGGAAGGCAGGAGTCTCATGCATTCACACCCCTAGTCAGTTCGGGGTGGTCACCACCTCTGCATGTCTGGGCAAGGCGATTGAAATGAGCGCGGCCAGGAGAACGAATGCCGCAGAGATCCAAAGGCAGGCCACCAGTCCGTAGGCCTGGAATACCCACCCGGAAAGCACCGTGCCGATTAGGCGTCCCATGGCGTTGGACATGTAGTAGAACCCCACGTCCAGCGATACGCCGTCCTCCTTGGCGTACGAGACAATCAGATAGCTGTGCAGCGAGGAATTCACGGCAAAGAGCGCCCCGAACAGCATCAGCCCACCCAGGAGCACGATCTGAGCAGAGAGGTTCATATCCAGACCAAGGGCGATGGCGGCCGGCAGCACCGCAAGTATCAGCGCCCAGATGAAGGCAGCGCGACCGTCGGGGACGTGACCTCGCTTCTTGCCGGTCAATGCCGGCGCGAAGGATTGGACGATGCCGTAGCCGATCACCCACGCGGCAAGGAAACCTCCGACCAGCCAGAAGTCCCAACTCAGCGTCTCGCTCAAATAGACCGGGAGCGCGACGACGAACCAGACATCCCGAGCACCGAACAGGAACATCCGTGCAGCAGAGAGAATGTTGATTGCTCGGCTTTTGGAGAGCATGTCGCGGAACTTGGGCTTGGCCTTGGCTTTGCCCAGGTCTTTTTTCAGCGACAGCATGCTGCCGACCCAGATGAGGGCTAGCACCACGGCCATGGCCAGCACGGCGCCTTTGAAGCCGAGCAAGGCCAGCAGCGCGCCACCCAGGAAGAAGCCCACGCCTTTGAGCGCATTCTTCGAGCCTGTAAGGATCGCCACCCACTTGTAGAGCTTGCCTTGCTGAGCATCTGGCACCAGGAGCTTGATCGAGCTCTTGGCGCTCATCTTGTTGAGATCCTTGGCGATGCCGGATAGCGCTTGGGCTCCCATAACCCACGGTATCGTGAGCAAGGCAGACGGCACGGTGAGCATCAGCAGCGCCACGACCTGCATGGCGAGTCCGATGTTCATGGTGCGGTTCAGTCCCACCCGCGCCCCCAGGTAACCGCCAACCAGATTGGTGACGACACCGAAGAACTCATAGAACAGGAACAGGGCTGCGATCTGTAGCGGCGAGTACCCCAAAGAATGGAAGTGGAGTACCACCAGCATGCGCAAGGCGCCATCGGTGAGCGTGAAAGCCCAGTAGTTGCCCGTTACCAGCAGGTACTGGCGAACTTCTGGTGAGAGCGACGATAGCGCCTTCATGATCGGGCCCCGCTCCTTCAGCCAGCCAGGCCGACCAGCTTCGCCAGTTCGACAGTGCGGTTGGCGTAGCCCCATTCGTTGTCGTACCAGGCATACAGCTTCACCTGTGTACCGTTCACAACCATGGTCGAGAGCGCATCGATGATCGAGGAGCGCGGGTCGGTGCGATAGTCGATGGAAACCAGTGGGCGCTCCTCGTAGCCAAGGATGTCCTTCAGCTCATTCTCGGCGGCGCGCTTGAGCAACTGGTTGACCTCGTCCGCGCTGGTCTGCCGCTCGACTTCGAAGACGCAGTCGGTCAGCGAAGCATTTGCCAGCGGGACGCGAACGGCGTGGCCATTCAGTCGGCCGCGCAGCTCCGGGAAAATCTCCGCGATGGCGGTGGCAGAGCCAGTGGTGGTAGGGATCAGGCTCATACCTGACGCACGAGCACGACGCAGATCCTTGTGTGGCTGATCCAGGATGCTCTGGGTGTTGGTCAGGTCGTGGATGGTGGTGATCGAACCGTGGCGAATACCAAGGTTTTCGTGGATCACCTTCACCACCGGCGCGAGGCAGTTGGTGGTGCAGGAGGCTGCCGTCACGATGCGATGCTGAGCCGGGTCGAACAGGTGTTGGTTGACGCCCATTACGACGTTCAGCGCACCTTTTTCCTTTACCGGCGCACTCACGACAACACGCTTCACACCTTGATCCAGGTAGGTCTGCAGCACGGCAACGGTCTTCATCTTGCCACTGGCCTCGATGACCAGATCGCAGCCCGACCAGTCAGTGTCAGCGATGGCTTTGTTCGCCGTGATCTTGATGCGCTTACCACCAATAACCACCGAGTCACCGTCGGAGCTCGCTTCGTGATGCCAACGACCGTGAACCGAGTCGAAGTTGATCAGGTGGGCGTGCGTCGCAGCATCGCCAGCCGGGTCATTGATCTGTACGAACTCAAACTCCGGCCAGTTCCATGCCGCGCGCAGCGCCAGGCGACCGATACGTCCGAAACCATTGATGCCTACTTTGATGGCCATGTTTTTGTTCTCGAGTGCGGTTAGCGAGCGTTCGGCGATTTTTTGTCGAACTGGCTGATGTAGTTAATGTGTGCAGGGTGCTGAATCGCACGGGGACGAAGGGCTTGTACCTGGGCTACGGCTTCTCGCATGGGCATGCCGCACTCGATCAACAGTTGGGCTGCGATCAGGCCTGTGCGACCAGAGCCGCCCTTGCAGTGGATGGCGATCTTCTGGCCGCCATTGACCAGCTCCTTGAGGCGATCTCGATTGGTTTCCCACGCAGTGGAGAAAGCTTCACCGGGCGCCTGGTCATCCTCCACTGGCAAGTGGAACCATTCGATCCCTTGCAGTTGGCATTCCTCGGGAAGTAGATCGACTTCGTTCTGCAGCAGTTCGTCTTCTGGCATCAGGGTCACCAGAGCCACCGCGCCGGCATCGCGAAGCGTGGCTAGCGCCTCGGACACCGACGTGTCCTTGGTGCCGGGGCACGGAGTGAAGATCAGTTGGCCGCTCAGATCGGACGCGGTAAGAACGGAATACGGATGCGATTGCACGTTCAGAAAGCCTCAGATGGATCGTTGATTGACACGTTTGGATAGCTCTTCCGCCGACTCCTTGCGCTCGGAGTAGCGGTCGACCAGGTAGTCGGCGCGATCACGCAGTAGCAGGGTGAACTTCACCAGTTCCTCCATCACGTCGACGACTCGGTCGTAGAACGGAGAAGGCTTCATGCGACCTGCCTCGTCGAATTCCAGGTAGGCCTTGGGCACGGAGGACTGGTTGGGGATAGTGAACATGCGCATCCAGCGGCCGAGCACGCGCATCTGGTTAACGGCGTTGAACGACTGCGAACCGCCGCAGACCTGCATTACCGCCAGGGTCTTACCCTGAGTGGGGCGCACGGCGCCCATGCTCAGCGGAATCCAGTCGATCTGCGACTTGAACACGCCTGTCATGGCGCCGTGGCGCTCCGGCGAGCACCAGACCATGCCTTCCGACCAGAGCACCAGGTCACGCAGTTCTTTGACCATGGGATGGTCATCGGACACGTCATCCGGAAGGGGCAGACCTGACGGATTGAAAATCCGCGTCTCGGCTCCGAAGTGCTCTAGCAAGCGAGCGGCCTCCTCGGTGAGCAAACGGCTGAAGGAGCGTTCGCGAGTCGATCCGTACAGCAGGAGGATGCGCGGTTTGTGAGTCGATTTCTGTTCGATAGCCAGTTTGTCCGGGGACGGCAGATCGATCAGTTCGCTGTCGATATTGGGGATATGGTCATTGGTCATGATTTCACTCCTGGGAAAGGGCGCCAGAGGCTTGATCGAACCAGCGACGCTTGAGCCACCAGGCAACGCCGACCAGAGAGATCAGTACAGGTACTTCAACCAGCGGCCCGATCACGGTCGCAAAGGCGACGGGGGAGGCTAGGCCGAAGGTGGCGATGGCCACGGCAATGGCGAGTTCGAAGTTGTTGCTCGCGGCGGTGAATGCCAGCGCGGTGGTACGTGGGTAGTCGGCCTCCAGCAGCTTGCCCATCCAGAAGCTGATGAAGAACATCACCACGAAATAGATGGTCAGCGGGATGGCGATACGCAGTACGTCCAGCGGCAGCTGCAGCACCATGTCGCCCTTGAGGCTGAACATCGCAACGATGGTCAGCAGCAGAGCTACCAGCGTCAGCGGGCTGATCTTCGGAATGAAGCGATCTTGGTACCAGGCTGCACCCTTGCGGTTGATCAGGATTTTGCGGGTCAGGAAGCCGGCCAGGAACGGAACGCCCAGGTAGATCAGTACTGACTGCGCGATATCGACGAAGCTCGTTTCAATGACGCTGCCTTCCAGCCCGAACAGGGGCGGCAACACGCCCAGGAAGATCCAGGCGTACACGCTGAAGAACAAAATCTGGAAGATGCTGTTGAAGGCGACCAGGCCCGCAACGTACTGGTTATTACCGCCCGCGATCTGGTTCCACACCAGCACCATGGCGATGCAGCGCGCCAAGCCTATGAGGATCAGCCCCGTCATGTACTCAGGCTTATCGGAGAGGAACACCACGGCCAACACGAACATCAGTACCGGGCCGATCACCCAGTTCTGAATCAGTGACAAGGCGAGGATGCGTTTGTCCTTGAAGACTTGCGGCAGCTCCTCGTATTTCACCTTCGCCAATGGCGGATACATCATGACGATCAGGCCAATGGCGATGGGGATATTGGTCGAGCCTACTGACAGGCCGTTCAGCCAAGCCGGCAGCCCCTGGAAGAAACTACCGAGCGCTATACCAAGCCCCATGGCGAGAAAGATCCAGATCGTCAGGTAGCGATCCAGGAAAGTAAGACGACTCTTGCTCATGATGGGTCTCCGTAGCTTCAGAGAGTGCCGATGCGTGCCAGTTCTGCCTTGAGCTGGGCGGCATCGAGTTGTTCAAAGGGCAGTGCGAGAAGCGCAGAAATGCGTCGTTTGATGTGCCCGAGCGTGTCATCGAAGGCAGCATCCATCTCTTCCTCGCTACCCTGCAGATCGGACGGGTCGGCAAGTCCCCAATGGGCCTTCACAGCGGGCCCGAAGAACACGGGGCACGCCTCGCCGGCTGCCTTGTCGCAAACGGTGATGACAAAGTCCGGTGCCAGGTCGGCATGTGAATCGGTGGACTTGCTGCTCAGGCCATTAGTGGCGATACCGGCGCGCTGCAGGGCTGTGATGGACAGCGGATTCACTTCCCCCTTGGGTTGGCTACCGGCGCTGTATGCCTTCATGCCGGCTGGGGCCAAGTGATTGAAGACAGCCTCAGACAAGATGCTTCGGCAGCTATTGGCGGTGCAGAGGAACAGAACTTTCATCGGATCTTCTCGGCAGTCTTCAGCAGCAGGCAGCAACGCGCTCGGGGCGGTCGCCCATGGTGTCCAGTCGCTTGGAGCTCGTGCTCAACCACTGGCGGTTGGCCTCAAGCGTCGTTACGAGAATCTCGCGTACCCAGGCGGGCAGTTTTGGATGCAGTCGGTAGTACACCCACTGGCCTTGCCGGCGGTCTTCCAGTAGCCCACAGGTACGCAGCTGAGCCAGGTGGCGAGACACCTTCGGTTGGCTTTCATCCAGGGCACAGGTCAGTTCGCAGACGCAGAGCTCTTCCTCGCGAGCGATCAACAGCATCATCCGGATGCGGTTTTCGTCAGCCAGGCATTTGAAAACCTGGGTCGGAGTCAGGGAGTCAGTCATGGCGGTTCTCAGTGTTTGGTCTTCACAAGGACGAACATCTTGATGCGCTCGTGAATCTCGTGAAGCGTGTGACGGAAGGCGTCGTGGCGGTTGCTGGTCACCGGATCTTCAAAGTTCCACGCCAATGCCTCGCCAGTCCCTGGAAGGGTTTGGCATTCCTGAGCGGCTTTGTCGCAAAGGGTGATGACATAGTCGAAGCGTTCACCCGCGAACTCTTCGATGGATTTGCTGCGCAGGCCGCTGGTATCAATGGAGAGATGATCGAGGGCGGCATAGGTTCTCGGGTCGATCACGCCAGGCTGAGTTCCAGCGCTGAAGGCCTCGAAGTGCTCACTGTCGGTGTGCCGAAGCAGCGCTTCGGCAAGTTGGGAGCGAGCGGCGTTGGCGGTACAAACAAACAGGACGCGGATCTTGTCAGTCATCTCGGGATGTCCGGATGTATATGGTTTTTCGAATATACGTTTTTTCGCATAAACTTCAAGTGACAGTTCTGTCATGAGCTGTTTGGGCCGACGCCCGGAGCACGGTGTGCGGTGATTGGTGGGGGCGGGTGTAACTGACAAAGTACCGGGCGCGTTGAATCTGCATGCCTTCACGCTGCCTTTTCGCTCGAATCCGTCGCATGAGCCCATGCGCTGTTGTGGAGCCTAGACATTAGGTTGCCATCGGAATAGCTTGCATGGCCGCCGAGCCGCCCCTTTAGGAGACCTGGCACGACGGCGCGCAATCCGATGATGCGAAACGAGGCAGGAGCCGTATGAGCGCCGAAAAAGAAAAGAACAATGTCGCAGTCTTCTCCGCTGGCTCCTTGATTGGTGCTTTAGGAGGGCTCATAGGCTTAGGTGGCGCAGAGTTTCGACTTCCTCTGCTGATTGGCCTTTTCGGTTTTGGGGCTCTTGAGGCAGTTATCCTTAACAAGGCGATGAGTCTCATCGTCGTCGCGACGGCTTTGCCGTTTCGTGCAATGAGCGTCCCCTATGCGGACGTCCTCGAACGTTGGGACATCATTGTCACACTCCTTGCCGGAAGCCTTGCTGGAGCTTGGTATGGGGCGGGGTGGGCAACCAAGCTCAAGAGCCAGACTCTTTACAGAGTGCTGGCAGTGCTGCTGGTAGGAATCGCCATTGCGTTGCTGTTTGGCCATGACGCAAACGCGACGGGTGAGCCACTGTTTCATGGCGCAGCGTTGATTATGGTCGGTGTGGTCGTCGGTTTCGGGATCGGCGTCGTAGCAGCGCTGATGGGAGTCGCAGGTGGCGAACTACTCATTCCGACCATCGTTCTTTTGTTTGGCGCCGACATAAAGCTTGCCGGTAGCCTTTCACTGGCGGTGAGCCTGCCCACCATGATCGTGGGATTCACCCGCTACAGCCGCAACCAGAGCTTTTCGGTGGTCAGAACACAGCGGACGTTCATCCTGATCATGGCCGCTGGCTCGATCATTGGAACCTTCATCGGTGGGCAGTTACTTGGGCTGATTTCCACTACATACCTGCTACCCCTGCTCGCCGCTATTCTGCTGATTTCCTCGGTGAAGGTCTGGCGGCATAGCTGACACCGACGTGCCTTGCGGGTGTCTCTGCTTTTCCGAGACGTTGTCCACGCGCTTACTCATTCGAAGGAAATGCCGAGCACCCCAGAAGCCTCTCAGCCTTGGTGGTGCTCGGCGCAGCCTTTAGCAGTTTCCGACCAGCGATTGCAGACGATCTATGCCGACAGGTTCATCTTTCAGCAGCGGGACAACCGCGTAGCGGGAAGAGTGCTTGGTAGCAACCGCATTGATCTCGCGGCGCTCATTCTCTGCTCTTCTGAGCAGCAATGCGGATCTTGGCGCTGCTGCCGCGACGCTGTTGTTGATCACCCAAGCCCATGGCTCGATTCCTGCGCGGCGCAAATCGTCCTGCAGGTTGGCCGCCTCCAGAACGGGGGTGGTTTCGGCAAGCGTTACCAGGAGCACTTTGGTCTGCTTCGGATCCTGCAACTGCATCATGGGAGTGGTGTAGCCCACCTTCGTGTCGCCCATCTGGCGGACAATCTCGCGGTGATAGGCCCCTGTGGCGTCCAGAAGAAGCAAGGTATGTCCTGTAGGGGCGGTATCCATCACGACGAACTTCTTGCCAGCTTCCCGGATGACTCTGGAAAAGGCCTGGAACACGGCGATCTCTTCGGTGCAGGGCGACCGCAAGTCTTCCTCCAGTAGGGCACGGCCTTCCGCATCGAGACTGGCGCCTTTTGTCTTGAGTACGTGCTGCCGGTATCGCTCGGTCTCCGCCTGAGGATCGATTCTGCTGACCGTGAGATTCTCCATGACGCCTTCGAGCGTCTCCGCGAGATGCGCCGCCGGGTCGGAAGTCGTGAGGTGTACCGGAAGGCCTCGGCGGGCCAGGTCGACTGCCACCGCTGCGGCCATGGTGGTCTTTCCTACACCGCCTTTGCCCATCAGCATGATCAGACCGTGCCCTTCGGCGGCGATTTCATCAACGAGAGGCGACAGCTTCGGTAGGTGCAGCTCGGTGTTCGTTTCGGTCTCCGTGACTGGCCCAATGGCCACATCAAGGAACAGGTGCTTCAGTGCATCGAGCCCCACCAGGTTGAAGGGTTTGAGTGCCACCTGATCGAGCGGAAGGCTACGAAGTACCTCCGGTATTTTCGCTAGAACCTGTTGCTCCCGCTGGTAGATGGCGGCGGCAAGCTCGTCGCCTTCTGCAGCGGCGGCCGGCAACACGCCATTCACCACCAGGTACTGCTGCTTCAAGCCGATATCGGCAAGCTCCTCATGGGTGCGCGCAACTTCGCGAAGCGCAGCATTTTGGGCTCGTGCAACGAGTATCAGGCGAGTACGTACGGGATCAGCCAGCGCTGCTACAGCCGCTTTGTACTGGGCGCGATGCTTTTCCAGCCCGGCGAGTGGCCCGAGGCACGAGGCGTCGCCCTTACCGCTCTCTAAAAAGCCGCTCCAGGCTCCAGGAAGCTGCAGGAGGCGGATGGTGTGGCCAGTTGGCGCAGTATCAAAAATGATGTGGTCGAATTCAGCGATCAGCGCGTCATCGGTGAGCAGTGAGGTGAACTCATCGAAGGCCGCGATCTCGGTGGTGCAGGCCCCGGAAAGTTGCTCCTCGATACCTTTCACCACGTCTTCGGGCAGCACACCTTTCACTGGCCCGACAATTTTGTCGCGGTATGCCTGAGCAGCCTGCTGGGGATCGATTTCCAGCGCAGCCAGTCGGGCGACTTCCCGGATCTCGGTGACCTTGTTGCCGATTTCCGTACTGAATACTTGGCCCACATTGGACGCCGGATCAGTGCTGACCAATAGGACGCGCTTGTTCTCGCCGGCCAGTTGGACGGCAGCAGCGCAGGCGATAGAAGTCTTGCCCACGCCACCCTTACCAGTGAAAAAGAGGAAGCGGGGTGGGGATTGAAGAAATTGCATGGAATCCTCCTATCAGCAGCAACGACCGGAAGAGCAGCATCCGTTGCTCTCCGAGTCCGTAGAGGGTGAGGCTTGAACGGCGGCCCAGTGAGCCAGCTCGGTGCGTGACGGATAGCGGCCTGCCATAACGATTTCGCCATCCACCAGGGTCAAAGGCAGGCTGCCTTGGCCGGAACGCTGCAAGAAGTCGCGAACAGCGGATTGCTCAGCAAAGGCCTGAGGCTCATGCGCCAGATTGAAACGCTGAACATTGGCGCCTTGCCGGATTGCCCACTCGACATCACTCGCGAAGGTGACAAGGGACTGATCCACTTCAACCCCGCAAACGCCGGTGCTACAGCACAAGGCGGGATCGTATATCTGGATGAGATGCATGCTGGTTCTCCAATGACGACTGATAAAAAGTCAAAGAGCACCAAGGCTTGTGGTTGTTATATGCCAGCTTCGCTTCGCCGGCTTTGATCAAGGGCACGTCGGCGAAGCGTCGATGGGAAACGAGTTCTTATGAGCGACTCGTTGGTGTGCAGCAGGTCGATTTCTGGGCCACAACTGCAGCGGGAGACTCTTGCGTACCACAGCAACTGGCCTGCGCCGGTGCTGCGGGTGCACAGCAACTCGACGACTGCTCCTGCTCTTCGAACTGAAGGCTGCAGACTCCCGTTTCGGGTAGTTCGAGCTCGACACGCCGAGCAGCTTCCCAGTCGCCCGCGAGCCCTGCCGCTACAGAGCGAACTTGCTCGTAGCCCGTTAGCATTAGGAAGGTAGGGGCCCGCCCGTAGCTCTTCATTCCGACAATAAAAATCCCCTCGTCAGGATGAGAGAGTTCATCGATGCCATGTGGGCGAACCGTCCCGCAGCTGTGCTCGTTCGGATCAATCAGCGGGGCCAGTTGGGTTGGGCTTTGAGTGGCAGGATCAATTGCCAGCCTTAGCTCGCCCAGCAGCTGAAGGTTGGGCCGGAAGCCCGTGGCTACGATGATTTCGTCGACTTCCGGCAGTGTTTCGCCATTGCTGTGGACGACGAGTCCTTGGCCAGTGGTATCAACCCGGTTGATCGATATGCCTTGGAACAGAGTGATCTTTTCCTGTTCGAGCAACGCTCGGATGCGAAGGCCCAGGTTGCCGCGCTCGGCGAGCTTATCGTTGGCACCACCGCCCAGAATTCTCTCCAGAGAGTGTCCACGGATGCCCCAGAACACCTTGGTGCCGGGCAGTCCAACCAGATCCTGCAAGGCATTGAAGGCGGAGTGGCCGCCACCCACGACCAGTACACGGCGGCTCTCATAGCGCTCACGTGCACCGCCGGTTACATCGGGAATGCCATAGGCAATATGCGAGCTTGCTTCCAGCTCGCCCAATGCGGGAATACCCGAGGCGCCCATCCAGTTCGGAGTTTCATAGGTACCGGAGGCATCGATCACGGCGCGAGCGAGGATGTCCTGCTCACCATTGGGGCCAGCAATGCGCACCAGGAACGGTGAAGCAGTACGACCCTTGGTTTTCAGCGCATCAGCCCCCGACTTGGTCACCGCGAGGACGCGAGTATTCAGACGTGTCCGCTCCCGGATCACCGGAAGAGCAGCGAGCGGAAGGAGATAGCGATCCAACAGCTCGCGCCCGGTGGGATATGTGTCAGGACGCGGAGCTTCCCAGCCAGTCGCGGCCAGAAGCTTGGCCGCCTCCTTGTCCACGTTGTATTCCCAGGGCGAAAACATGCTGACGTGCCCCCACTGGCTGATGCTTGCTCCAGCCTGATTTCCTGCCTCAATGACTAGCGGATTCAGATCACGAGCCAGGAGGTGGGCAGCAGCGGCCAGTCCAACTGGGCCGGCGCCAATAACGACAACGGGAAGGTCAGTCAGGCTCATGCTGATTCTCCAGAGACAGGTTGATTCGAAGAGATGACCCGCTCGACGATGGCGCAGTCCAGCCAGCGGCCTTCCAGGCAAGCGTGTTTCTCGTAGACGCCAACCTGTCTGAACCCGCAGGAGCGGCAGAGCGCGAGGCTAGCCTCGTTGAAGGTGAAAATCCGAGAAAGGACTTTCCAGAATCCGCGTGCTTCTGCCTCCGCCAACAGAGCATTCAAGAGTACTTTCCCGATACCACGACCTCGCGCATCCCGGCGCAGGTAGATCGAGAAATCAGCGATACCGTCATAGCAGGAGCGCGCGCGATAGCTGCTCAAGTTCGCCCAGGCAACCACCTCGCCATCGAGCTCGACCACGAGAACCGGGTAGCGCGACATATCGGCTACCTTGGGCTGCATGTCCTCGACGGTGCGCGGCTGGGTCTCGAATGTGGAGCTGCGATCTTCGATGCCTTGGTTGTAGATATCGGTGATGGCTTGGCTATCACTGAGCTTTGCGAGGCGGACTAGCATCGTGCTTTCCTTTTGATTGGTAGTGACAACAATATAGTTAAAAAAGGGGGGAGCTACCCCCTCACTTGTCCTTGGTCTGGCCTGGGCAGCATTCACTGACAAGGCCACAACGAATCTCGGCAGCTCGAGTGAGCTGACGCAGTAAAGTCAGCGCACCCTGGCGAACCTCGGCTGGCATGCCGCTGATCATTTCCTTCTCTTCGGCGATCAGGTCGGCTCGAATGCGTTCGTACAAATCTGCGCCGGCTTCAGTAGCTTGAACTCGTACTGCACGGCGGTCTTCTGGATCTTCAACGCGCGACACGTAGCCCTTGCGCTCGAGGGTATCGACCACCCGGCTCGCAGTGCTCTTGTCCAGGAACATCTCCTCAGCGAGTGCCTGGAGGCGGAGCGGCCCCTGCTTCACCAAGGTCTCAACGGCGTAGCACTGAGTCACTGAAACGTCGTAGCAGCAAATACGGTCGCGGTCTCTGAACTGGTAGACCCGCACCAGTTGGTTCAGCGCTTCATACAGGGCTTCGGCATCCTGGCTCAGGTCGTCGGTACGCTTGTTCGGCATGTCATTTCCAATTGGTTGTTACCTGCAACAATATTCCGAGAGGATACAGCGGTCAAGCTATTGCCGCCTCCGATTGGCCAGAAAGGCCACGGTAGTCTAGCTTGGTTGCTACTAACAACTATGCGTGCAGGGTACCGTGACTCAGCTCGAATCACACGTTCCAGCCGCCCCTAATCGTCTGCGGTTGGTGTCCGCACTCGGCATAACGCAGATCTTCGCGTGGGGTTCCACCTTCTACCTGCCGGCAGTGCTGGCGAGCCCAATTGCACGGGACACTGGTTGGTCTCTATCGGCCGTTGTCGGTGGTCTGTCCTGGGGGATGTTAGTAGCAGGGCTCTGCTCGCCTGTTGCTGGCCGCCTGCTTGATCGGCACGGAGGGCGTGTCGTACTCGCCTTCAGTTCGTTGATGCTGAGCGTGGGTCTCTTGGTGATGTCCACGGCAAGCAGTTTGTGGGTTTACTACTTGGCCTGGTCGATTCTTGGGTTGGGGATGGCCACTGGTTTGTACGATTCGGCCTTCGCCACACTAGGTACGCTTCTGGGAGAGCGAGCTCGTGGGGCGATCACGGGACTCACCCTAATTGGCGGGTTCGCGAGCACTGCCGGGTGGCCCGCCATGGCTGCACTTGAATCCTGGTGCGGGTGGCGGGAGACCTGCTGGGTGCTCGCAGCAGTACATGCAGTGATCGGCCTGCCGATCCATTGGCTGGCAGTCCCCAAGCCCGTCAACGCTGTGAGAGAGGTGCCTAAGCAGAGGCAGACCGCCCTCGCTGAGGATCGATCTACTCGGCGGCTCTTCTGGTTGGTGGCTGGCCTGCTGACGGTCATTGCATTCGTTATGGCAAGCCTTTCGGTTCACCTACTGGCGTCATTGCAGCAGCTTGGGATTCCGACCGTAACAGTGCTGGCAATCGGCATGGTTATCGGCCCGGCCCAAGTGGTGGCGAGGGTGTTGGAGTTCTCCCTTGCGCGACATCTCCATCCGACCTGGTCTGCTCGTGCTGGCGTGCTGATAAGCCTGCTCGGTATCTGCCTACTCATCCCAGGAACGCCCTGGCTGGCATTCGTCGCTGCTGCGCTCTATGGGGCGGGCGTTGGAATTCTGACTATCGCGAGAGGGACACTGCCGCTGGTACTTTTCGGCGCCGAGGGCTACGGGGCGAGAATGGGCGTTTTAGCACGACCAATGCTTCTGGCGCAGGCCGCCGGGCCATTTGCGGTAGCGTTTGTGCTGAGTGGGCAAGGAGCGTCGGTAATGCTCGAGCTGATGGCGGTACTGGTCGCCATCGCATTGTTCGCAAGCCTCAAGCTACCGACAAGATCGTTGGTTTGAGGGGGGGGCGCGATGTCCGCAGCCGATTGCTGCCGCTGCCGAGAGGCAGCTACTCGCCCCATAGCGGACATACGTTCGCGTCAGCCGTCCAGAGATTCATTGAAGCCGTTGGGCTGACGGGATGCGCTTGCCTTGCTCGGCATGTGCGGCCTCATGGGGCGGATCATAGGAGGTAGCGATGCCCGTCATTCGAAGTGGGCGGCTGCCATGACTCAATGTCCGCAAATGGCCGTTCTCTGCCGGTCGCCTCTTCGGCGTGACAGGTCAAGTCGGATGCAAACAGTGGTCAACATGGATGCAATTGACTGGTCAAGTTAGATGCAATTTCGCAGTCACCGATGAAAGCAGTGTGTCCATCGAGGTTGACCTCGCCATAGGCGATGCCTCTGAAGTTCCGGACGCGAACACGCACAAGATGCACTTCGACCCTCCTTGTCTGGCGGTAGATAATCTCATGACTTTAGTGCCATGTTAGGTGCGATTCGAATGTATCGCTACTTGAGGGCCCGTGCGGCCCGAGCCGCGTACTCACAGCTTCAGCGAAGCCGTTACTGCAGTTCTATCGTTCTCCCTCATCAACTCCTTTTCATCATCGGCTCCCAGAAACTGTGCGTAGGCTACGGCGCCGACCTTTTCAAATCCTTGGACGTATTCATCATCGCAGAAGCGAAGCTTGAGAGCCTTCAAACCATCGCGTATTGCATCTTGATGCTGCCCCCGATTGAATGCGTACTTTGGCGATATCTGCATGGTTCCAAGGCGCTGATCGCCGCCGTGGCGCGCAGTCCGTGCATCCCCAGGCCCTCATTCTGTTCGTGTTCGTGTTCGTGTTCGTGTTCGTGTTCGTGTTCGTGTTCTGGTGCCAGGTGCTGCCAGCGCTGCTGTTCGTCTTCTTGGTTGCCAGTGCGAATGTCCACGGTCAGTCGACGCCGGCACTGACGAAGCGCCTACGCGCTTTCTCCCAAAAGCCAGTGGACGTGCCGACCTTGTGCATGGGCGTCAGTGGCGCCTGATCGGGCCGTCCCTAGCCAAGATTTTTAGAGCGCTAGGAGTTTTTAGGTGCTTCCCATTTACTAAGAGGAATTTTCACCATCTTTGCCATTTACCAAAAATGGGTACTTTTCCCCATCTCGTTAACCAACTTGGGATTTTCATTTTTTCCCGATTAGCTCGTATAGCCCTTTCACAACAAGGCTTACAGAGATCACGAGCATAGAAAGGGCTGGCACCTATTCTAGATTAACATCTGTGGTGTAGGGTGGAATGGACACACATTCAGCCAATGAGGGCCTACCCATGGATTCCATTTCCAAACTTGCAAGTACCCTTTCCCATGCCGATCCGGCTGTCTTGGTGTCTTGCGTTTCTATTGTTGCCCTGGTGGTGATCTACCAGGTTGTACGTCATCTCACCGGCTCGAAGAAGGACTGATATGGCCTACCGATTCAGCAAGCTCCCAACCGGATGGACGCGGACCACTGGTTGCGATCTGGGGGCATTCAAGGCCGGCGGACAAGCGGGAACAAGCATTGCTGCGCTGAAGTGCTTACTCGCGGTTTCGCTGCAGGCCGATTTCCACACCCGCACGGCTGCTGTGTCCTATAACGATTTTGAGCTGCTCACCGGCCTTTCGCGGCCCATGATCTCGAAGGGACTTCGAATGCTTGCGGACATGCAGATCCTTACGATCGCTGGCGATCACGCGCACCGCTATACGGTGAATGAGGTGGGCGACAATTACTGGGCGAAGCTTCCCTTCGACCTCCTCCGTCTTCGCCTTAAAGAGTTGGGGAATCGTGGTGCAATACGCTTGGCCGCTTTGAAGATCTATGTGATTTTGATTGCGCGCCGGAGCAACAAATTTGACTGGACTGCTCTGACCTACGAGCAAATCGTGGAGCACACGGGAGTTCGACGGGCGGACGTTCGAGCCGGCTTGTCGGAACTCTATTCGATCGGGCTGCTGCACGCCGATATGGTCCATCCCGAGGACGGAAAGCCTGCGTTCAGGGCCTACTTCATCCGAGGCCTGACGGTCGCCGATCCTCGTCTAGGCAAAGTTCCTGATGCGGTATAGCGGCTATGAGCACAGCCTCAATACTTCACTTTGTAGGTAGGCGAATCCTTGGCCGCAGCCCCTGCGATCGTATAGGCGGGTCGTGCTGATGTTGGCATGACCCAGTCAGGCCTGAACTTTGGCGATATCTGCATCGTGTTTCAGGGCGTTGATTGCCGCCGTGGTGCGCAGTCCGTGCACCCCCAAGCCCTCGTCTGGATCCCCGCGACCTTGGCCCAGTGGGCCACCAGCAGGTAGATCCCGTTCGCACTGATCCCGGTACCGGACAGGTCACGGCCGCGTAGCGAGCGAAATAATGGACCCGGCCCAGGCCCCCGCTCGGCGTCGGATTCGAGATAAGCGTAACCCGTGTACCGGGTTGCCGCCGGCTCCCGCGTTAGATTCCAGCAGGTGATCAAACAGGCTGGCCAGCGCCGCCAGTTTGCGGCGGATGGTGGCCCCGGCTATCCGGCCCGGGGAACACAAAGTTGCCACGCACGGATTCGCTGCGCAGGGTCACCAGTTGCACGCCGATCGCCTGCGCATCGAGGTAGGCCATCTGACGGCACTGGAAGACGTCGCGAAGGGGGGCGAACAAGTCCAGGTGCGCAGGTCGCGGTCGGTGATGTGATCAGGATCATCATGACCCGTGGAGCAGGTATGGGTCTGATCGAAGAGGGTTTCGACGCGAAATGTCATGGGGCTCTCCAGGGCGAATAGATTGATATGGCCGAGCTCAAGGCCAACACGATTATCGAGCAAGCCGGTTGAGGCTTCTGATCGCTCACGGCCTGCAGGTCAGGGGGAGGCTTGGCCAAAGAGTCAATCATCGTGATCCTCGACGGCGCATTGGCACACCTCATCGTCTACGAAGGTTGCCCAGTTGGAGCAGTCATCACCGATGCCGGAGAGGTCCGCGCTCCATTCCACTGGTCCAAAAGGCAGACCGCAGTCCAGGCAAATCGTGAGGTCGTTCATACAAAGAGCTCCGTGTAAGTGGAGCTCTAGATAATGCTGTCACGACGTGAGCAAGGTGAGCCAAGCGTTCTAGGGGCGCGGGGCCTAAGGGAAACAGCTCATTAGCGGGGTGATGATCTCGTTATGAATCCGACCAATCGCCCAAGCTGCCGCAGGCCAAACTGCCTGAATGGCCAGAAAGGCCACGAAGCAAAAGAAGGCTCGCAGCAAAAACTCGTGCGTCATCTTTATGCAGCTGATTTTCTGGTTCGTACCAGTGAAGTTGTAAATCACGGCACTCAGCAGCTGCTTCACAAGCTTCTCTTCAGGCTTATCGGAGCTGAAGCTTTCAGCGATATCGCCTGCACCTAACTGTGCCGCAGGCGTGGTCTTGATGGTCTGCAAGGCCCACAACCCGGCACGCATCAGATAGAGCAGTGCGCAGATGAAGATCCCAAGCAGGGTGCCTCTCAGGGTTCTGCTGATCTGATCATTCCAGAGTCCAGGAAGGATTGTGGCTAGGATAGGGATCAGCGCGGTAATTGCTGCGAGATAAAGGCCGGCTTTGGAGTCTGCCCCTCGGCGGCGCTCATGCTCAGCGTCAAAGAGCCTACGTGCCTCCTCCAGCGCAACATCACTTTTATCTGCCCAAGATCCTTGATCGACCTTTTCTTGCTCACTTCGAAGCCACTTCTGCTGTCGGGATTCATCCTCTGGTGATGAAGGCGTCAAGCGGGGCCACAGCCATGCTGGGATTAGCTTTGGCATCGGGCGATGTCCTCAAGCTCATCAACGATCGCGGCGGCAATTGGGTACCCGGTGAGGTTCTCGATCCAGGCCCATTGTCCATTCGGGTTGATCTCCAAGAACCACAGTTTGCCCTGTTGGTCGCACACTAGGTCGATCGCCCCATAACGTAGGTTCAGGTGCTTCATGAGCACAGTGCATTGCTCCTCAACTTCGCTAGGAAGCTCAATGCGCTCATGCTTAAGATCTGACCGGCTACCCTGGCGCCAATCCACCGTGGTTTCTTCGTACTCCTGCGACCTGATCGCGGTTGCGAAAAGTTGGCTTCCTACGACTGTCACTCGGACGTCGTACTGCTTTTTGATCTCGGTCTGGGCAATGAAGGGGGCCAGCGAAATGGCGTCTTCGTCGCTGTCGCGAAGATCCTCCAGTCGAGTGGTAAAAATCACCCGCTCCTGCTCGCCGTTGATCAGCGCTTGCCTAAGTGGCTTTCCGATAGCAGGCCCTGCCTGGACTACCTCACGTACCGAGGCGATATCGTTCGTGATCACTGCTTGCGGTACGTTGAAGCCAATCTCGCTCGCGAGCATCAACTGCCTTGGCTTGTCTTCAGCCGCGAAAATATCCATCGGCGCGTTGAGCCAAAGACCTTCCAGGCGTGCATACAAGCTCTTCAGGAAGGCGCCCCATTCTGCTTCCGCGTACTCCCGTTCGCCGTTATCGGTGATGCTGACGTTGCCAGTAGGGGGGGCTGGACGTCGGAAATATGCCGCTTTGACATCGGATCCCTGAAGCACTGGTCCCTCGAAGGACAGTGACCAGGCGTTTCTGGGAAATGCAGTCATTGTGCAGCGGGCCGTCGATAGCTCTTCGGTGTTCAGACGGAAGAAGGAAGTCTGCCGGCGCTTCAGCTCGGCCACGACGTAATCGACCGTGATGTCGCGGCGATTTGTGACTAATAACAGCATTCGTTTTCCCTAACTTGATCCGTCCTGGTCAGCAATGAAACCCAAAGGACTGGAAGCCGTCATCGTCTGCTTCCTGTTGAACCTTGGTCTTGGTGACCAGCTCCAGCAGTTGGCTTGCTGAGTAATTGTCATCAACCTCTTGAACCGATTCAGTTTTGGTCACTAGCTGTAAGAGGTTGCTGTACCCCGTGGGCCGGGTGTCATCGTCACTCTCGATTTGCTGATGGGTCTTGGTCATCAGTTCAAGCGCAAGGTAGGAATCGTCATCTTCCTCTTCGTGCGCTCGCGTCTTGGTCAGCAACTGCGAGAGCGCCTGCTCATTGATAATGGGCTGTGTGCCTTGCTCTGTGTCGACCACCCACATTTTCTGTTGCTCGCAGTAATATCCCGGAAGCCGATCTTCACCTGTGCGAGGTATCCCAGCCTTGGCTAAGAAAGGCGATATGTTTCTCTCGCTGCGGGAGGGGCGAGTGTCCGTATTGATCGTATCGTGCATGCACCATATCCATTGAGATCGGTTTCTGTAGGCTGGCCTGATGCTACTTTGATGTTAATTACCGGACAATGCCCACAAGGAATGCGTTTGGATTACAAGTCGTTCATTAGGAGCAGGGTGGAGCCCGGGGGACTGGGCACAATGCACTGCCGGCAGTGGGTTTCGCTACTCTTGACGTCCGCTTTTGGCTGATTCTGTTGAAAAAGTAGGGTCAGCGGCAGCCAGACGGTTGGGTGTGCCTGTAGTTGAAGTGGCTGCAAGCTACTTCAAGTTGCCTTTCGGCGTTTGCCGGCTGGCATCAGCCTTGATGATGCTGGCGTCGACGGCGAAACCTTCCCCCTTTACCAGGCCGGCCGCCATGCAGCGCCGCAGCACCTCATTGAACAACCAGCGGAACAGATCGCTGTCACGGAAACGGCCGTGGCGATTCTTCGAAAAGGTCGAGTGATTGGGTACTTCGTCTTCCAGACCCAGCCGGCAGAACCAGCGATAGGCCAGGTTTAGATGTACCTCTTCGCACAATCTCCGCTCGGAACGGATGCCATAGCAGTAGCCGACGACCAGCATGCGCACCATCAATTCCGGATCAATCGAGGGGCGCCCGATGGGGCTATAGAAATCCGCCAGGTAGAGGCGCGCAGATCACTGAGATCCAGACACTGGTCGATGCTGCGCAGGAGGTGTTGGGTTGGGACGTGATCTTCCAGATTGAACGAGTAGAACAGGCGCTGCTGCCCTCTCGGTAACTGTCCCATCATGCTGTTCGCCCCCACACTCGCTGACAGAGCAATTCTGCCGACGGCATGGGGAAGCAGCTACTTTTTCAACAGAATCGGCTAGAAGCAGCCTGTCACGAACAGCAGCTTATGCTACCGAGTCCGGCAGCCACCGATCCCTGTACGGGCCAACCGTCACCCCTCGAGCCATAGCAATGAGGAAGTACTAAGTCAGAAATGTGGACGAACTACCTGACCAGCAGGTACATAGGGTGGTTTTCGGATTGTCGTAAAAACGCAGACGGTCAAGGGGTGTGAAAACTTGGCTCGTGGCTAGCGACTAAGGATAGCGATTGAATCAGTGGCAGGTTGACCTATCAAAAACGCAGAGCGAAGAGATAGAGCACGAGGTGGTGCGCCAGAGCTTTACTGCAGAATTTAGTAAGCTGTATCGCGGAGAGCTTCATGTGCACATGAACGGAGCGATCCCGGTATCGACCATTCAAGACATTCTTGCGGACGAATTAACAGAGCTGCCGTCTGGCTTTCTAATTGAGCGGGATCTGTTGCGGCACACGCCGTGTCAGTCACTGGCGTCATACCTGACCCCTTGGCAAGTGTTGCGGCTCTTTCCTAAAAAACGCGAAAACCTGGATCGTCTTTCCCTTGCAGTCGTCACGAGTCTCGCGGAGAACAATGTGCGCTTTGTGGAGCTCCGAAGCAGCGTTTTGTACCTTGCTACTCTGCAAAATTGCTCACCCACACAAGCCCTGGAACGCCTCATAGAATCGTCCAGAGCCGCGTCGGACCTCTTCGGCATGCGTCTCGGCTTGATCCTCACGGTGACGCGCGGCGATTACAGCTCGGTTGGTTTGTCTGCACTTCTGCAAGCGTATCAAAACCTCGGTGAACCGGATGAAGTGGTGGGGCTTGATCTGGCAGGTGACGAGGAAATTGCGCATCCAGCTGAATTACCGTCACTGTTTCGGAAGGCGAAAGATCGGTTCGGACTCGGGATCACCATACATGCAGGCGAAACCGGTCGCGTGGACAACGTTCGAGCAGCCGTGGAATTGTTTGGCGCAGATCGTATTGGCCATGGAACAGCAGCCAGCAAGGATCCTCATTTGCTAGACCTCTTGGCAAAGCAGGATATCTGCGTCGAAGTATGCCCAATTAGCAACCGGCTCACCGGAGCTGTTCCTGTCGACGAGGCCCATCCTCTGCTGGAGTTTCGGCGTCACCAAGTCCCCTTTGTAATTTGCTCGGACAACCCGGCGATTCATCAGCGAGGCCTAGCGGATGATCATACGACGGCGATGATTGAGGGACTCTCCGCTAGTGATATTTACGAGCAGTTCGACGTCGCCAAACGGTATTCATTCATAGAGGGTCTAGATTGAAAATTCGATTCATGTCCGGAAATCAGCACAAGGTCACTGAGGTGCAGCGAATTCTTGCCCCTGTTGGGGTAGAAGTCGTATCGGTGTCGCGCAAAATTGAAGAGCTGCAGACCGAGGATGTTGACCGCTTGGTGCGGGACAAGTTGACCAAGGCATTCGAGGCTATAGGTCGTCCTCTTTTCGTCGAGCACACAGGACTCTACTTGAGCGGTCTCAATGGGCTTCCAGCAGGTTTAACCCAGATTTTCTGGGATAAGCTGGAGGCAGATCGATTCGTTAAGCTTGTAGCTGGTCTCAAAGATGCCGCAGTAATCGCAAAGACGGTGCTCGGGTATTGTGATGGGCGCGAGATTCGTCTTTTCGAAGGCTCCATCGAAGGAACTGTGCCACTCGTACCGGCCGGTCCAACGGACTTTCAATGGGACTGTGTTTTCGTCCCGAACGGGCACACCCAAACTTTCGCTGAGATGGGATCGGCTAAGGACGCTATCTCAATGCGCCGCAAAGCACTCGACCAGTTCGCCGAATATCTCAAAACTTGTGGGGGCATAAGATGAACGCTGAGTTACTACGTGCATATCAAACCGGCAAGCTGATGCTTTTTGTAGGTGCTGGGGTGTCTGCCAATCTTAGCCTGCCTACTTGGGGTGAACTAATCGCGCGCATTGCTCAGGACTTGGGCTATGACCCAAAGATCTTCTCCACTTATGGAACGCCGCTAGCGCTTGCGGAGTACTACAAGAGGAAAAAAGGTAGTTTGGGGCCGCTTCGGAGTTGGATGGACCGCGAATGGCACAAGTCCAGTACAGATATCGCTGCATCCGAGATTCATCGTTTGATTGCTCTTGGACGATTCTCGCGGATCTACACTACCAACTACGATCGATGGCTGGAAATGGCCCACGACAAGTACGAGGTGCCATACGACAAGATTGCAAGCGTTGCCGACCTCGTATCTGCTACTGAGGGTCGGCGTCAGATTGTGAAATTCCATGGAGATTTCGATGACGAGGCATCAATCGTACTTGATGAAACCAGTTACTTTCAGCGATTGAATTATGACTCTCCGCTGGACATCAAGCTCAGCAACGACGTCTTGGGAAATTCCGTTCTCTTCATCGGATACAGCATTTCGGATATCAACATTCGACTCCTGTTTTATCGCTTGACTGAAATGTGGGGGCGCTCGGTTCTGCCATCTGCCAGACCGAAGTCCTACGTCTTCATGAATCGACCAAACCCTGTGGCACGGGAAGTATTGGGTCAATGGGGAATTGAGATGATCGTCTCGGAGGAGGATGACCCCAAGAAGGCGCTCACGGACTTTCTTCAGGAATTGGTGAGCTAGGAAATTTGGTCGCGACCTGAGGGGTTAATATTTATCCCTCATGGCGAGAGTGGGCATACGAGCGGCAGCTTTTGGCCGACTCCGTGGAAAAGGAGACCGTAATGGCCCGGGCTAGCGAATGGGAGCTTTGCCCCTTGCAGGTTTGCGGGCATGCTGTGAGCGAGACGTGGCAGGAGGAATGAGCCATGAACCAGGGAGCACTCCGGCCAGAGGTGCTGTCGGCCGCTGAGCTTATCGACTGTCTGTGTCCCGCGAACGGGGCGCCCTATTCGGTTGAGCACTATGCCGAGATCTTTGGCCTCAGCCCTGCCGTGTTTGCCGGTCAGGTCGCGGCCTATCGTCGCAGCCAACCAAATGCGGCCAGCGCATCCGATGCCGAAGCGACACAACGTTTTATCGCGGATGTCCTGCGGGTGATCTTGGCCGTAGCCGAGAGCGGAGTCGCCGTCGAGCGGGCGATCACTTGGTTTCGCCTCGAGCCTTTACCGACCTTCGAACAGCAGACCGCGGAGCAACTGGTCAGTCAGGGCCAGGTTGAACGAGTGCTGCAGTTTCTGGCCTCCTGGCAGGCGGGAAGTCAGGGATGAGTCGTGATGGCCAACGGCAGGTCGATCATCAATCGGCCTACCACTCCTGCTATCGCACGGTCCTAGACACTGTGGATGCGCGTTACGACGTTCGCGGTTCTGTGCTGGCAGAAATGGTGAAGGCCTGTCTGGCGCACCGCGCCATACTGCCCGCAGCGCAACGGGCGTATTTCACGCAGCACGCACCAGAGGAAGCGGTGGCTTATTTGGAAAAGTTCACTGCCACGCTGTTGTTTGGTCCCCAGGGACGCTTTTCGCCGCAAGAGTACCGCTACTCATGAGCGGCCGATTCCGTAAGTCATAGAGCAGGCCGGCTCAGCTTGGACTCACGCGGCTTGGCCGGGACCACTGCTCGATTGCCTGCGATGTAATCACGTGACGAGGACATGACCATGGGTGACCTCAACAGCTGGCGAGTGGTCTGCCAAGACCCCGGAGACGGTAGTGGTGAGGCCATCATCGAGCTGCCTTCCGAGTTGCTGGATAGGCTGGGATGGATCGTGGGGGATGAGTTGATCCTTGAGCGTGTCGAGGGTGTGCTGTCCTTGAAACTTAAGCACCCGCCTGGTGAGCCAGCCGAGTAGACCTGCCCATCGTAATTTTTTTGATGTATCTGGTTGTATGAGCTGTGGGGCCTGTTGATCGGAAACCGTCCCACCCGCGGACACCTCACGTCGATGCCGTGACATGGTTTGCCTGCACACATCAGGTCTGGAGGGCAAGGTCGCTATTACGGCGCGCTCATGAAATTCCGGTCGACCTCATCCTCCCTTTCAGTGCCGCTCCAGATCCGACTCAGCCGATAACAGTACTTGGATCACGAGCAGGTCATACAGGCCGCGTGCCGGATGTAGCAAATAGTGGACATCGTTCTCTACCTTAAACAAGGTTACGCTCGCATGGGGAGTCAATGCCCCGTGCGCAGCAGATCCATGGCTGGATCTGCAACCGGTGGGCACAGAGTTGACGAGCTGGCGAATCAGCCTGCTAGACAACCATGAACATTCGCCTCGATCTTGGCTGTGGGTCGATGAACATGCGCTCAAAGGTGGCTCCCTTCGATGCCCTGAAGTTCATGAGTTCCAGCGAGAACACCTTGGCCAATGTCGCCGAATATCTCAAACACTATACCTTGTGGCGTTGCTGTTCTCGGACCCAGTCGATTCTTGACCGTTCGAGCTGTTGGTGGAATGAAGATGTGATGGTCGGTTCTACCGGAATCTGGTGAGCGGCGGGTAGCATTGCCCTAGAGCGGCACCGATACGCCCAGCTTCCTCTCGGGAGAAACGTATGCCAAGAAAAAAGCGCCTTACCGAACGCGAGATTCGGAATCTTGAAGACGAGATTCCAGCAGTCGCCGCAGATGCGACTCGCGCGGCCTATCTGCGAGCGCTCGCAGCCGGGCATACCGTCATGAAGGTGCAGGGCAGCTACCTCGTTGAAACCAAAGCCGACGGATCCGCGATTGTCGTGGGCAACGCCAAGCCCCGCCGCAAGGTGAGCGTTGGCCATGCTATCCAGGTTCGGCGGGTAAGTGCCAGCGCCTAGCCTCCGCGTCTTAAGGTATCTCGGTGGCAGTGTTTGGTGTTATCCAAAAGCAAGCGAGGGGCCCCGCAGAATAGTGCTGTCGGCGCCCCATGTTTTCCCCTTTCAGCACATGCTCAACTGTCCTGTCATCCATCGAACCGGGCTGGTCTTGTGTTTGCTGGAGAGCGATGTACTGCTCTTCAGGGCTTCAAGCTGCCCATCGATGATGTGCGCTATCACAGGTAGCGCGGCGAGTGTCTGGAGATTCGATTGGCGTGAATTGGTCATTGTTGCCCCGGCGTTATCGGCGGCGACCACTCTACGCCCTCTTCGAGGATCGGATGGCTTTCGCTCACGACGATTAACGGCTTGTTCCGATTCTCCAGCGCGAACATGGCGATGGAGCCGTCGGCATCCGCCGCCGGCACTACCCCGTGCGGGGCAAGCTTGCCTACCCAGACGTATTGCCGCGTCTCCAAACATGCAAGGTAGTACGAAATACCCATGCTTCCTCCGAATTAGAATTAAGTCTTTTGCTGCGCTAAAACCTTGCCCAATGCCATGGTGAAGTCGTTCTTGAACACTCGACGACTGTTCATAGCATCGACTAAGAACCCCGGCGACCCACCTTCCAACCGTTCTCCGCCAAGCATCCCTCAGGTACAGCGTGGGCCAGCGCATCGCGCTCCAAGTCTAAGAGATCGACAGCAGTACCTCCGTGTCCGGCCTTGACGACGCGGTGTGTCGTTGGTCAATGACGATGTGATGTTGGACTGGTCATTTTGTCGCTATGCCAAGTATCGCTTATCGACTTGCTCGCGTAGCGGCAGGTGATGGTGATGGTGATGGTGAGGTTTACTGTTCCTGGTATCGGCTCATGATGTGGTTGTGGGGCATGTGCTGTTGACCGGGGCTGGTAGGGTCTGCTTGATCCAGATGGTGTGACCATCTCCTACTCCACGTAGAGGAGCATGAGGATTGTTTCGCAACACTACTTCGCAGCCAGAATACGATCCTGCGAAGCACTGATCCGACGTGACTGGGCCAAAGTACTTCGATAACAGCGCGACTGACCTGTCTTTTCTCAGGCGCGAGTATGCGAGCGGGAAGCTAGCATTGGCTTCTAAATCCCTGATCAGCAGTTTCGCTTACAAAA
>NZ_JAJQKY010000039.1:0-9005 GCF_021213715.1 Pseudomonas sp. CP-1
CATCACCCAGGGCCTGATGTGGCGCGCGGTCAACGAGGACGGCACGCTGACCTACTCCTTCGTCGAGTCGCTGGTGGCCAGCCATCCGGGCTTCATCGTGCGCCTGGTCGGTGGCGGGTTCTTCCTCACCGGCATGCTGCTGATGAGCTACAACACCTGGCGCACGGTACGCCAGGCGCGCCCGGAAGGAATCCTCGCGGCGGCCCGCATGGCCTGAGCCGCGACAGCGCGTCCCTTCCCTTCCCTTCCCGAGCCTCGCCCGCCACGCTGCGGGCAAGGCTCGACAGCCGACGAGGAGAATCATCATGGAATTCAGCTGGAGCGAGATCCTGCTGGAGCTGCTGGCGGTCGCCGTGCTGTTCTTCGGCGTGCATTGGAGCCTGCGCCACGCCAAGACCCTGGACCAGGCGAGCATGCTGCCGTTCGCCGACGACGAGGAGGTGGCCCGCCGGGTCGAGCGGGAAACCGGCAGGAGCCGCACCGGCTGCGGCTGTCCCGGTCGCTGCCAGGGCGACTGCCGGCACTGGGACAAGAATTGGCCGGCATGACGCCGGCCAGTCGCTTCAGGGCTTTATCTTCTTCAGCTCGTTGAGCAGTTCCAGCAACTGCGCGAGCTTTTCCTCGCCGAACCGCTCCTGGATGCGCTGGTAGTTCTTCTCCATGTCGCCGCTCATGGAGACGAAGCACTGCTGGCCCTTCTCCGTCAGGTTCACGTAGACCCGCCGCTGGTCCTTTGGCGCCTTCCAGCGCCGGACGATGCCGTCGCGCTCCAGGCGCGCCAGCACGCCGGTCATGCTCGGACGCAGGATGCAGGCCTGGTTGGCCAACTGGTAGCTCTCCATCTCGCCCTGCTGGCGCAGGATGCGGATCACCCGCCACTGCTGCTCGGTGAGGCCGTGCTGGTTGAGGGAGGGACGGAAGAAACTCATCGCGGCTTCGCGAGCCTGCAACAGGGTCAGGGTCAGGGAGGGTCTTGGCGTTGACATAGGGTCCGAGCTTGGATGACTGGTTTCGAAAGTGCAGAAGAGTAGCGGAAAAAACACAGGCTGCATGCGGGTATGCAGAAGGAAATCAACGGTTTCCGCCGTGCAGGGCCAAGCCCAGCGCGAGCAGGCTGCCGACGCCGCAGACGGCCATCACCAGCGCCATCGGCAGCACGCCGGGCAACGCCAGCCAGCCGACCGCCAGGCTGGCCAGGCAGCCGAGGCCGAACTGCCCGGACACCGCCACCGCCGAAGCCGCCCCGGCCTGTCCGGGATACAACGCCAGCAGGCTGGCGATGCAGTTGGCGCCGAGCAGGCCGGTGACGCTGACGAAGCACAGCAACCCCGGCACCAGCGCCCACAACCCGCCCCGCTCGCCGAGCGCCGCATAGCCGAGGAGGAACAGCCCGGACACGCAGGCCAGCAGGCTGCCGGCCCGCAGCAGCGGCCGCGGACCGTGGCGGCGCACCAGGCGCGCGCTGCACCAGGTGGCGAGCATCACGCCGAGGATGTTCAGGCCGAAGAACCAGCCGAAGCGCTCCGCGCGCACGCCGAAATGCTCGATGAACACGAAGGGCGCGGCGCTGATGTAGGCGAACATCCCGGCGAACGCCAGCCCCATGCACAGCACGTAGCCCAGCGCGCGACGGTCGCCGAGCAGCCGCCCATAGGCGAGAAAGGCCTGGGCCAGGCTGCCGCCGCGGCGCTCCGGCGGGTGGCTTTCGGCGACCCGCCAGACCGCCAGCAGGCAGAGCCCGGCGAACAGCGCCAGGACCACGAACAACGCGCGCCAGCCGGCCCAGAGCATCAGGTAGCCGCCGAGCAGCGGCGCGGCCAGCGGTGCCAGCATGGTCACCATGTGCATCAATGCCAGCATCCGGGCGGCCTCGCCCAACGGATAGAGGTCGCGCACCATGGCCCGCGCCAGCACCGACGCGGCGCCGCCGCCGAGGGCCTGGAGCACCCTCAGCAGGACCAGTTGCCCCGCGCTGTCGGCCAGCGCGCAGGCCAGGCTGCTGAACAGGTACAAGGCAATACCGGCCAGCAGCACCGGGCGCCGGCCGAAACGGTCGGACAAGGGGCCGTAGAACAGCATGCCGACGCAGAAGCCGACCAGGAAGCCGCTGATGCTCCGCTGCACCTGGGCATCGCTGGCGCCGAGATCGGCGGCGATCGCCGGCAGGCTCGGCAAATACATGTCGATCGACAGCGGGCCGAACGCCACCAGCGCCGACAACAGCAGCAACAGGCGTCGTTCGCCGCTTCCGAGCTGAATCCTCGATGCACTCGCAGGCACGTTCGCCCTCCTCTTCTTCGCCTTTCGGTCCAGACGACACCGCCGTGCACGCGGATGCAAGTTCGCCGTCCGGGAAATCCCCACGACGCGACCTCGTTCACCCTGGCAGCGCGCGGGCCTGGCTCCTTTCGCGGGCCGACAACGTTAACAGATTAACAAAATGCGCAGAAGGCGAAAGATTCCAGGTCGGTTTCGCTCTCCAGCGCCGTACCCTCCATGATCGGCAAGCATGGAAAGGGACAGAAGCTAGCGAAGCTTCCGGGAGGATCGCCAATACTTCATTAACAAGTTAACAATATGCTAAAACTCACCGTGCAATCGGCGTCACCCATACCTACAAGAACAACAACCAAGGGAAGAATCGATGATCACGGCATGCCCCCGCCCGTGCGCCTGGCGCAGCTATGCGCTTGGCCTCGGCCTCCTGCCCCTCGCCGCGCAAGCGGAATTCCTCGCGGACAGCAGCGCCCACCTCGACCTCCGCAACTTCTACCAGTTGCGCGACTACCGCCAGCACGATGCGCCCCAATCGCAGGCCGGCAACTGGTCGCAGGGCTTCGTCCTGCGCCTGCAATCCGGTTTCACCGACGGCCCGCTCGGCTTCGGCCTGGACGCTACCGGGCTGCTCGGCGTCAAGCTCGACTCGGGACGCGGGCGTAGCAACGATGGCACGCTGCCGTTCGGAGCGAATTCGAAGGAGCCGGTGGACGACTACAGTCACCTCGGCCTGACCGCCAAGCTGCGCTATTCGCAGACCCAGCTACAGGTCGGCATCCTCATGCCGCAACTGCCGGTGGCGTTCCGCGACGACGTGCGCCTGTTGCCGCAGACCTTCGACGGCGCGCTGCTGACCTCCAGCGAGATCGAGGGTCTCACCCTCACCGCGGGGCAATTGTGGAAGTCGCGCACCCGCGAGTCGGCCGGCAGCGACGACATGTACATCATGGGCCGCGACAAGGCCCACGCCAGCGACGAGTTCAATCTCGCCGGCGCGACCTACGCCTTCACCCCTCGGCTCAGCGCCAGCTATTACTACGGCCAGCTCAAGGACATCTACCAGCAGCACTATCTCGGCCTGCTGCACACCCTGCCGCTGGGCGAAGGGCTGTCGCTGCGCAGCGACCTACGCTACTTCGACAGCGGCGAAGACGGCGCGGCGATCTCCGGGCCGGTGGACAATCGCAACCTCAACGCCATGCTCACCCTGCGCGCCGGCGCCCACGCCTTCGGCATCGGTGTCCAGAAGATGATCGGCAACGACGCCTTTCCGGTGCTCAACGGCTACACCACGCCCTACGTGGCCAACCTCATGGCCTACCAGACCTTCACCCGACCGCAGGAGAAATCCTGGCAACTGCGCTACGACTACGACTTCGCCGGCCTCGGCCTGCCCGGCCTGAACCTCATGACCCGCTATGTACAGGGCCGCGACATCGACCGCGGCGCCGGCCGCGCCGACGACAGCGAATGGGAGCGCAACACCGACCTGTCCTACGTGATCCAGAGCGGACCGCTGAAGAGCGTCGCCTTGAAATGGCGCAACATCACCTACCGCAGCCGCTACGGTGCGGACCTGGACGAGAACCGCTTCATCGTCAATTACACGCTGAAGCTCTGGTGAAGCGCGGCCCCTTGGGGCCGCAGGCACCTCAATCCTCGAGTCGCAGTTGCAAATGCTGCTTCTTGCCCAGGCTCAGGCGCAGCCCGTCGACCTCGCCCGCCAGCGGCGCGTCCGGATCGCTGACCGGCGTGCCGTCCAGGCGCAGGCCGCCGCCGGCGGCGAGGCGGCGGACCGCGCTGCGGGAGGGCTGGATCGCGTGCTCCAGCAGCAGGTCGGTCAGCGACAGTCCCTGCGCCAGGCGCGCGCGGGATAGCTTCATCATCGGCAGGCCGCTGTCCCGCGTACCGTCGGCGAACACCCCGCGCGCGGCATCGGCGGCGGATCGCGCGGCGTGCTCGCCGTGCGCCAGGGCGGTGGCGGCATTGGCCAGGACCACCTTCGCTTCGTTCAGTTCGGCGCCCTGCAAGGCGCCCAGGCGGCGCACCTCATCCATCGGCAGTTCGCTGAACAGGGCGAGGAAGCGACCGACGTCGCGATCGTCGCAGTTGCGCCAGAACTGCCAGAAGTCGAACGGCGCCAGGCGCTCGGCGTTGAGCCATACCGCACCCTGCGCCGACTTGCCCATCTTGCGCCCGTCGCTGGTGGCCAGCAGCGGCATGGTCAGGCCGAACAGTTGGGCGCCGCCCTGGCGTCGCGACAGCTCCACGCCGTTGATGATGTTCGCCCACTGGTCGGCGCCGCCGAGTTGCAGGGTGCAGCCGCGCCGGCGCGACAGTTCGACGAAATCGTAGGCCTGCAGCAGGGTGTAGCCGAACTCGAGGAACGACAGCGAATGCTCGCGGTCCAGGCGCTGCCTGATGGCGTCGAAGGTCAGCAGGCGGTTGATCGAGAAGTGCCGGCCGACCCGGTCGAGGAACTCCAGGTAGCCGACGCCGTCCAGCCATTCGGCGTTGTTCACCAGGCTGTCGTCGTGCAGTTCGACGTAGCGCGAGAAAACCCGGGCGATGCCGTCGATGTTGGCCTGGATCTGCGCCTCGGTGAGGATCGGCCGGCTCGAATCGCGGAAGCTCGGATCGCCGATCCGGGTGGTCGCGCCACCGATCAGCAGCAACGGGCGGTGCCCGGCCTTCTGTAGCCAGCGCATCAGCATCAGGCCCTGCAGGTGGCCGACGTGCAGGCTGTCGGCGGTGGCGTCAAAGCCCAGGTAGGCGGTTGCCGGACCGGCGGCCAGGTGCGCGGCGAGGCCGTCGCGGTCGGTGCACTGGTGGACGAAGCCACGCTCTTCGAGCAGGGCGATCAGGTCTTGCTGATGGGTCGGGACGGACACGGGTATCTCCTTTGGCACGGTGGATGCCCGAGGAGACAGGTTAGGAGGGAGTTCACCGGACCGCCGCCTCGGGCGGTTCGGGAATGCAGCGACGCATCTACCGCCTCAATGAGGGAGCAGATAGGCGTAATAGCGCTTGAAGGTCAGGGCTGCACGATTCATGCGCGGCACTCTACGCGCCTGTGCCGGGCTGTCAAGGCTGGAAAGCGCCTCGACAGGAACCGAGGCACTTCCTCGCAACAGAAGCGCAGCCTGGGAAAGTTTACCCGCCAGTTATCCGCACAAATTTATGACGCCGGTTTCTCTACTTTGAAAAACAACGCCCGACCGGACGTGTACTTCAATAACTCGACCGGAAGAAACCTATCAGCAAGGCAGTTGAATTTTTTCCGAAAGCAATAATTCGATACTTTTCTGGATTGGCGCATCATCTCGTAAAAATAGCGAACCGCTTCCCAGCACCCACGAATATCAATGGATCAGCAATATCCATATGCTTATCGCGGCATTCGAAAAAACATCGACCAATTCCACTGACAAAATATCGGCGTCATTTGCCTAACATGGATATTCCAAGTTCACCCTATCAACTTCCCAGATTGACACTCTCGCCGGCAGATCAGTAATTTTCAGCGACCAGCCGGCAAAGTACTTTTCCAGAGCGGCTGGCAACCGATAGTCAGTCTATCTTCGCAAACCGATGTTTATGCGAGAGGGCCGGCTATCGCTCAAAACTTGATTGATGAAGGAATAGCGCCATGCAACTCGCCACACTTCAGGAACTGAGCTTCGATGAAATCGACCAGGTATCGGGCGCCGGACTCTTCAGCTTCGTCGGCGATGCCATCGTCGATGTGGTCAAGGTGTCCAACGACCTGCTCAACACGTCGGTCATCTCTTCGGTCGGCAAGGTGTTCAACGCCGTCGGCCTGACCCCCATCCATCAACTGGCCGACACCCTCGGCTACGGCGTGTTCAAGGGCGTCGCCGCGGTCGGCGGCCTGCTCGGCGGCGATACCAGCCGTATCGATTACCACTACGACACCGAGTGGACCTGATCCCAGGACCTCGGCCCGCTCCCGTCGCGGAGCGGGCCTCCCCAGTCGCCGGAGGCCTGGGCGCCCCCGGCGGCGACCAAGGACCCGGCAACCGGGAAGGGGCGACCAGCGCCCCGATCAGGAGAACCGCCATGCACGACCCCATCCAGCAAGCCGACGCCTTCGTCGACGATCCCGACCAGGAGTCCGGCGGTCTGTCGCGCCGCAGCTTCCTCGGCAAGAGTGCCACGCTCGGCGCGGTCGGCCTGGTGGCCGGCTGGACCCCGGCCTTCGTCATCCAGCCCGCCGAAGCCGCCGCCAGCAGCTGTCCGGCGCCGGCAGGCTTTCCGGCCGGCCTCGAACTTTATCGGCGGGCGTTCCGCAACTGGTCGGGGGAAATCGCCGCCGACGACCTCTGGAGCTGCGCCCCGCGCACCAACGAAGAGGTTCTCGCGGTGGTCAACTGGGCCTGGCAGAACGGCTTCAAGGTGCGCCCGCGCGGCATGGGTCACAACTGGTCCCCGCTGCTGCTGAAAGGCGGCGAGAACTGCGAGAGCCGCATCATGCTGGTGGAAACCAGCCGTTACCTGACCCGCGTACGGATCGACGCCCAGGGCGAGTTCGGCCTGTTCAGCGCGCAGACCGGCGTCACCATGGAAGCCCTGCTGAAACAGCTGGAGCGGGTCAAGCTCGGCTTCGTCGCCACGCCGGCGCCGGGCGACCTGACCCTCGGCGGGGTGCTCGCCATCGACGGCCACGGCACCGGCATCCCGGCGCAGGGCGAAAGCCGCCTGCCGGGGCAGAGCTACGGCTCCCTGAGCAACAGCATCGTGGCGCTGACCGCGGTGGTCTGGGACGGCGCCGCCGGACAATACGTGCTGAAGACCTTCCGCCGCGACGATCCGGCCTGCGCGCCGTTCCTCGTCCACCTCGGACGCGCCTTCATCGTCGAGGCGACCCTCCAGGCCGGGGTCAACAAGCGCATGCGCTGCCAGAGCTACGTGAACATCCCGGCGAGCGAGATGTTCGCCGCGGCCGGCAGCGGCGGAAGGACCTTCGACAGCTTCCTGCAAAAGAGCGGACGCGCCGAGGCCATCTGGTTCCCCTTCACCGACAAGCCCTGGCTGAAGGTCTGGACGCCGACCCCGCGCTGCCCGTTCGGTGCCCGCGCGGTCAACGGCCCGTTCAACTACCCCTTCTCCGACAACATTCCCAAGGCGCTGTCCGACCTGCTGGCGGCGATCAATACCGGCCACCCGGAACTCACCCCGCTGCTCGGCAAGCTGCAGTACGACCTGGTAGTGGGCGGCATGGCGCTGACCCTGGGCTACGACCTTTGGGGCTGGAGCAAGGACCTGCTGCTGTACATCAAGCCCAGCACCCTGCGCGTCACCGCCAACGGCTACGCGGTGCTGACCCGGCGTCGCGACGTGCAGCGGGTGATCAACGAGTTCTACCTGCAGTACCAGACGATGGTCGCCGCCTACCGCGCCAACGGCCACTACCCCATGAACGGCCCGGTGGAGATTCGCGTCAGCGGGCTCGACCAGCCCGGCGAGTCGATCGTTCCCGGCGCCCAGGTGCCCAGCCTGTCGGCGATCCGTCCGCGCCCCGACCAGCCGGAGTGGGACACGGCGATCTGGCTGGACATCCTCAGCCTGCCCGGCACTCCGCAGGCCAACGCCTTCTACCACGAGTTCGAGGCCTGGCTGTTCGACCACTTCAGCGGCGACTACGCCTCGCTGCGGGTGGAGTGGAGCAAGGGCTGGGGCTACAGCCCCGCCGCCGCCTGGGACGAGCCGACGGTGGTCGACCAGTTGGTGGCGCAGTCGCTACGCCAGGGCCTGGTCGCAGACAACGATTGGGACGCCGCGGCGCGCCAGTTGAACGAAGCCGATCCGCATCGGCTGTTCAGCTCGCCGCTGCTCGACCGGCTGATGCCATGAAATGCCGCTATGCGAGGCCGTACTGACTCGGACGAAGAGCGGTTCGCCGGAGCCGATATGAATGAGCCCTCGATACGGCGTTGACTTGTTCAACAGGTCTTATCGAGGTGTCGCACGAACCGGCCTTAATCATTCGCAAAGTTTACCCGGAGTGGCAAACCTTCATCCGCCGAATATTGAAACTCATTGTCAAACGAACTATCGAGCCCATGAAAAACCGCTAATCCTGGCAGTTCATCCCACTCTTTCGGATTAGTACCATCGAATGGCTTTCCAGACTCACGGGAAGCCTAAAGGAGATATATGAAATGAAAGAACTCAATGACATTGAAGTCACCTGCGTTTCGGGTGGAACTCTTTCCGGCATGATCGTAGGCGCCGTCGACGGCGCCGCGACGGGCATGGCAATCGGCGGGAAATGGGGCGGTGCCGGCGGCTTCGGCTTCGGCGCACTTTCCCAGTTGGTCGGCCTGGTCGTGCCAACCGCGATGGGCGCTATTGCCGGGGGCACGGTCGGTCTCTTCACCAATGCAGAGACGGCTGTCGGTTACTTGGGCCAATACCGGGAAAACTTCGGTCCCGGTGATGTAGGCCGCACCACCATCTAATTAGAAAAGTCGCACTCCGGCACTTCATGCGTTTGAACTTTCGCAAGGGTGTCGGAGTGTCATGCAAGTATTATTCGAATCCAGGATCCAGCCACCATGTTTCGCCAGGAAGCCCTCGACGCCCAGCATGCCGGCGGCCTGGGCGAGATCGTGCTGATCCGCCCGGTCTCCTTCTCTTTTCTCACCCTGCTAGCCGCGGCTATGGCGCTGCTGGTGGTGGGCTTCTTCCTGTTCGGCAGCTACACC
>NZ_JAJQKY010000041.1:0-6295 GCF_021213715.1 Pseudomonas sp. CP-1
AAGGTCGGGGTCGCGAGTTCGAGTCTCGTTTCCCGCTCCAAACATTCTTGTCAGCAATGGCAAGGCTTAGAAGGGTCCCAGAGATGGGGCCCTTTTTCGTTTTCCCCCTAGAAAACATTCACACTTTACCGGGCTCATTCACGCGTTCGCAATGTGAATGCGTCCCCGGCTACCCCTCGTTCACACGTTTTCTTGTGAAGGAGCCATCCTAAGCTATTGATCTAAAAGGGATGGTCCCGACCTTGCCTAGGTGGTGGGCTACGCAAGCTCGCCCTTTTCGCTTCGCTCACTTGCTCTACCAACTGAGCTATTCCCGCATCACCACCTGAGCCCCCATTTTGTGTGAACGCTGCTGTGAACGCCCGTGAGAACGGGCACAGAGGCCAGTGGTGACGCTGCTTAGGGGTATGTAGGGCATGGCTGAAAATCTACAACAGCACGCCTTGAGGGGGAGGGCAGGGGGATAGGGGCGGCCTCTTACTAATGCATTTCTGCTAAAAAATTCCTAGCAGAAATTCAGCGGTTTGATAGCATGCTGAAGGCATAGAAACTAAAGGAGCTAAAGCTATGGTTGCTGCTAAGCGTTACACGGAAGAAGAGAAGGCTGCTCTTATTGAGGAGTTTCATTCTAGTGGGGTAAGCATGAGTGCTTTCTGTAAGCAGGATGGGAAACCGTCCTATCCAGTTTTTTCTAAATGGCTGGATAAGGGGGAAAGGGCTGGCGTGGGCGCCTCTGTAGCCTCTTATGACTCCAAGCTATTCGATGAGTTCACCAAGACCCTAATGCCTGAGGATGTTGATAAGCGCTACATCCGCTACCTTGAGGGGAAGGTTGGGGAGCTAGAAGAAAAGGTGCGTCAGCTAGAAGAGCAGAGATGACTTTGCCATTTCTTCTGTAGAGCGTAATTGCTTTCTATACGACAAGGATGATCCATGATTAGGTTAATTATGCTGGCTCAGATAGCGATACACGTGATTGCTATACCGATGTACTTTGTGTGGTTCTATCTGATTTATTACATGATCTTCAAGGATTTTAAGGTTGGAGTTGTTCTATTTGGGGCGTGTATAGCATTTGGATACGTTCTTCTGTTTGTGAAAAAGATGTTGTCATCGTATCGGCTGCACTTGTATGCTCGCGCTGAGTCAGATGGGGCTTGATGCTGAGGGCACTAGATTGTTTGTGCTTTTCGGTTCATCCTGAAGGCATCAGATTTGGGCAAACGGGCCTTACTGTACGCTTGGAAAGCAAGCGGGGTTGTGTGAGTACGCTATTTGGCGAACCTTCAATGGTGTAGTTGGTAGCGGAGAGCATGGCTTACAAAGCGTGGATGGTTGGTAGAACACGCCAGGGAGTCCTCCCTAAAGTAGGACCGCTTTATCCTGCTGGCGTAGTTAGTAGGACGGGAACCACTACCGAATAGCTGGGCAATGTTGAGGCGTTCACTAGGAACGCTCTCCCATTGAAGAACGGGTGGTCAGGTAATTGATTGCTCCCCGTGAAGGGCATAGCCATTAGGCTAATCTAATATAGAAAGTGGTAGTGTCTCTGTAAGGTCATTGCCCTCTCTTTGTCTAAATAAATAACTATTTAGAAACTAGCCTCATGCGCTTAACATCATCCTCAAACTCTTTGTCAATCTTGAGGGCAATAGCTTTCTGCCTCTCTACCTCAGCTTTAGGTGGTCGTCCTACTGGACGAGCAATGCCCATAGCTTTCAGTAACTCCTTAGTAGCTACATAGTTATGTTCTTCAGCTCCCTTCTTAAGAACCTCAATGGCAATGTCTTGCCAATGTAGTTTATGCTCCCTATCCCATCCTTTTTCTTGAGCATAGCTATCAAGAGTGCTGAGGCTTACGCCCCATTTTTTAGCTAGCTCGGAATGAGAGTATGCCTCTACGTATTCTTTCTTTCCTTCTGCTGGAATATGTCCTGCGTCAATATAAGTATTATTCATGATTTACCTTTTTATTTTCTATAGTTGTGTAAGAAGTCCCTCAGGCCGGGTGGGCCTTTGGAGCAAAAGCAAGAGCACGCGACAGAGTCGCAACGCATTGAAAAGAGAAGAACAGATACACTCGTAACCAGTTAAGTTGATCCGACGATATGTCGGTTACTCTTAACCATCTATGAATCTTTTCAGCGTTTAGGTTTAGTCACGAGTAAGTATGTGTGAGTGTAGCGAACGGTTAAGCGTTATTTCTCTTACATTCTCTAGGCTTCCTCTGCATCGTAGATGGTGGTCTGTGAAACAGAAGAGAAGCCCATTCATCCAATGGTAACTCTTGGTAGGGTTAAGATGGATGTTAGAGAACGAAAGGGATGGATGAGTAGAAGGCGGTAGCCTAATGTCTCATCAAAATTGTGCAAAAATCCTTAAAGACTCTTTAAGAAAAAGTGCACAAAATTAACTGTTGGCGCTGAACATTACTACGCTACTTGCTTAAGCCCTACTGTCCATCGTCTAATCTGATGGTATGGAATACTGAGTTCTTCAGCGATTATTTTTCTCTCCATTCCTTTTTCTAGGAATAGGGAGATAGCTTCAGCTTGAAGCATTGCCTTGGCTTTCTTTTTCTCGGATTTCTGCTTTTCCCAAGGAGTCATGCATAGCTCAGTATTGATGGTTGCTAGGCGTCCAAGCTTGTCTTGGAGATACTTAGCCATTTCCATGTTCTGAACAAATAGGACTACTGGTGCTGTGCTGTCTCTATCTCTGAGAGAAGTTCGGGCTACCGCTTGAAGCGTTGACTCATAGAAGCGCTCGAACTCAATAGCCTTTCTAATTTCAGCAACTGGTACGCCTAACATCTCACTCAAGCTATGGAAGCTGAGAGCATCATCAGGGCTTACATTTCCATGCTGAAGACAGATAGCAATGGTCCTGTTTTGGTAGCCATTAATACCCCTGCTATCAATCGGAAGCTTGGTCACATTCTCAGTGAAGGCGTACTCAACCCAGTCATGCATAAAGGCTAGGCTTTCATCATCCCCGATCATAGCCGTTACACCATCAAGCCATGAGGCTAACTGAGTCTCATCGCTCCACTTAATCAGGGCTTCTCCATTACGCTGCATCAGGCTCTGAGTCTTGGAGTACCTACCTTTCAGGAAGGGGTGAAGCTCTACACGCTTTCCGTAGCCATCAAAGTTAGGGGTGAAGACAGACTCGGTGAAGGTAAAGCCTTGGCTCCTAGCGTGAGCCCCAAGGAGCGTGTCCCGCACGTTGTTGGCCAGGATGTGGACGCTATTGGCATAGGTGAAGGCCGGGAGGTAGTCCCTGTAGCGCACAATGCGGACAAGGCGTTTCCCCTTGCTGCTTTGCTTCTCCACCTCAACGCTGCATTTGGGCGTGATCATAGCCTTAAGCACCTCAAGGGCTGAGCTGCTAAGGGCGCTCCCCTCCTTGGCTTTAATCATGGATTCCACAAGGGCTACATGCTCAGGTTTGAGCGTTGCTTTCTTGTTTTCATCTACGGTTAGGTAGCGCTCAAGGCTGCTGAGGTAGCTGATACTATCGAATTGATGAGACCAGCAGTCAGAGACGCTAGGGACTTCATCCATTACCAGTTCCCACCCCGCAAGCAGTCTTGCATCTACTCGCCTCAATGACTCATGAGTAACCATTAGCAGTAGGGATTGGTTAGATGCCATAGCTTTCTCTATGTTAGCCACTACATGATCAGTAGTGTCTGAGGTAATTACGGTAGGGATGATTCCGGCTTTGGTCTTAATGTCTTGTGCAAGCTCCTTGATTAGAGCATTGGTAGGCATTGCATAGACTATATGTTTTCCGGGGATAAAGTTTGGAAGGGTGTTGATGAACTTGGTTGACTTGCCTGCTCCTGGAAGCGCTTCAGCTATATTTATTGTTCTATTCATGCTTTCAGTTTTCTACCTGTTAGGTCTCCTGATTTATAGGTGGGTACAAGATGCTACGATGAGGGGGAGGGTAAAGCCTGCAATGAGGAGTACAGCTATCACTGTTAATATTACGGTTAGGGTAGCTAACCAGCTATGTAGATATTTCACTTCTTACGCTTGGGTAGATTCCCGTCTCTCTCTAGCTTGTCAATGATGGAGTGTAGGATTTGAGTTGAGGTGAATACGCCATCAAGACCGCTCAAGGGAGGAAGGTCTACACATTGGTAGTTGCCTCTCTGGTTCATCTGGTAGCTGATGCCTTTGTATTCCTTGGTGTCACCTACAAGCATGGCGTTCTTGATTGAAATTTCTTTCCTCTGAAGCTCACTAGCTGCCTTTCGTTCAGCTAGGTAACGCTCTTCACCTTCTGATTTGTATTGATATGTCACTGCTGTACACCGTATTGCTTGTAAATGTTGGCTTTGATTTCTTTCATAAGCTCAGTCTGATTCTTGGCAGTGGCTTGGGTTCCGCTCACAACAGAAGACTTGATGCCAGAAAGGTTGCCCTCCTCGTCATAGAGGAAGTTAGATGGCTTGTCTTGCTTAGGCTGAGTGCTCTCAAGTGCTATCTGTACATCAAGGCTTTCTCTGACGAGAGGATCATTCCGATACATCTCCCGTACTGTCTCAGTCTTCAGTTGACGCATGAGAGCTACAGCGCCTTCAGGATCATGCATCACACTCTTAGGTTTAGTGGTGGGTTGGGCTGCTTCTTGGATGGTCCATCCTTCAGACTGTGCTTGATTGAGTACATCAAGCGGAGAACGCCCAGTAGCTTGAGCAATGGTGAAAATGTCTTGCGGATTAATGGAGGTCATTTGTTTTTCTCCTTGATTAGAAAGGTACGGTACGGTAACGGGAGGTTTCCCGAGGGTCTTGCTTGGGGGCTACTTCGATTAGTCCTGCTTCCTTAAACTTCTTCAAGGTTGTAGCTACAGTGCTAATCGATAGACCGGTCATTTTTGCTAGTTGACTCCTTGAGATTGGATAGAACTCCTTGTCTTTCGATCCGTTGCGGATAATAAGAAAGATTACCTTGTCGGTTATAGTGTTGATTGCTTTGTGTTGAAGCTTGATGATTTCTTCAATCATGGTCCTTCCTTTTATTTTCTAATTTATTTTCTTGTTCTTTCAGCATCTCATTAATGCTGGGTGTTGAAGTTTGAGAGCATACTCTCCCCTATATCCCCTCTCTACCCGTGCCAGCATAGAGAGGGAGTGTTTAAGATTTTTATTCTTATACTTGTATAATACCGATTTTTGAGGTGAATCTCCGCCTAGGGTGAAAATTAATCTATTAGATGTAGTACGTCCCTAGCGTTCAAGTGAGAGTATCGAGCTACAGACCTAGTATCCCTATGTCCTGATACGATCATGATTTGGGCGTTGTTAAAGCCTCGCTTAGCTACATTGGTGATGCGGGTATGTCTGAGCTGATGGAGCCTAACGGTTGCATCTAGACCCGCTTTGATACGTGCCTTTCTGACGGCCTGAGAAGCGCTATGAGGCGTTACAGAGAACAGCCTGCCCATCCCTATACGTTTTTCTTTGGCAAGCAATATGGCCTCTTGCAGAAGCCCTACGGCACGCCTTGTAAGTGGCACGGCTCTGGTTCCGTTCTTTCCATCTACTACATCAACTATGCGTTCTTCTAGGTGAAGGCATGAGATGGTTAGTTTCACTATCTCTGACCTACGCATGGCAGTCTCATATGCTAGCTCCGTTATAAGGCGCATGGTAGGGCTTAAGTGAAGTAGAGTTTTATTTAGCTCTTCTCGGGTGACGACCTTGTCGCTAGATTTAGATGGCTGAGGAAGGGCTATGTCTGCTACGGGGTTGGGGAGGTCTATTAGTAGTTCACGCTTAGCAAACTTGAAGAACCGAGACATAAATGCTAGCTGAGTCCTACACGTGGCAGGCTTCACAGTCTTGAGACGTTCTAGCTTGAAGTCGTTTACCTGCTGAGGAGTTATGTCATGGATGGGCTGAGGGAATGAATGTGATAGTTGCTCGACCAGTCCTATTGCTCGGTCATAGCTTCCCTTGCCCTTGAGGCGGGAGTCACAATAGGTCATGCCCAATGTATAGAGGGTGTAGACCTTATGTGTCTTGGTGATGGCTTCCCGTTGCTTAGCCCATGCTTGAGCATCAGCTTCAGTGGGGAAGGTCTTGGAGATGGGGCGTTGCCCTTTGAGACGTACCTGGGCGTTCCAGTTGCCGGAAGGTAGCTGACGGATGTTGGCCATGTAGGAACCTCATACAGTGTGAATAGAGGTTCTCTAGGGGGCTTAAGGAGCCTGAGAGCGCTCCGCCTTAACGTCCCCTTGCCAAGGTCGGGGTCGCGAGTTCGAGTCTCGTTTCCCGCTC
>NZ_JAJQKY010000042.1:0-6018 GCF_021213715.1 Pseudomonas sp. CP-1
CTCGACGGTCCGCGCCTCGAACAGGTCGGTCGCGTAGGTCAGCGCCGCCCCAAGGCCGTCCGGGGTTTCCCAGGTATCGAGGGCAAGATCGAACTGTGCGGCAGCACCGTCCCAGGCAAAACTCTCGATGTGCAAACCATCGACTTGGGCATCCTGCCGCTCGCCGCTCTGGTGGTTATACATCACCTGGAACAACGGGCTGTGGCTGAGATTGCGTTCGGGCTGCAAGGCATCGACCAATTGCTCGAACGGCAGATCCTGGTGCGCCTGCGCGCCCAGCGCCGCCTCGCGCACGCGGCCCAGTAGATCGCGGAAAGCCAGGCCAGCATCGACCTGGCAACGCAGCACCTGGGTATTGACGAAGAAGCCGATCAGGCGCTCGACCTCGGCGCGGTTGCGGTTGGCGATAGGTACCCCGACGCGAATGTCCGACTGCCCGCTATAGCGCTTCAACAGCACCTGGAACGAGGCCAACAGAAGCATGAACGGGGTGACACCCTCCCGCCGGGCGCAGGCCAGCAGCTCCTCCGATAATGACACCGGCAGCGCCATGTCCAGACGCTGCCCGCGTCCGCTGGCCTGGGCCGGGCGCACCCGGTCGGCGGGCAGTTCCAGGACCGGCTGCTCGGCGCCCAGGCGCTCACGCCAGTAATCCAGCTGCCGCGCGCCCTCGCCGCTGTCCAGCCAGGCGCGATGCCAGGCAGCATAGTCGGCGTACTGCAGCGTCAATGGCGCCAGCGTCGGTTGTTCGCCGCGCCGCGCCGCGGCATAGGCCTGGAGCAGTTCGTCGACCATCACCTGCATCGACCAACCGTCGGACACGATATGGTGCTGGGTGATGACCAACACATGCTCCTGCCCAGCCAGCGCCAGCAGACGCACGCGCAGCAGCGGCCCACGAGCCAGGTCGAATGGCTGGCGGATTTCCTCGGCCACCCGCTGGCGCAACGTTGCTTCGCTCGCCCCGGCGCAATCCTCCAGGACAATGCGCAACGGCATGTTCGCCAGGATCGTCTGGCGCGCCTGACCGTCGACCTCCTCGAAGCGGGTGCGCAAGGTCTCGTGGCGCAGCACCAGCCAATCGAAGGCCTGCTGCAACGCCGCCTGGTCCAGGACGCCACGCACGTGCAGTACGCTGGGGAGATGATAGGCCGCGCTTTCAGGCTCCAGTTTCCAGAGGAACCACATGCGTTGCTGAGCATGCGACAAAGGCAACTCGGCGACTCGCGGCAATACTTGCAGCACAGGGGCAACGCTCGCCGCCTGGGACTCCAGGGAAGCGGCGAAGTCTGCCAGGACCGGCCGCTCGAACAGGATGCGCAAGGGTACGTCCAGCTCCAGATCCTGGCGCAGGCGCGAGACCACCCGGGTGGCGCTGAGGGAGTGACCGCCGAGTTCGAAGAAGTGCTCGTCGCGGGCGATGCCCTCGACACCGAGCAGCGCCTCCCAGATCGCTGCGACCGAACGTTCGAGCCCCTCCCGCGGAGGCTCTCCGGCCTGGTGGCGGGCAGCTGCGTCCACCTTCGGCAGCGCCTTGCGATCCAGCTTGCCGTTGGCGTTCAGCGGCAAGCTGGACAGCACCTGCCAAGCCGTCGGTTGCATGTACGCAGGCAAGCGTCCGGCCAGCCAGGTGCGCAGCTCCGCCAGAAGGTCCTCACCCCGCATAGCGTCACGCCCCACCAGGTAGGCCGCCAGCAGCGGACCACCGACGCCATCCTGCGCCACGACCGCTGCTTCCGCCACATACGGGTGTGCAAGCAGTTGGCTCTCGATTTCGCCGATCTCGATGCGGAAACCACGGATCTTGATCTGCTGATCGGCCCGGCCGAGATATTCGACCTGACCGTCGACGCGATAACGCGCCAGGTCCCCGGTGCGATACAGGCGCTCGCCCGAACCTGAGAACGGATCGGCCACGAAACGCTCGGCGGTCTGGCCGGGGCGGCCCAGGTAGCCACGAGCCAGGCACTGGCCGCCGATGTACAGCTCGCCGATCATCCCCGGCGCACATGGCTGCAGGGCTGCGTCCAGTATGCAGGCCCGGCGCGCACCGAGCGCGCGGCCGATAGCGGGAGCACCGCCCTCTTGCGTCCGACAGTGCCAGGCCAGCGGAGTGATCACCGCCTCGGTGGGACCGTAGGCGTTGAACCAGGCTTCAGCCTGCACCGCCTGCTGGGTCAGCAGGCTGGCGTCCCAGGCTTCGCCGCCGAGGATACAGGCGCGTACTGCGATCCGGCGGCCGGCGTGGCGCAACTCCTCCGCCTGTTGCTGAAGATAAGCCGGCGGTAGATCGAGGATAGTCACCGCGTGCCGCTCCACCTCATCCGCCAGATGTTGCGCGCTCCACTGTCCGGCGTCGCCGAGCAGGACCCGGGCTCCTGCCAGCAGGGGTACGAAGAGTTGTTCGGCAGCGGCATCGAAACTGATCGAGGCGAACTGCAATTGGCAGTCGCCAGGGCCGACGCCGTAGGTGCGTGCTGCCGCCTGGCAGTGCGCGACGAGCGCCGCCTGGCTGACCGCCACTCCTTTTGGCTGGCCGGTCGAGCCGGACGTATAGATCACGTAGGCCAGCGTCTCGCCAGCTACCTCCGGCAGCGGCCGCGTATCTGCACTCGCCGGCCAGGCGGCGGTCTCCAGCGGCAGCCGCTCGACCTCTGCCGGGCAGGGCAGCCGCTCCGCCAGGGTTTCCTGGCAGATCAGCCAGCGCGCGCCGCTGTCGCGCAACATGTACGCCAGGCGCTCCGCGGGGTAGTTCGGATCCAGCGGCAGGTAGCCGGCACCGGCCTTGAGGATACCCAGCAGGCCGACGACCAGGTCGAAGGAGCGCTCGGCAGCGATCGCCACCAGCGCTTCCTCGGCCACGCCGCGCGCCCGCAGGCCACGCGCCAGACGCTCGGCGCGCATATCCAGTTCGGCATAGCTGAGATACTCGTCGCCGCATACCAGCGCGATCGCCTCAGGCGCCGACGCTGCCTGATGCGCGAAGGCCGCCGCGACGCCGCCCCGCGGCAGCGCCTCGAGCGGTGCCTGCCAATCCCGCAGCGCCTCCTGGCGTTCCCCGGCGTCGAGCAGGGCCAGCTCGCCCAGCGCTGCCTGGGGGGTCTCGGCCATCCGCTGCAGCAGATGCAGCAGATGACGGTCCAGTTCGGCGATGTCCGCTGCGTCGAAATCGCGCCGCGCATAGACGTACTGCAGGCTCAGGCGCTCACCCAGGGTGACACCCAGCGTCAGGGGGTAGTTGGTCTGCTCGTGGTTGCTTGGCGTGGAGAACTCCAGATCGGCGGGAGCCTGGCGCAGAGCCTCGGCCACGGGGAAGTTCTCGAACACCAGGATGCTATCGAACAGAGCCTCGCCGCCATGCCCGGCCCAGCGCTGGATGTCGTACAGAGGCGTATGCTCGTGTTCGCGCAGCGCCAGGTTGAGCGCCTGCATCCCCTGCAGGTAGTCCGCGACGCTCTGCTGTGGCTGCGGCGCGGCGATCACCGGCAGGGTATTGATAAACAGACCGATCTGCGCCTCGATGCCTGGCAGTTCCGCCGGCCGTCCGGCCACGGTGGCGCCGAAGGCTACCGTCTCCTGCCCGCAGTGCCGCTGCAGGAACAGCGCCCAGGCCGCTTGCACCAAGGTGTTGAGCGTGACCTTCTGACCTTGGGCGAAGGACGCCAGTTGGCGGGTCGTCTGCGGATCCAGTTCGCGCAGATGCTCACCCTGGCCAGGCTGCTCCGTCCTCGCCTGGCGCGCCAGGCGTGTCGGCATCTCCAGGGAGGCCAGCCGATCGCGCCAGAAGAACTCGGTCGCCATCGCATCGCGGCTCTGCAACCAACCGATGTAGTCGCGGTAACGCCCAACGGTAGCGGCTACCTCCTGTCCCGCATAGCGCTGCAGTACCTCGGCGAGCAGTTGGGCGTTGCTCCAGCCATCCATCAGGATGTGGTGATAGGTATAGATGAGGTGCATCCGCCCATTCGCCAGCGGCACCAACACCAAGCGTTGCAACGGCGCCCTGGCCGGGTCGAAACCGGCTTCGCGCTCAGCCTCTGCCTGCCGTTGCGGATCACTGCCTGGCGGGGCCAGCCGCAGCTCCAGCGTCGCCTGCTCGAATACCACCTGCAACGGCTGAGGCCAGCCGTCCTTCCAGAGGAATCCGCTGCGCAGGATCTCATGGGCATCGAGGGTGGCCTGCCAGGCTGCGCGGAAGCGATCCGGGTCCAATCCGCCGATATCCATGCGCAACTGGTTGACATAGTCGCCTTCCGTTCCATGAAGACTGTGAAACAGCATGCCCTGCTGCATCGGCGACAACGGATAGATGTCCCGCACCGAATCAGGATCCAAGGACAATTCATCGAGCTGCGTCTGGGAAAGCCCGGCCAGCGGGAAGTCCGACGGCGTCACACCCCGATGCCGCGGGTCGAGACAATGCTCGATCAGCGCGTGCAGCTCCCGCGCGTAGTCATCGACCAGGCGCTGGACGGTCGCCTCGGCGAACATTTCCCGGCTGAAGCTCCAGTGCAGGCTCAGCTCGCCACCGTAGACCTGGCCTTCGATGCTCAACCAGTTGGCCAGCGGGGCGCACGGATCCTGGGCGGCGCCGGCGCTTTCCGTGGCCGGTACCAGCAGCGCCGCCCCATCGAACTGACGGTCGAACCGGCCCAGGTAATTGAAGGTGATCCGCGGCTGCGGCAGCGCGGCCAGGCGGGTCGCAGCCTCCTCTCCAGCCAGGTAGCGCAGCAGGCCGTAGCCGACGCCCTTGTCCGGCACGCCGCGTAGTTGCTCCTTGATCGCCTTCAGCGACTCGCCGAGGTCCGCGGCCGGGGTCAGGCGCAGCGGGAACAGGCTGGTGAACCAGCCCACCGTGCGGCTCAGGTCGATGGCCTCGCCGAGGTCCTCGCGGCCGTGCCCTTCGAGCTGCACCAGCACGCTGGCGTCGCCGCTCCAGCGGCAGGTCGCACGGGCCAGGGCGGTCAGCAGCAGGTCGTTGACCTGGGTCCGGTAGGCCGCCGGGGCTTCCTGCAGCAACTGCCGGGTACGCTCGGCGTCCAGGGTCAGGACGAGCTTGCGCTCATGGCGGTTTTCCAGGGCTCCGTGCGGGTTTTCGCATGGCAGCGCATGCGGAGCGTCGTGCAGTTGCGCCTGCCAGTAGTCGAGTTCGTCCAGGCGCGCGCCGGCCTGTTCGTGCAGGTGCCGGCTCCAGGCCTGGTAGGAACTGCTACGCGGCCCGAGATCGGCGTCGAGGTCGGCATAGAGACGCTGCAGGTCTTCCAGCAGGATGCGCCAGGACACCCCGTCCACCGCCAGGTGGTGGATGACCAGCAGCAGGCGCTGGCTGCCGTCGGCCATGTCCACCAGCAGCGCACGCAGCAGCGGCCCCTGTTCGAGGTCGAGGCTGCGCTGGGCTTCTTCGCAAAGCGCCAGCAACGCCTCCTCGGACCCCGCCTGCCGGCGCCACAGCGGCTCGCCGGCCTGCTCGGCGTAGGCCTGGTGCCAGGCGCCGCGCTCTTCGCGGAAACGCAGGCGCAGGGCATCGTGCTGCGCCTGCAGGCGTTCCAGGGCACGCCCCAGCCGGTCGCCGTCGAGCGGCTGGCGCGCCTGCAACAAGAGAGACTGGTTCCAGTGCTGGCGGTTGGGAATCGCCCGCTCGAAGAACCAGCGCTGTACCGGCGCCAGCGCCACCTCGCCGCTTGCCGGCCCCTGTTCCGCCGTCGCCGAACCCGCCTTGGCCGCCAGGGCCAGGCTGCGGATGTTCTGGTGCTGGAACAGGTCGCGCGGGCTCAGTTGCAATCCGGCCTGGCGCGCACGGCTGACTACCTGGATCGAGACGATCGAGTCGCCGCCGAGGCTGAAGAAGTTGTCGTCCAGGCCGACCCGCTCGACGCCCAGCAGATCCTGCCAGATTTCCGCCAGGGTTCGCTCCACTGCGTTGCGCGGTGCGCTGTAGCCTGCCTGCGCCACGCTTACTTCAGGCGCCGGCAGCGCCTTGCGATCCAGCTTGCCGTTCGGACTCAGCGGCATCCGCTC
>NZ_JAJQKY010000045.1:0-5081 GCF_021213715.1 Pseudomonas sp. CP-1
CTCGGCCACTCGCTGGTGTACCAGCGGCGTTGCCGGATAGCCCGAGTCGCTGCGGTTCCAGAGCTGCCCGATGACTTCGCGCTCCTCGCGGTCGAGCATGTCCAGCTCTCCCAGGCGAGCGTCAGGCATCGCCAGGATCGCATCCAGCAGGTTCTGCCAATGCCGTACCAGGCGCTCTGCGGTCGAAGCATCGAATAGATCGGTCGCATAGACCAGCGCCGCCCAGATGTCCGACTCGGACTCACAGGTATCCAGCACCAGGTCGAACTGCGCCGTATGGCTTTCCCACGCCTGCTCTTCGATGCTCAGTCCCGCGACTTCCGGCAAGCCGTGCTCGCCCCGCTCCGCCTGGTAGTTGAATAGCACCTGGAACAGCGGGCTGTGGCTGAGACTGCGCTCCGGTTGCAAGGCTTCCACCAGTTGCTCGAACGGCAAGTCCTGGTGCGCCTGCGCCTCCAGCGAGCGCTGGCGAACCTGGTGCAGCAATCGGTCGAACCCCATCTGCCCATCGATGTCGGCCTTGAGCACCTGGGTGTTGACGAAGAACCCGATCAGTCGCTCGGTTTCGACCCGGTTGCGATTGGCGACCGGCACGCCGACACGGATATCCGACTGACCGCTGTAGCGATACAGCAGCGCCTGGAACGATGCCAGCAGCAACATGAAGGTACTCGCACCCTGCCGTTGGGCAAGCGCCTTCAGCCGCCTGGCCCGCTCGGCGCCGAGTTCGAACTCCAGCCGCGCGCCGCGAAAGCTCTGCTCCGCAGGACGGGGACGATCGAACGGCAGCTCCAGCACCGGCTGTTCGCCACCCAGCAGGCCGATCCAGTACGCCAACTGGCGCTCCCTCTCTCCGGCCTCCATCCATTCGCGCTGCCAGACGGCATAGTCCGGATACTGTATCGGCAGCGCCGGCAGGGCCGCTTCGCGCCCCTGGCTGTAGGCGGCATAGAGCTGGACCAGCTCTTCGACCATCAACTGCATCGACCAACCGTCGGAGACGATATGGTGCTGGACCATGACCAGAACATGGTCATTCGGAGCCACTTCGAACAGACTGATCCGCAGCAACGCATCCGTCCGTAGGTCGAAGGGCCTGGCCATCTCCGCTTCGACTGCCGCCCTGAGCGACGCGTCATCGACATTCGCCAGGTTATGCCGGGAAACCTGCAACTGCCCATCGGCGTCCACCACCTGAACGGTACGCAGGCCTTCCTGGCGGAAGCGGGTACGCAACGACTCGTGACGCTGTGCGAGGCGCTCGAAACTGCGCTGTAGCGCGACGACATCGAGGCCGCCGCGCAAGCGCAGGGCGGCGGGAATGTGATAGGCCGCGCTCTCCGGTTCCAATTGCCAGAGGAACCACTGGCGCTCCTGTGCATAGGACAACGGCAGCGGCTGCTCGCGGGTAACGGGCATGATCGGCGGAACCTCCGCCGGTTTCTCGCCCAGGCTCTCGACGAATCCCTGCAGGACCGGCTGCTCGAAAAGGCTCTTCAGGCTGACTTCGATACCGAGATCCTGGCGAATCCGCGAGACCAGGCGCGTCGCCAGCAGCGAGTGTCCGCCCAATTCGAAAAAGTTGTCGGTCAGGCCGACCCGTTCGACGCCCAGCAACTCGCCCCATATCGCGGCCACGTCTTTCTCCAGCGCGCTCGCCGGCGCCATGTGGTGGCGTTGCATCAGGCCGGCATCCGGCTTCGGCAGCGCCCGACGGTCCAGCTTGCCATTTGGACTGAGCGGCATCCGCTCGAGGAACAGCAGGTGCGAGGGCACCATGTAGTCCGGTAGCGAGGCCCGTAGCGCTGTGCGGATACGCTCGCGCAAAGCCGGCTGGCGAGTTTCGTCCTCGCCCCCCTCAGCCACCAGGTAGGCCACCAGTTGACCGTCCAGCGCAAGAGCCGCCGCTTCGCGTATTCCCTCCAAGTCCAGGAGGCGGGCTTCGACCTCCCCCAGCTCGATGCGGAAGCCGCGGATCTTCACCTGATGGTCGGCACGCCCCATGTACTCGATCACGCCGTCACCGCGTCGGCGCGCCAGGTCGCCGGTCCGGTAGAGCCTCGAGCCCGGTTCGCCGAAGGGGTCGGGCAAGAAGCGCTCGGCGGTCAAGCCGGGCCGATCGTGGTAGGCACGGGCCAGCCCGGCACGGCTGGCGATATAAAGCTCGCCTACCGCCCCTACGGGCAGTAGGCCGAGATGTTCATCCAGCACCAGCAACGTACGGCCGGGTAGCGCCTGGCCGATAGGACTGGCATTGCCCACCCGGGCGTTCTCGGCGGAACAATCGAAGACGCTGGACACCACCGTGGCCTCGGTCGGTCCATAGGTATTGAGCAACCTCACCCGGCCCATGCCGGCTTGCCGCCAGAGCTTCGGCCCCTCCAGTGGCATGGCTTCGCCACCGATGTGGATCTGCCGCAAGGCACCGTAGGAACGCCGTGGCTCGGCCAGGGCATCGAGCAGGAACAGGTTCCAGTACGCCGTGGGCAGGTCGGCAAGGGTCACGCCCTGCTCGACTATCTGCCGATACAGCTCACCGGTATCCCAGAGGTCGCCGCCACGCAGGACCACGCAGGCACCACGGGTCAGCGCCGGATAGAGCTGTTCGACGAAGCCGTCGAAACTCAGGGTGGCGAACTGCAATATCCGATCCTCCGGGGTGAGCGCGGAATAACCACTGGCGATACGCGAGAACTGCGCAAGCGCCGCATGGCTGATGGCCACGCCCTTGGGTTTTCCGGTGGAGCCGGAGGTGTAGATCACATAGGCCAGGTTCTCCGGCCGCAGGTTCACCACCGGATCATCCGTGGACACCGACGCGTCCCGTTCCAGGCGGTCGATGGAGAGCACCTCCAGCCCTTCGTGCAAAGGCAGCCCGGGCAGCAAATGCTCCTGGCTGAGCAACAAGCCGACGGCGCTGTCCTCGAGCATGTGACGCAAACGGTCCTGCGGATAGGTCGGGTCCAGCGGCACATAGGCACCACCGGCCTTGAGGATCGCCAGCAGACCGACCACCATGTCCAGCGAGCGCTCGACGGCGATTCCCACCAGCACATCGGGACCGACGCCACGCGCTATCAGGCAGTGAGCCAGACGATTGGCGCGGGCGTTGAGCTCGGCGTAGCTCAAGGCCTGCCCCTCCAGCGCCAGTGCTTGCGCCTGCGGACGCAGACGGGCCTGCTCCTGGATCTGCAACTGGACCAGGGGCGGCAACCCACCCTCGTCGGCGTTCTCTGCCCAGGCCCGCAACAGGCAATCGCGCTCCTCGTCCAGCAACAGCGGCAACTCGGCGACCGGCCGGCCCGGTTCGGCCACGATGCCGCGCAGGAGATTCTGCCAGTGCCGAGCCAGGCGCTCGACGGTCGAGGCCTCGAACAGATCCGTGGCATAGCCGAACGATGCCCAGATACCGTCCTCGGCCTCGTGCACGTCCAGCGTCAGGTCGAAGGCCACGGAGCTGCTCCGCCACTCCATCCGCTCCAGCGACAGGCCTGGCAGTTGCACGCCCTGGTTGGCCGAACGAGAGTCGGCCTGGTGATTGAACATGACCTGGAACAACGGGTTGTGGCCGAGGCTGCGTTCCGGCTGCAAAGCCTCCACCAGTTGCTCGAACGGCAGGTCCTGGTGCGCCTGTGCCTCCAGCGCGCGCTGGCGGGCCTGGGCCAGCAACTCGTCGAAACCCATCCGGCCATTGATGTCGGCCTTGAGCACCTGGGTGTTGACGAAGAAACCGATCAGCCGCTCGGTTTCAACCCGGTTACGGTTGGCGATCGGCACGCCGACACGGATATCCGCCTGTCCGCTATAGCGATGCAACAGCGCCTGGAAGGAAGCCAGCAACAGCATGAACATGGTCACACCCTTGCGCTGAACCAGCTGTTTCAAGGCAAGGGCCAGGTGTGGCTCCAGCTCCAGGTCCAATTGCGCTCCACGATAGCTGCGCAGCGGCTGCCGCGGGTGATCGAGGGGCAACTCGATCACCGGCTGCTCGCCGCCCAGCAGGCCGGTCCAGTACGCCAACTGGCGCTCCTTTTCCCCCGCCTCCATCCAGCTGCGCTGCCACAGGGCGTAGTCCGCGTACTGGATCGGCAGGGCCGGCAACCCCACGTCGAGCCCTTGGCTATAGGCGGCATAGAGCTGGACCAGTTCCTCGACCATCAATTGCATCGACCAACCGTCGGAGACGATATGGTGCTGGACCATGACCAGCACATGCTCGTCGGCGTCCACCTCCAGCAAAGTCACCCGCAGTAACGGTCCCTGTTCGAGATCGAAGGGTCGTGCGATCTCCGCCTCGACCCGCTCCAGCAATCGCTGTTCGTCGAGTCCCCGNCATGACCAGCACATGCTCGTCGGCGTCCACCTCCAGCAAAGTCACCCGCAGTAACGGTCCCTGTTCGAGATCGAAGGGTCGTGCGATCTCCGCCTCGACCCGCTCCAGCAATCGCTGTTCGTCGAGTCCCCGTTGCACTTCGACTTCGAGCGGCAGCGAGACGTCGGCGGAGACGACCTGCACCCATTCATCACCCATCCGCGCGATCCGCGTGCGCAGGCTTTCGTGCCGCTCGACGAGCGCCGCGAAGCTGCGCTGCAAGGACGCAATGTCCAACCTGCCGCGCAGGCGCAGGGCGGTAGGAATGTGGTAGGCGGAACTCTCCGGCTCCAGCTGCCAGAGGAACCACTGCCGCTCTTGGGCATAGGACAGCGGCAGGTTGTCCATCTCCTGGCGAGTCTGCGGGATCGGCAGGCGGGCGAAGCTCATGCCCTTGGCCTGGACACGCTGATAGAACAATTTCTGCTGCGCCAGAGGCAGGCGAACGAAGCGGGACACGAGGTCCAGGTTTGGATTGGAAAGCATGGGTCAGATCGCCTCTAGTTCGCTCATGAATTCACGAAGGTCATCGAAATCGGTGTCATTGCTGGAAGTCTGCGCCGCGGCAAGCTCGGCATAGGCTTGCAGCGACTCGGTCTGGAACAGCGCCGCCAGCGGCAGCTCCACGCCGACCTCGCTCTGCATCCGGGCAGTCACCTGGATCGCCAGCAACGAGTGGCCGCCAAGCTCGAAGAAGTTGTCGTCGAGC
>NZ_JAJQKY010000050.1:0-3108 GCF_021213715.1 Pseudomonas sp. CP-1
CTCGGCCACTCGCTGGTGTACCAGCGGCGTTGCCGGATAGCCCGAATCGCTGCGGTTCCAGATAGCGCCGATAGCGCTAAGCTCCGCCTTCTCGAGCATCTGCAGATCGACCAGACGTCGCTGCGGATGTTCGGCGAATGCCTCCAGCAGAGTCGTCAGGTGGCGACCCAGGCGCTCGATCGTAGCGGCCGGGAACAGTCCGCGATCGTAGCTGAATTGCAGTGACAAGCTATCCCCGCCACCCAGCGCCAGGGCCAGCGGATAGTTGGTCTGCTCGTGCATCGCTACGGCACCGAAACGCACGCCTCCAGCGGAGGACCGTTCGAGCACCTCGTCCACCGGGTAGTTTTCGAACACCAACAGGTTGTCGAAAACCGCCTCGCCGCCGAACCCCGCCCAGCGCTGCAGCTCGAACAGAGGCGTGTGCTCCTGTTCGCGCAACGCCAGGTTCTGCCGTTGCAGCCCCTGCAGCAGTTCGTCGAGGGTCATCTGTGGAGCCAGCGTTACCACCACCGGCAAGGTATTGATGAACAACCCGACCTGGTTCTCGACACCCGGCAGATCGGCAGGACGCCCGGAGACGGTGGCGCCGAAGACCACGGTGTGTTGTCCGGTATAGCGTTGCAGGAGCAGCGCCCAGCCCGCCTGGACCAGGGTATTGAGAGTGACCTGGTGGCGCCGGGCGAAATCCCGGAGCCGCGCGGTAGCCGTTGCGTCCAGCTCACGCAGGTGCTCTCCGACGCCGTTGGCCGATGTCAGTCCCGGCTGAGCCAGTGCCTCGACCAATCGCGTCGGCTCGTCCAGAGCCGCCATCTGCTCGCGCCAGAATGCCTCGGTAGCTGCCGCGTCCTGCCGCTGCAGCCAGGCGATGTAGTCGCTATAGCGGCCATCCCGGGGCTGCTCCGGCGAGCGTCCGGCATAGGACTCCAGCACCTCGCTGAGCAACTGGGCATTGCTCCATCCGTCCAGCAGGATGTGATGATGGGTGTAGATCAGGTGGTGCTCACCTTCGGCAGTCTTCACCAACAGCAGCCGCAACAGTGGCGCACGCTGCAATTCGAAACCGCGTTCGCGCTCGGCCGCAGCCAGCGCGAGCAGCGCGGCGTCCCGATTCGCCGCCTGGCTCAGGTCCTCTTCGGCGAAGGGCAACTGGCGCTGTCGATAGACGATCTGCAAGGGCTGCTGCAGCTCCCCCTGCCAGGCGAAACCACTGCGCAGGATCGCGTGCCGGTCCAGGGCGGACTGCCAGGCTGCGCGGAAGCGCGGGATATCGAGGCCGGACACATCCATACGCATCTGATTGATGTAGTCGCTCGATGCCTGCTCGTACAGCGAATGGAACAGCATGCCCTGCTGCATGGGTGACAGCGGATAGATGTCCTCGACCTCTTCCAGCGCGACCGGCAGGGCATCCAGACGCGCCTGGTCCAACCCCGCCAGCGGGAAATCGGAAGGCGTCGCGCCATGCCGTGGCGAATCGCAGCAGAAGTCGACCAGCGCCGTCAGCTCAGCCACATAGTCATCGGCCAGGCGACGCACCTGGTCCTCGCCGAACATCTGCGAGCTGAAGCTCCAGTCGATGCTCAGTTCACCGTCGAACACCCGGCCATTGAGACTCAGCCAGTTGTCCAGCGGAGCGCCGGGGTCCATCTCTGCCCCCGCGCTTTCGCCAGCCGGGTCCAGCAGAGCCATCTCGTCGAACTGAGCGTCGAACTGGCCCAGGTAATTGAAAGTGATCCGCGCCTGCGGCAACCCCGCCAGGACCCGGGCACTTTCCTCTCCAGCCAGATAGCGCAGCAAGCCATAACCCAGGCCCTTGTCGGGAATCGCACGCAACTGTTCCTTGATCGCCTTCAGGGACTCGCCAAGATCCGCGACCGGGCTCAGGCGCACCGGGAACAAACTGGTGAACCAACCGACGGTGCGACTCAGGTCGATATCGGCGAACAGCTCCTCGCGCCCATGCCCTTCCAGCTGTACCAGGCTTGAAGAGGCGCCGCTCCAACGGCAGACCACTCGCGCCAGGGCGGTCAGCAGAAGATCGTTGACCTGGGTACGGTAGGCTGCCGGCGCCTGCTTCAGCAGGCGTTCGGTCAAGCTGCGGTCGAAGCGACTCTGCACGGAGGTGGCGAAACGCTGCTCCAGAGCGCCTTGCGGATGCTCGCACGGAAGCTCGGCCGGCGCACCTTCCAGCAGCTCGCGCCAAAACTGCAACTGCGCCTTCATCGACTCACCACGGGCATGCTCGCTCACTCGGCCGGCCCAGGCCTTGAACGGGCTGGTCTTGCCAGGCAGCCGCGGAGCTTCCCCACGGAGGCTCTGCTGGTAAGCCCTTTGCAAATCCTCCAGCAGAATGCGCCAGGACACCCCGTCCACCACCAGATGGTGGATCACCAACAACAGACGCTGGCCGCCGTCGGCCATATCCACCAACAGGCTCCGCAACAGTGGGCCGTCGGCCAGGTCCAGGCTGCGCTGCGACTCCTCGCAGAGCGACTCCAGCGCTTGTCGGTCCACCGCCTCGGCACGCCAGAGCAGCGCACCGCCCAGCGTTGCTTCGGCATGTTCGGCATGCCAGGTTCCGTCCGTTTCATGGAAGCGCAGACGCAATGCGTCGTGATGTTCGACCAGGGCCTGCAAGGCCGCTTCGAGTGCCTTCGCATTCAGGGCCTCGCGCGGCTTCAACAGCAATGACTGGTTCCAGTGCTGGCGATTGGGAATCGGCTGTTCGAAGAACAACCGCTGGAACGGCAACAACACCGTCTCGCCGCTCACAGGCCCCTGCTCCATTTGCACCGCAGCCCCTACGCGGGCGACTCGCGCCAGCCCCTGTACGGTCTGTTGTTGGAACAGGTCCTTCGGAGTGAACTGGATGCCCGCCGCACGGCATCGACTCACCACCTGGATCGAAACGATGGAATCGCCACCCAGGGCAAAGAAGTTGTCGGTGGCGCCCACCTCCTCCAGCTTCAGCACGTCCGCCCAGACGGCCGCGATACGTCGCTCCATTTCATTCTGCGGCGCAACATGCGTCTGCCCCGCAGCAGCTTGCGGTCGCGGCAACGCCTTGCGATCCAGCTTGCCGTTCGGACTCAGCGGCATCCGCTC
>NZ_JAJQKY010000052.1:0-2749 GCF_021213715.1 Pseudomonas sp. CP-1
CCGGATTGGCAACCTTGCCTGTATGAAAAATTCCAGATATTCCTCCTTCAAAACGCTTCACGGATGCAGTTTTGCCGAGGTGAGACTTTCTCCTGTTTTTTCCAGCTGCAGTTGGCCCAACGCCCCGAGCTCCGTGGCTTTGCAGGCAGGGATGCCCGCGACTTTCGCTGAAAAAAAGTATTATGCTGCTGCAAGCGGGTCGATCATGACGATGTCCGCCTCATGAACGATGTCCAGGTACTGATCCGGCTGGGGTATGGTTTCGGCGTCCCGTATCGAGGTCATCAGGCGCCTCAACAGTTGGTCCTGTGCCAAGGTAATCGCAGACTCCTTCGTAGCAGCTGAAGCCGTCAGCCCTTCGAAGTCCAGCAGCCGAATCGTCACGTCCTTGCTTGTCCGAGCTACAGAGGCGGGATACGGAACAAGGTGGTTGATGACCACCTGGCGGCCCCGGCTCTTACCTCCTTCCAATTTCTTGACGAGGCGCTGCGCCTTGAGATGGGTGTACCTTTTGAGCATTGAAAGCGATTTATGACCGCTGATCGCGGCGACCTCCATCATGTCCAAGGTTCCGAGCTCAAAGAGCCTGCTAATCGCCTCGTGACGCAGGTCATGGAAGTGGAGGTCTTCAATTCCAAGCCGGAGCAGCATGACTCGCCATGTGGTCTTGAGTCCGGCGTTCGTGTAGGAGAACACCCGGCCATTGCCGGCAACACCTAGTTGGATTAAGGCGTCTCGTGCCTTGATGGAGAGAGGGACATCTCGGCGAGTTCCGTTCTTCGTATCGGGGAGATGTGCAATGCGCGTTTTGAGGTTGATGTGTTCCCACGAGAGGTTGAGGATTTCACCTTGCCGCATCGCTGTTTCCAGGGCAACGATGATGATCGCGTAGAGCTCAGAGTTCCCATAATTGTGGGCGTAACGGAGGATCAGGCGTTCCTCTCTTGAGGTCAGCCGACGCTCACGGCCAGGCGGCATTTTGGGCTTTCTAACCTTGAGGACTGGATTGTCATCGCAGATGCCCCACTCGATACGTCCAAGCTCGAACAGATTCGACAGCAAGGACATCTCGAGGCGAACGGTAGCCGGCGAGATCTGTTGACCAGTTTTGCCATTGAGCTGCTGAAGCCTTTCATCTCTGTAAGTCGCGATGTCAACAGATGTGATCTCGCGCACGATTTTCTCACCCAGGAGCGAGTTGGCTATCTGCTGAATGCGATAGCATTCTTGCTTGTAGCCCTTCTTGAGAATCGAGACTTTCTCACGGTAGTGATTAAGGGCTTCGCGAAGAGTCTTGGTTGTCATGCATCTCGTCCAACTGACTTTGGATGTGACTGGCGAGCTCTAGAACGCTCAAGCCGAACACGTCGCTAAGGGAAACGATAGTGTCAAGCGTGGGCGAACGCTCCCCGCGCTCGAGGACCGAGATGTAGGTGCGATCTAGACCAGCTTCAAACCCAAGCTGCTCTTGAGTGAGGTTGGCAGTTTTTCGCAGGTTTCGAAGTGCGCGGCCAAAGGCCACGTTGTGATTACGAAAATGGATAAGGCTGTCCCAGCTTGACACGCGAAAAGCTGGAATTTTGGGGATTCAGACTATAGTCGTCTTCCGCTTATAAGCGGAATTCGTCCCTCTCTTGCCCTGCTCGCTTCTCGTATTGATGTCTTCACAAGATCGGCTTTGCATGCACCGACTTGAATTTCATCCCCCCCCTTTCAACTGATTCAGGCCTACCCACCAAGTAATCTGCAGCCCTGTTCTTTTGTCTTGGAGCTGCAATGAACAACGATTTTCTCAAGCGCGTTTCCCAGTGGATCGTAGGGGAAGATACGGGTCTTTCCGCTATAGCGATTTGGTCGAGCATGATGGGCGTCCTGCCCGAGGATGGCTTCTGCACACCGTCCGATCCTTCTGACCTGGGTCGATGCCTGCGCCTGCTGGAACTGGTACCCGAGTGGAAGGCGCGAATCTCGGAGATGGCCATCCACGGACGCGAATGGGCTGCTCTCGTTTCGCATTGGGAGGAACTCCATCAGCTGATGGACGATGAGGTGGGGATCGACTGGAGTAAGGGGAACAGTGCCCTGCGCACCTACGAACGAATGAAGGCCATTCAAGGACATCATCGAACCTGAATCACATTCGCACGGGTTCTGGCACAGCCGGAGCGCCCTGATCATCTCCGGGTGATCAATTGGCCAGTTGGCCAGCTCCATCGAACCGCCGCGATAAATCTGCGGCCGCGAGTGAGAATGAAACGATGCGCACCACCCGACTCAAACACAAAGTCAGCGCCCCGGGTCAGGGCGAACTGTTCGCCGTCGACCAGATTGCGGGCATCTACAAGGCCAACCCCGACAAGCCCCTGACGAACACCGCGCTCTACGAGATCGTCACCAACCACCTTGGCGTTTCTACGGAAGCCTTGAACGAGCTTGCGCCTGTTGGGGAGAGTGGGCAGAAACACAGCCTGGTTCGCCGCGCTATCCGGTGGACTCAGCAATCACTGAAACAGATGGGTATCATCGAGCGCGTCAACGGAGAGCGCGGCGTGTGGCGCTTGACCGAAGATGCCAAACGCGACCTCAATCCAGCGAAGTCTGGTGTGAAGGTGCTCGGCTTTCGTACTGACCTGGGCCTGGCGATCTGGGGGCCAAGCGCGGATATCTTCAAAAGGCTCACTGTACCGGTCGTGCTTGCGCTCCATTTTGTAAGCGAAACTGCTGATCAGGGATTTAGAAGCCAATGCTA
>NZ_JAJQKY010000055.1:0-1720 GCF_021213715.1 Pseudomonas sp. CP-1
GCTCGACGACAACTTCTTCGAGCTTGGCGGCCACTCGTTGCTGGCCACCCAGGTCATTGGCCGCCTACGCGAACGACTGCACCTGGAGGTGCCGATCAAGTCGATGTTCACCGCGGAGACACTGGGTGAGTTCTGCCACGGCGTCGAGACCCTCAAGGCCGAGAGCGCGCCGGTGGAAGATGCCCTGGCTAAATCCCTGGAGGCGCTCAAACGTCTATCTGCCGATGAACTTGAAAAACTGATTTCCTAAGAGGCGGTAGCGTGCAAGCACTCATAGAGAAGGTGGGCTCCCTTTCCCCCCAGGAAAGGAAGGCATTGGCTGTCCTGCTCAAGCAGCAAGGTGTCAATCTCTTCGAGATCGCGCCAGTGTTCAAGCGCCAGGACGGCGAGCCCCTGCGGCTCTCCTATGCCCAGGAGCGACAGTGGTTTCTCTGGCAACTGGAGCCGGAAAGCGCGGCCTACCATATCCCGAGTGTCTTGCGTCTACGTGGGCGGCTGGACCTGGATGCCCTGCAACGCAGCTTCGACAGCCTGGTTGCGCGGCACGAGACCCTACGCACCCGTTTTCGCCTCGACGGCGACGAGGCGCGCCAGGAGATCGCCGCATCCATGGCATTGCCGTTGGATATCGTCGCGTTGGGGCCGCTCGAGGAGGGCGCCCTCGCTCGGCAGGTCGAGACGACGATCGCGCGGCCGTTCGACCTGGAGCGTGGGCCGCTGCTGCGGGTGAGCCTGTTGCGGCTGGCCGAGGACGACCATGTGCTGGTGCTGGTCCAGCATCACATCGTGTCCGACGGTTGGTCGATGCAGGTGATGGTCGAGGAACTGGTCCAGCTCTATGCCGCCTATAGTCGAGGGCTCGAGGTAGCGCTGCCGGCTTTGCCGATCCAGTACGCGGACTACGCCCTGTGGCAGCGCAGCTGGATGGAGGCTGGGGAAAAGGAGCGCCAGTTGGCGTACTGGACCGGCCTGCTGGGCGGCGAGCAGCCGGTGCTGGAGTTGCCATTCGACCGGCCGCGCCCGGTTCGGCAAAGCCATCGTGGTGCNCTGGAGTTGCCATTCGACCGGCCGCGCCCGGTTCGGCAAAGCCATCGTGGTGCCCAGTTCATCCTGGAACTGGATATTGATCTGTCCCAGGCGCTCAGGCGCGTGGCCCAGCAGGAGGGGGCTACTGCCTTCGCCCTGTTGCTGGCTTCGTTCCAGGCGCTGCTGTATCGCTACAGCGGGCAGGCGGATATCCGTGTCGGCGTGCCGATCGCCAATCGCAACCGCGTGGAGATCGAGCGGCTGATCGGCTTCTTCGTCAACACCCAGGTGCTCAAGGCCGACCTGGACGGTCGGATGGGCTTCGACGAGCTGCTGGCCCAGGCCCGCCAACGCGCGCTGGAGGCCCAGGCGCACCAGGACCTGCCGTTCGAGCAACTGGTGGAGGCCTTGCAGCCGGAGCGCAGTCTTAGCCACAACCCGCTGTTCCAGGTGCTGTTCAACTACCAGAGCGAAGCCCGTGGCAACGGCCAGGCATTCCGCTTCGACGAGTTACAGATGGAAAGCGTGCAGTTCGACAGCCGGACGGCGCAGTTCGACTTGACGTTGGACCTGACGGACGAAGAGCAGCGTTTTTGCGCCGTTTTCGACTACGCCACCGACCTGTTCGACGCCTCCACCGTGGAACGCCTGGCCGGCCATTGGCGCAACCTGTTGCGCGGCATCGTCGCCAACC
>NZ_JAJQKY010000059.1:0-1087 GCF_021213715.1 Pseudomonas sp. CP-1
CTCGCGCAGGCGCGCCTCGATCTCTCCCAGTTCGATGCGGAAGCCCCGGATCTTCACCTGGTGGTCCACCCGTCCGAGGTAGTCCACCACCCCATCCGCACGCCCACGGGTCAGGTCGCCGCTGCGGTACAGCCGGCTGCCCGGCGCGCCAAAGGGATCCGGCACGAAACGCTCGGCGGTCAGCGCCGGACGCTCCAGGTAGCCGCGCGCCACCCCTTCCCCGCCCAGGTACAGTTCGCCCGCCACGCCTACCGGCAGCAGNTACAGCCGGCTGCCCGGCGCACCAAAGGGATCCGGCACGAAACGCTCGGCGGTCAGCGCCGGACGCTCCAGGTAGCCGCGCGCCACCCCTTCCCCGCCCAGGTACAGTTCGCCCGCCACGCCTACCGGCAGCAGGTTCAACTGCCCGTCGAGGATGTAGCCGCTACGGTTGCCCAGCAGCGTACCGATCGGCATGTAGGCCGCGCCGCAGGCATCGCCCGCTCGCGCTTTCCACAGCAGCGGCGTCACCACCGTCTCGGTCGGGCCGTAGCCGTTGAACAGGTACTTCGGCTTCAGCGCCCGCCACGCCAGGTCATAGCTGGCCTGCGCCACCGCGTCGCCGCCGAAGCAATAGACCCGTACCGGCGGCGGATTGCCGTCGCGCTCGGCATGCTCGGCCAGTTGCTGCAGGTACACCGGCGGGAACACCCCCACCGTTACCCCGTGGCGATGCATCTCGGCGTAGGTCCGTTCCGGCAGCCACAGGCTGTCGTCGCGGATCAGCACCCGCGCGCCGTTGATCAACGGGTGCATCCAGCCTTCGTGGGAACCGTCGAAGGCGAACGACATGAAGTGCAGCTCGCAGTCCTCCGGGGTCATCTCGTAGCGCTCGCCGGTGGCCACGATATGGGCGATCAACGGACCGTGGGACACCGCCACGCCCTTGGGCATGCCGGTGGAGCCGGAGGTGTAGATCACATAGGCCAGGTTGTCGCCGTGCAGCGCCACCTCTGGATCATGAGCGGGGAAGCCGGCCCACTCCTCCTCGCGATCCACGGACAGGCAGGACAACCCCTCGGGGATCGGCAGACGCTCCAGCAGGTGG
>NZ_JAJQKY010000060.1:0-786 GCF_021213715.1 Pseudomonas sp. CP-1
CGAAAGCCGCTGATACCGTGCTCCACCAGGATGCCGACCGACTCCTTGGTGAAGTCATCGACCACCGTCAGGCATTTGATCCGTCGCCCGGTGCTCAGTGCATCGAAGACGAAGTCCATCGACCAGACCTGGTTTGGTGCGCTCGGCAAACTCAGACGTTCGCGCTCCACCGCGACGCCATGGCGGCGGCGCCGCCGTTTCACCATCAAGCCGGCAGCGCGGTACAGGCGATAGATCCGCTTGTGGTTGACCTGCACGCCAGCACGCCGCAGCAGGATGTGCAGGCGGCGATAGCCAAAGCGCCGGCGCTCTTGGGCCAGTTCCACCAGTTGGGCTTGCAGCTCGGTGTTTTGCACACTGGCTCGCGGCTGGTAGCGCAACACCGAGCGGGACAGCCCGATCAACTGACAGGCACGACGCTCGGAGATGCCGGTTCGCGCCTGCATCTCCTGCACCGCCTCCCGCCGTGCTGTCGGGCTTACCCTTTTCCCCGGGCGACCACTTTCAGCGACTCGATGTCGAGGTGGGCCTCGGCGAGCAACTTCTTCAATCGGCTGTTTTCCAGTTCAAGATCCTTCAACCGTTTGGCGTCCGCCACGGTCATACCGCCAAACTTGGCCCGCCAGGTGTAGAACGAGGCATCACTGAAGCCGTGTCGGCGACACAGTTCCTTCACCGGCACACCGGCCTCCGCCTGCTTGAGGAAGTCGAGAATCTGCTCTTCGGTAAAACGCTTTTTCACTGCCGTCTCCTGCTCGGAAAACGGACTCTACTAAGTTTGACGTG
>NZ_JAJQKY010000061.1:0-641 GCF_021213715.1 Pseudomonas sp. CP-1
CCAGCAAGCGGGTCATGCAGGCGCAGGGCAGCGGCCTGACCAACAAATATGCCGAGGGCTATCCGGGCAAGCGCTACTACGGCGGCTGCGAACACGTCGACAAGGTCGAGCAGTTGGCCATCGACCGCGCCAGGCAGCTGTTCGGCGCCGACTACGCCAACGTCCAGCCGCATTCCGGTTCCTCGGCCAACGCCGCGGTGTACCTGGCGCTGCTCAACGCCGGCGACACCATCCTCGGCATGAGCCTGGCCCACGGCGGCCATCTCACCCACGGCGCCAAGGTGTCCTCCTCCGGCAAGCTGTACAACGCCGTGCAGTACGGCCTGGACACCGCTACCGGGCTGATCGACTACGACGAAGTCGAGCGCCTGGCCGTGGAGCATAAGCCGAAGATGATCGTCGCCGGCTTTTCCGCCTACTCCAAGACCCTCGACTTCCCGCGCTTCCGCGCCATCGCCGACAAGGTCGGCGCGCTGCTGTTCGTCGACATGGCCCACGTCGCCGGGCTGGTCGCCGCCGGCCTCTACCCGAACCCGATCCCCTTCGCCGACGTAGTCACCACCACCACCCACAAGACCCTGCGCGGCCCGCGCGGGGGCCTGATCCTGGCGCGCGCCAACGAGGAGATCGAGAAGAAGCTC
>NZ_JAJQKY010000062.1:0-529 GCF_021213715.1 Pseudomonas sp. CP-1
CAGCGGCAACTGGACCTACACCCCGTCCACGCCGATCGCCAACGGCACCGTGGTCAACGTGGTGGCCCAGGACGCCGCCGGCAACAACAGCCCGGGCGCCAGCGTCACCGTGGACTCGCAGGCCCCGGCGGCGCCGGTGCTCAACCCGAGCAACGGCACCACGCTCAGCGGTACCGCCGAGCCGGGCGCTACCGTGACCCTGACCGACGGCAACGGCAACCCGATAGGGCAGGTCACCGCCGATGGCAGCGGCAACTGGAGCTTCACACCGGGCACGCCGCTGGCCAACGGCACCGTGGTCAACGCCACGGCCAGCGACCCGACCGGCAATACCAGCGCTCCGGCCAGCACCACCGTGGACTCGGTGGCGCCGGCCGCGCCGGTGGTCAATCCGAGCAACGGCGCGGAGATCAGCGGCACCGCCGAACCGGGCGCCACGGTGACCCTGACCGATGGCAGCGGCAATCCCATCGGGCAGGTCACTGCCGACGGCAGCGGCAACTGGAGCTTCACCCCGTCCACGCCGCTG
>NZ_JAJQKY010000063.1:0-503 GCF_021213715.1 Pseudomonas sp. CP-1
GCGACCGGGGAGCGCCAGTCGTCGGAGCCGGAGGTGCCGGAGACTTCGTGGGTCCAGGTGATCTTGCGGTAGGTGAAGTGCACGTCTTCCAGGTGGGTGAAGTGGGCGTTGCCCGGGTCCTGGCAGTTGTGCATGTAGTCCTTGATGTCGACGATGATCGCGTCTTCCAGGACGGTGGTGTAGTAGTGCTCCTGGGTGCCGGCGGCGGAGGTGCGGTACCACTGGATCTCGACCTTGGTCAGGCGCTCGCCGGAGGTCAGGGCGGCCAGCAGCAGCGGCGAGGCCTTGTCGAAGACCTTGGTGATGACCACCGGCTTGTGCACGCGCTGGCCGGTCGGCTGGCCGGACTGCGGGTCGCGCGGGATGATCACTTCGTGGTTGAAGCCCTGGACCATCACCTGGTCCTCGTGGCCTTCCTGGTAGGTGTTGCCGACCGAGTCCTCAGTGAAGGCGCCGGCGGTGATCAGGCCCTGCTTGGTGCCGGTGATGGACATATAGGCGGG
>NZ_JAJQKY010000064.1:0-493 GCF_021213715.1 Pseudomonas sp. CP-1
CTGCTACATCCTCGATGGCAACCTGGAGCCGGTACCGGTGGGCGTGCTCGGCGAGCTGTACCTGGCCGGTCGGGGCCTGGCCCGTGGCTACCACCAGCGTCCGGGGCTGACTGCCGAGCGTTTCGTCGCCAGCCCGTTCGTGGCTGGGGAGCGGATGTACCGCACCGGCGACCTGGCGCGCTACCGCGCCGACGGGGTGATCGAGTACGCCGGGCGGATCGACCACCAGGTGAAGCTGCGCGGCCTGCGCATCGAGCTGGGCGAGATCGAGGCGCGCCTGCTGGAGCATCCGTGGGTGCGCGAGGCGGCGGTGCTGGCGGTGGACGGCAAGCAGTTGGTCGGCTACGTGGTGCTGGAGAGCGAGAGCGGCGACTGGCGCGAAGCCCTGGCCGCGCACCTGGCGGCGAGCCTGCCGGAATACATGGTGCCGGCGCAGTGGCTGGCGCTGGAGCGGATGCCGCTGAGTCCGAACGGCAAGCTGGATCGCAAGGCG
>NZ_JAJQKY010000065.1:0-445 GCF_021213715.1 Pseudomonas sp. CP-1
CCGGATTGGCAAAGAGGACCTCTAACTACAGCACAACAAGTTAGCCGACTGCCCTCCGCCCTCGGTGGTTATGTAGATTCCCGCGGCTGTTTCACCTTGCTCGCAATAAACAGGGTTGTTGTTTAGTTCGTAAATCCGCCTGCAACTTGCGTAGCCGCCGTATCCACCTACGAGGGATTGTGTTCCGTTGCCGCCGCGCCACACCCCGAATTGGCAAAATGGTTAGAATTGACAGCAAAAAATTGTCGAGTAGTCGTTACTGCCAATGATAATCCCAGAGGAGCTACTGGACCGCCATCCCTGCCCGTAAGTATCCCACCCGATCTTTGTATAGCCCGCGGGGCAGGCATACGTTGTTACGTCGTTGGCCGAATATCCAGGTATCGTATATGCCTTGCAGGTAGGTGCGCCTCCTCCATTCATTTTCCACATACCGGATTGGCAA
>NZ_JAJQKY010000066.1:0-443 GCF_021213715.1 Pseudomonas sp. CP-1
GCCAGCAACGAGTGGCCGCCAAGCTCGAAGAAGTTGTCGTCGAGCCCGACCTGTTGCAATTGCAGGACCTCCGCCCAGATCCCCGCGACCTGTTGCTCCAGATCGCTTCGCGGCGCCACGTAGACCTGCTGCAACAGGCTCGCATCCGGCTGTGGCAGGCCCTTGCGGTCCAGCTTGCCGTTCGGCGTCAGCGGCATCCGCGCCAGGAACAACAGGTGCGACGGCACCATGTATTCCGGCAGGCGCTCGCGCAGCGCCGTCTTCAACTGCGCCCGGCACTCCGCCTGCGCTTCCGGCGAATCCGCGACCGCCGGCTCCTGCGCCACCACGTAGCCCACCAACTGCTGGCCCACCGCGCCCGGCTGGGCCACCACCACCGCCTCGCGCACCGCCGGATGCTCGCGCAGGCGCGCCTCGATCTCTCCCAGTTCGATGCGGAAGCC
>NZ_JAJQKY010000067.1:0-399 GCF_021213715.1 Pseudomonas sp. CP-1
CATTGCCAATCCGGTGTCTGGCGGGCAGCAGAAGAAACTAAGATCCTGAGCGGCCGAGCATACACGTCAATCTGTGGCTCGTTCTGGTCGAACCAAGCGGAGAAGATATGCGACTCAATGCCATATATTGATGTTGTATTCGAAGAGGAAATGCCAAGCATTCCTCAGGTTATTGTTTCGTCCGAATTTCTTTTTCCATTTACCCCATGTGCCCATGGTGCAATGGACGCGATAGACCACCGGGTCAACAGCTTAACTACCAAGGGATTCAGGTTGTATGGGGGAGCCAGTCCTGCGTCAACAGCAATTTCTTCATGCGGGTCTGAACCAGCTTCAGGTCGTGCAGTAAGTTTGTTTTCTTGGATGGCTATAGCCAAGAAGTTATGATTGCCAATCCGG
>NZ_JAJQKY010000068.1:0-390 GCF_021213715.1 Pseudomonas sp. CP-1
CAGCTTGGAGTCTTCACGCGCCTTGAGCATGCCCGGCAGGAAGAAGGCAGTCAGGATTGCGATGACCCCCAGCACAATGGCCAGTTCGATCAGGGTAAAACCCTTCTGGCGATTACCTTTGGTACTACGTTCGATCATGGATCGTTCCTTTTGTGTGAGTTTCAAGCTTGCTGTTGTGCAACCAAGACCACGTGCCGACTTGTCAAGCAGCAGTCAGGCTCGACCACTTAGTTGCAGCGGTATGCCACTGTCACCTTGGTGTTGCCCGTCGCTGTTGCGGAGTTCTTCACGATGTTGTTGCTTTGGTTCAATGCTGTTGCGAGGTCCGCAGCAGCATTGGTGTCAGTGCTGTCGATGGTGTAGCTGATGGTCACCTGGTTGCTGGTGACA
>NZ_JAJQKY010000069.1:0-380 GCF_021213715.1 Pseudomonas sp. CP-1
TCGGGCTATCCGGCAACGCCGCTGGTACACCAGCGAGTGGCCGAGCGGGCGCGTATGGCGCCGGATGCGGTGGCGGTGATCTTCGACGAGGAAAAGCTCACCTACGCCGAGCTGGATAGCCGGGCCAACCGCCTGGCCCATGCGTTGATCGCCCGAGGCGTCGGCCCCGAGGTGCGGGTGGCGATCGCCATGCAGCGCAGCGCGGAGATCATGGTGGCGTTCCTGGCGGTGCTGAAGGCCGGCGGCGCCTACGTGCCGCTGGACATCGAATACCCGCGCGAGCGCCTGCTGTACATGATGCAGGACAGTCGCGCGCACCTGCTGCTGACCCATAGCCACCTGCTGGAGCGTCTGCCGATCCCCGAGGGGTTGTCCTGCCT
>NZ_JAJQKY010000070.1:0-368 GCF_021213715.1 Pseudomonas sp. CP-1
CCGTCACGTTTTATTTGCGGAACGGCTATTCCCAATGCACGCAATTTCTGTATCGGGTTCATGAACTCGCGATTACGTTTTATCCGGCCGTTCTCGAGTTCGAAGGAATGGATGTAGTGGTTCTCGCAATAGCCCTGCGGATACCCCGGGACCAGCGCCTTGCCGCGCCCGTCGCACTCGACCCAGAAGTGGTTCGGATCCTCGGTCTCGAAGATCCGCACGTTGTGCCACTCCCAGTCGGGGAAGCAGCGCTCGAGCCACTCGGCGAGCCGCCTGAGGCTCTCATGGCCCCGGAAGACCAGGGGTTCACCGCTTTCCGTGGTCCAGTTGCCGGCGCAGCCGTCCTCGACGAACAGGCTGTGCCGCTG
>NZ_JAJQKY010000071.1:0-351 GCF_021213715.1 Pseudomonas sp. CP-1
CTGGATGGAGGCGGGGGAAAAGGAGCGCCAGTTGGCGTACTGGACTGGCCTGCTGGGCGGCGAGCAGCCGGTGCTGGAGTTGCCGTTCGATCGGCCGCGTCCGGCCCGGCAGAGCCATCGTGGCGCGCAGTTGGGTTTCGAGCTACCGCGGGAACTGGTCGAGGCCGTGAGAGCCTTGGCCCAGCGTGAAGGCGCCAGTAGTTTCATGCTGTTGCTGGCCTCGTTCCAGGCGCTGTTGTATCGCTACAGCGGGCAGGCGGATATCCGTGTCGGTGTGCCGATCGCCAATCGCAACCGCGTGGAGACCGAGCGGCTGATCGGCTTCTTCGTCAACACCCAGGTGCTCAAGGC
>NZ_JAJQKY010000072.1:0-335 GCF_021213715.1 Pseudomonas sp. CP-1
GGAGGCCCAGGCGCACCAGGACCTGCCGTTCGAGCAACTGGTGGAAGCCTTGCAGCCGGAGCGCAATGCCAGCCATAACCCACTGTTCCAGGTGCTGTTCAACCATCAGAGCGAGATACGCTCGGTGACGCCCGAGGTTCAGTTGGAGGACCTGCGTCTGGAAGGCCTGGCCTGGGACGGCCAGACTGCGCAGTTCGACCTGACGCTGGATATTCAGGAAGACGAAAACGGCATCTGGGCCTCCTTCGACTATGCCACCGATCTGTTCGACGCCTCCACCGTGGAACGCTTGGCCGGCCATTGGCGCAACCTGTTGCGCGGCATCGTCGCCAACC
>NZ_JAJQKY010000073.1:0-326 GCF_021213715.1 Pseudomonas sp. CP-1
TGGGCCAGGTTGCGCACCTCGTCGGCGACCACCGCGAAGCCGCGTCCGGCCTCGCCGGCGCGGGCGGCTTCGATGGCGGCGTTGAGGGCGAGCAGGTTGGTCTGCTCGGAGATGCCCTTGATCACTTCGAGGATCTGGCCGATGTTCACCGTGCGGCTGTTGAGGGCCTCGATGTTGGCGCAGGAGGCGCTGATCTTCTCGGAAAGCTCGTTCATCGCGCGGATGGTCTGCTCGACCACCTGCTTGCCGTCCTCGGCCTGGTGGTTGGCGTCGGACGCATGGTGCGAGGCATCGGCGGCGTTGCGGGCGATTTCCTGGGCGGCGGC
>NZ_JAJQKY010000074.1:0-307 GCF_021213715.1 Pseudomonas sp. CP-1
CTGGAAGACGTTCATGAATTCGCGGTTGCGCTTGATCTTGCCGTCGTCCAGCTCGAAGGAATGCAGGAAGTGGTTCTCGTAGTAACCCTCGGGATACCCGGGGAAGAGGATCTTGCCGTGGCCGTCGCACTCGACCCAGAAGTGGTTGGGATCGTCGGTCTCGAAGACCTTGATGTTGTACCACTCCCAATCCGGGAAGCATTTCAGCGACCACACCGCGTGCTCGGCCAGCTTGTCCTTGCCACGAATGACGATGGGCGAACCGGTATCGGTGGTCCATAAACCGCCACAGCCGTCCTCGACGAAA
>NZ_JAJQKY010000075.1:0-307 GCF_021213715.1 Pseudomonas sp. CP-1
CTGGAAGACGTTCATGAATTCGCGGTTGCGCTTGATCTTGCCGTCTTCAAGTTCGAAGGAATGCAGGAAGTGGTTTTCGTAATAACCTTCGGGATATCCGGGGAAAAGAATCTTGCCGTGACCGTCGCATTCGACCCAGAAATGATTAGGGTCGTCGGTTCCGAATATATTTATGTTGTACCACTCCCAATCGGGAAAGCACTTCAATGACCAGACGGCATGTTCCGCAAGTTTGTCTTTGCCACGAATGACGATGGGCGAGCCGGTATCGGTGGTCCATAAACCGCCACAGCCGTCCTCGACGAAA